>CAMAVD010000302.1 GCA_945861575.1 Akkermansia muciniphila
CACTGAACGCCCTCCAGTCCAGGCTGTATCCATCTACCTCCAGAAGATCAAAATGGGTGTCGGTATACTCCACCGTAAAGAAGGGCCATCGAGCCACCCTCTCGGTGTCCACCGTTCCGCCCCCGCCTCCGCTCACGACATAGGTCACGCCGTTGGTCGTGCCCCGGCTGTAGGCGTGAGTGTGTCCGCTGATGACAAGGTCCACGTCGTTTGCAGCCAGAACCGGTGTCCAGAGAGCCTGGACCCAGGCCTCCCCTGTGTAGCCGCCGCCGTTCCAAAAATCCGTCCAGGGTGGGCGATGAAAGCAAACGATACGAAACGCTGCCCGGCGAACCTCAGGGCGCTGGAGTTCCTTCTTCAGCCACGCCAGCTGTTCAGGCACGTCGTAGGAGCTTATCTCACTGTCGAGGAAGATGAGCCAGGAGTTCCCGTAGGCGAAGCTATACCAGGCACCGTTGCCGGGTAGGGCGCTGTAGGCGTAGGCGAGCGCGTGCTCGCCGTCATGGTTCCCGCGCGCAAACAACACGGGAATGGTCTGTGCCGCATTCAAATGCTCCAGGGGCCTAAACCAGAAGTCATGCCAGTCGGTTAGTGCGTTTCCAGAGTTCACCATGTCGCCCGCCACGCAGATGAGGTTCGGCGCGTGGCTTACGATGTTGCTGACATGGGTTTTTAGGGTGCTGGTTCCGTCATGATTGTCGCCCCACCATGCGATGGCGAAGGGAGAATCGGCACGCGGGGCGGTGGTGAAGGAATAGACCGGAGTCACCTGATTGCCGCTTCGGACTTGATAACGATAGCGGGTTTCAGCCTCCAGGCCGGTCAGCGTAGCTGTGTGTACGGAATGGGTGGAATCAATCTCGAGCGTGCTGATCCGACGTTCGACTCTCTCGGAGTGGCTCTCACGCCCATAGGCGACGGAGTGTTCGGCCAGATTGCCGTCAGTCTCCCACAGCAAGGTCATCGCGTCCTGTCGATAGTCCTGTAGCATGGGCAGTTTAGTGATGAGGGGAACCTTGCGGGGCGGTGCCGGACGCCCCAGCTTCAGAATCAAGTCGTCAGCCATGCTGTCGTTGTCGGCATCCCGCCGGTGCTTCCCAACGATTTCCAGGCTGAGTCGCCGGGTGCCACGGGGAATCAAGCCGCTCATCTGCTGGCGTTTCCAACTGCCGGTGACGGGTAGGAGGGTTCGGAGGGAGCTGAGCTCCTCGCCGATGGCATCTAGATAACGAAGGCGCAGAAAGACTTGGTCGTCAAACTCTCCCGGGTCGTATTGGTTTCGCAGCCATCCTTCGACAGTGACGGTGGACACATCGTCCAGTTGGCTGTCGCTGAACCCTGCGGCGATGAGATCGATCTCCTGACCTACAATACTCTCCGAGGCGGGGGTGTTGCGGCCTCCGTGAAGGAATCGGAGGCCGCTGTGTGGAGGGCCTTTGCCTTGTGTCGCGAGCAAGGTGAGCGGAGTGCCTGCTGTGACCGTCCATGCGTTGAACTGTTCCTCGAATCCTCCGTTGCGTTGGAGCTCTTTCCCGTACGCTGGGTTCAGGGTCTCGCTTCCGTCGATGGTGAAGGCGGACTCCGAGAGCGCGGTGACATTCGTGTAGGCCAGGGATGTCAGTCTTAACCGATAGTCGTTTCCGTTGCCGATATACCGATCCGGAGTCCACGCCAACGAGGCCGCTCTCATGTCAAGGGTGCCGATCTCTAGCACCACCTTGTTTCCCTTGAGCAGATCCACACGCACTTGTCCGATCGAGTTGCTGGACGACCACGACAGGTTTTGCGGCTGGGTTGCGGTGAGAGTTTCGCCACCCTGAGGGAAGAGAACGCGGAGGTCCGAGGGAGCCGGTATGGGGATCCCTGCCGCCTTTGCTCCGCCCAATGCCGCCGCTTCGGAGTCGGTTACAGGTTCGGACCGCAGTTGGAGGCTGTTGATAAATCCCCCACTGGTTTCTTGGCTGTTGTCCGCGAAAAGAAGCGTGGTGGTTGAGAGGGCGAATCGGCCGTCCACAGTCACGTCAGAGGTCAGTTGCTGCACCCGAACCCCATCCAAATAGCTTCGGTAGACGCCGAGCGTGGTATCAACCGAGAGGATCAGGCGATGCCAGGCTTGGTTGGTCGCGATGCCGCCGTAGACCCCTAGGATTCCAAGGCCACCCGGCTCATTCATGAACCAGTCCGCGTCATCCGTATTCACCGATTTGGTCTGCATCAAGGCGGTGACGCCGGGGCTGCGCTGGTTGAAGAGCACATCCATGATCAAACTGTAACGATTGACCAGCGCGCCACCTCCGTTAGGAGCCAGCCTGTGGATGGCTCGAAAAAACTCACCGCGAGTGAAGGCGGCTACCTGCGCGATCTCCCCCTGGATAGGGAGATTCGTGAAGGTGATGGAGGACTTGGTTGCGGGTGGACTGAAGCCTGAGGAAAGATTGGCTCCACCTACCGTGGCGGTGAGCGTGCCGTTGAAATCCCATTGAGAAGAGTAGGGAGCCACGGCCGCAAGCCCTGCCAATATCGAACCAAGACAGACGGCAAGGCAGCAGCCCGCTCTACGGAGAAAACGGCGATTCACCGCTAACTGAATACCACGGATTCTCCGGTTGCACAGCCATCAAATGGGTCTTTCCGGAAGGTCAAAGAGCAGGGTTTGGGGCGAGGGCTTCGCTGCCTTGGCCGCTGACTCTTGCGAAGGAGAGGGCGTTCTTGGAGCGGTCTCAAGCCGTTGCTTTAATCGCACAATCTCCTCTTCATAACGAACGAGTTGCTTTTCCCAATCCTGGGCGCGCTTCGTTTCCTTCTCCAGTTCCTGCCGGGCCTGAAGTGTCTGATCCTCGCTGCGGCTTAGCTCTGCGGCCAGCCGTGTCAGTTGGCTTTGTAAGCGTTCCCGCTCGCTCTCGGATTCCCCGGGGTCGGTTTTTACAGTGTCCGCGGATTCACGCAGCGCCTCGAGCTCTTTTTTGAGCCGTTCCACCTCTGCCTCGCTGGCTTCATGGGCGCCCGCCTGGGCTCCTGCCTCTTCCTGAATACGAGCCAACTCGCGCTCGCCATCTTGGAGTTGTTGCGTCCGCTCTTTCAGTTCCGCACGCACTGAGTCCCGTTCCTGTGTGAGGTGCGCGGCCGTAGTCTGGGCCGCAGCGGTTTGTTCGCGCAGGGCATTTAGCTGCTTTTTGTGCTGTGCCTCGGAGCGATCGCTTGCTGTTTTGTTGGACTCCCCTTCTGCCGTGGCTTGATCCAAGAGGCCGCGAAGGCTCGCGATGGTGTCCGCGTCGAGTGACGCCTGTGACTCCAGTGCCTCGGCCCGATCCTCAAGCTCGATCCGTCCCTGGCTGGCCGCAAGAACCTTCTCCTGGGCCAGGGCACTCTCGGTTTTGAGGCGCTCGCCGTCGGCCTTGGCAGCCTTCAAGCCCAGCTGCAATTCATCTTGCGTTCGAGCCAGTCCATCGCGCTCCCGTGTCAACTTCTGGAGTCGGTCTTTCTGCTGCTGGACCTCGGCCTGAAGCGTCGCGCATTGCCTCTGATAGCGTGACCAGATCCACCAGCCGGCCCCCATGCCGATCAGGCAGGAGAGCACCGCCAAGGTGAGATGAAGCGCCAAGCTATGGGAGAGGAAGTAGAGGATGGGATCCATGATATGAGCACTTATTTTAGCGAGAGTTCCACGCGGCGGCTGTGTTTGCGGGCTTCTGCTGAGGTTGAGTTTCCACCGGCAAGACGTTCGCTCTGGGTGTGCAGGTCGAGTTGCGACCGCGGAATGCCCTGCTGCACCAGCAGTGCGGCGACGGCCTCCGCCCGCTTCAGACTGAGCTTTTGATTTACCGCCGCATTCCCAGCGGCGTCCGTGAAGCCTGTCACTCGAAAGCGGGATTTGGGCGCCAGCTGCAGGATCGCTGCGCTCAGCCGTGATACCTTGCCGAGCTCCACAGATCTTACCGCGGTACCTCCGGATTCGAAGAAAATCGGGAAGCTGCGCAAGACCCGGCCCAGGTCGAAACCGGCCCAGGAGAAATCCCTGGCAGTGGCCGCATTCGTCCCATTCCGAAGCGCCAGCGTCTCTAGGTGCTCTTCGAGAGTTGTGCCACCCAGCCCACCCCAGATATGCCCCGCAGCCTCCAAAAGTTTGGTCTTGTCAGCGTCGGTTCGGACCCTGCCAGTCAGACGCACCCGTGCCACTTCCATTTCCAGGGCACCTCCGCCGACGCTTGCCAAGTAGCGCTGACCAAAGGAGGGCAGATTGGGGTGATTGAGGAAACTGGGTTCTGAGACCGAGCGATCTGTCTTTAAGTTCGCGGCGTCGATTCCCCGCGGTGCTCCTGGGGTGAGGAGCAGAAGTGCTCTCTCCTGCCACGCCGGGGAGGGTAACCATCCTGAGGCCTGCCAGACGCCGTTGCTCAGTTGGCTCAGCTTGAGCGTTGCATTGACCCGAATTTGATTGTGCGACCCAAGAGCGCGCACCCCTGGCAGACGGTCTATGAGATCCTGAGCGAGGATCTTGTGTGACGGCTCGTTTACGGCACCTCCGAGATAGGCGTCCAGACCCTCAAACCGGATGCTCACCCGATGCAACTCGGGTCGAGTGCGCAGCGATCGGGCTGCCTGATCCATGAGATCGCGTTCGTAGGACCTCTGGTAGATCCGCTGATGCGCGTAGGTGAATCCGGCCGCGAGCAGTGCCAGGACGACGGCCAGCATGGCAAGCAGTGATTTCAAGATGGGCCGAACCTTAGGGGGTGAACCGCCGGATGCCAAGTGGTTCCGGGCAGGAGACAGCCTTTCTCATTATGGCTGGGAGCTCCTGTCCCCCATACGGCATTTGAAGGCAGGAAGGGAGTCTCACACAGAGTTCACGGGGTTCACAGAGTTAGGGACTGGGACGGTTCTGATCAGGAACTCTGTGGCCACTGAGAACTCTGTGTGAACCTCTTCCCGGATTGTCCGGGGATTGTCTGTTGACGGTCGTGTGAAGCGACGGTGAACCGCAGGTAACTGATCACGAGCTGGGTCGGCATTGA
>CAMAVD010000303.1 GCA_945861575.1 Akkermansia muciniphila
CGAAGACCCCCACTACGTGACAGACGTCCACGCGACGCTCTATCATCTCCTCGGCCTAGACGCGCGACGCTTGGAGATTCCAGGACGTCGTCGTCTCGACAAGGATTACGGCGACATCATCCGCCCTATCCTCAGCTGAGTTTCGGACCCAGTGCGAAGCGTCGGCCTACCCACATGCGAGCGCGCCCACTTTGCTCATGAAGGCGTCGATCGAGACCACGATCCCTGAGCCAGCATACTCCGATCCCATCTGCACCGACGGGATCGAGCGACTCCGTATCCGCGTCCATCCGTCGAACCGGTGGAACCCACCCACTCTCATCTACCTCCCAGGAATCCACGGCGATTGGACCCTGATTGGCGCCTTCCGTGAAGGGCTCCAACGACGGGCTTGCTTCGTAGATATGACGTATCCACGAACCACCCGCTGGTCGCTCCAGGACTACGCGACAGCCATCGAGGAAGGGTTGAGGGAACACGGGATACAGGGAGGTTGGCTCCTCGGGGAATCCTTCGGCTCGCAAGTGCTTTGGGAACTCGCGGCACGAAAGAGGTTTCGCATCAGCGGACTCATCCTGGCGGGCGGTTTCGTTCGGTATCCCTATCCTGCCCTGGTGGCTTGGGCGCGCGGGATCCTTCCCCACGTCTCACATCGGATGCTGCTCCGACTTCTACCGGCCTACGTGATGTATGCCAAATTTCGGCATTCGGGTTCTCCGATTTCGATTCAGGGCGCGCGCGATTTTGTAGCCCGCCGCAACCACCTCGACAAGGAGGCCATCCTGCACCGCCTGCGCTTGATCGAGGCCAACGATCCCAGGGAAGTCGCACGCACCACACCCTTCCCCGTGCATCATCTCTACGGTGCCATAGACCCGATTGTTCCCTGGCCCCCGGTTGGCGGCTGGCTTCGCAAAAACTGCCCCTCCCTCAGAGGAAGCCGTCGGGTGCTGGCGTCGGATCACACCATCCTCGCCACAGCCGCCGAGTCCTCGGTGGATCAAGTCTGCCAATGGATCGCCTGAGATCCATACAGGGACATGTAAACTTGCTTCAGCCAAAGAGCTCAGACAGCCGGATAGGATAGGTCAGTCGTTAGGACACCTCCTCGGCATTGGATTGCTACCAACCAAGGTTCAGCTCCCCATCTGACTGCCCTATTGCTGTAATGCTGAATGTATGATAAGGTGAATTGCATGAGCACGATCGTCCAAATTAACCCTCGCGGCACCCTCACCATCCCCAAAGAGCTGCGGGAAAAGTTTGGCCTAAGCAACTTTGCCATTTTAGAGGAAACCGCCGGGGGACTTGTCCTGCGCCCCGCAGCCGCCTACCCGGTAGAAATCTACACGAACGAGCGCAAAGCCGAGTTTAGGCTCACGAGTGCGCTCAATGCCCAAGACTACCAGGCGGCGCTTAAGGAAGTCCGCGCCATGGGACTCGATCCCGCCACCATCCCGCACACCCCTATTGGGAAAGACCGCCGGTGAAATCGGCCTTCCTGGATGCCAATGTGCTCTTCTCGGCAGCCTATGCAGAATCCTCCCCATTGCTTTGTATGCGGAAACTGCGGGGCGTGCGCCTGTGCAGTTCGGCTTACGCAATCGATGAGGCACGGCGCAACCTGCAGGGCGAGGCGGCGCTAAAGCGGCTCAGCCAACTGGCCAGCACCCTGGTCACCGTGCCTGAAGCGGATAGGAAGTTTGTCCCGGATTCCGTCAGCCTGGCCGCAAAGGACATCCCTATCCTGGCAGCGGCGATTGCCGCCAAAGCTCAGTATCTTGTAACGGGCGATAAGCGGGACTTTGGGGCGCTCTTCGGGAAGACCGTGGCCGGGGTCACCGTCCTTATTCCCCGCGATTTTATTGCCCTGCTGGAGAAGTGAGCCACCATGAAAACCGCACTCCAGAAACGACTTAAATAAAAACCCTCGCTCCTACAGCTTGGCAGCCGCTTCGTCGCCGCCGAACTTGCAAACCTCCCTCCGGTAGAAATCACCGGCCAAAGCCGCAAGCACTTTCCATGAACTTGGAGTTCATGGTCCGTGAGCAGGTCCAAACGGAACAGGAAACTCATTTTGAAAATCGGCGTTCCACGTTCTGGCAGTGGACACCTTCTGATCCGCTCCGCTCTCGTGCGACCCCGCCAGGGTCGTGATGGTTGATGGGCGACAACCCCGAGTGTCCCTTCGGTCAACCCGGGGCTACCGGCTTCGAGCCCTCCGGGTTCGGGGCCGAAGAAGCCTTTGCGGCTCGAAGCTCCACTGTTCGCTGTCCGATCACGCTCCGGATCCCGAAGGGATCACAGCCGATAGCCGGTCGGTTGAGGACCTCCGGGACGACACCACCGGTTCTCTGTTTTGGTGGAAGGATCCTGGAGGGATCCCAGGCCTCGGCAAGCGATGATCCGTTTGGGGGACAGCAGTTCCCTGCTAAAATGAGAACTGCTGACTGTCCGATCTGTTCGATCATCTCTGCGAAGCCAACACCCTCACCCACAACTCCGTCAAGGGCGTAACGCAACCCAAGGAAGGCTCGAACGAGGGAAAGACCCCGGCGCTCTCCGATGCTCAGGCCAAACGCTTGCTTGCCACGCCGGACGCCGCGACGCCCAAAGGCAAACGCGACCGTGCTATCCTCGCCGTCCTCCTCTTCCACGCCCTCAGGCGTGCGGAAGTCTGCGGCCTACGTGGCTTGGGCATTCAAATATTTCAACCACTCGGCTCTATGACAAACGCACCAGCCGACCGGAGGATTCCCCTACCTTCAAAGTCGAGTATTGAGCCGGGAGGCACTCTTGCCGAAGGAACACCTTCGAGCCAGACAGGTTCGCTCGCAGGAAATTGCCATTCGTGTCGTCCGCCTACGGTCAGAGCGCGACTATTCGGCAACAGTTTATGATCCCTATTCGGCCGTTTTCCCGAATTCCTTACCACTCCAACTCGGCCCTTTCTACGACCTCAATTAAGTCCGCAACACCTAGACCCAAGCTCAGCGACGTCGGCCAGGAGGCTCGCCGCCTTTCGCTGCAACGCAGGTTAGCCATCGTTTTTGATACTCTTTAGGACCGTGATCGCCTGCTTCCAAGCGTCCGGTGGCCCAGTGAACTGCCCGTTCCATACTCTCCGGCCCACGCTCATCATGAACATCGCCTGCACAGTGTTCGTGCCGCCGCTGCCCAATTGGAAAACGGCGAAGCTCCCCTGACAGTGTTCGCCCGCAAACTGTTCGACTCGATGGTCCTCGCTCGCAAGAGCAAACGCGGATGACTTCTTGGCCCGCTCTCGGAATCCGTCAGCAAGCTTCTGAACCAATCCTGGAATGTCTTCAGGGCTGCTGGGAGGTGGCCACTGTGAGAACATCAGCAAACCTTTGCCTGGTGTCTTGCCTGTTACGGTGTAGAAATCACGCCCACCCGGTGTCTTATGCTCGACCTTCCAATCAGTAGGGAATTGAAACGAGAGCGGCCCTCGGCCGGTCTTCGAGCAGCCGACCACCATGAGCATCACCACGACAATCGTTGAAAGCAGAGTGCGCATAAGATAGCTGAATACAGAACCGAGCGACGCGGCCCGCGTTCGCTCCAGTGATTTTGTTTAGCCACTCGGTCGTAATCGACGGCCATCATGTAGTCGAAGGGATTGACGCCATTGGATCGGCACGTTTCCACCATACCCATGAACAGATCACACCCACCTTGGCTCACGGGTTTTCACGGGGCGAGGTTCCTTGTTTGGTCGTGCCTTCACTTCTTCGGACAGGTCGCGTACAGATCAACCAAGCGAGCAGTGTTACGAAGTAAATCAACACGGTACCTGGGCGGTCACACTCACGCCGAGTATCTGGAAACCATATGTAACGAAAGGCGTAAGCACCTGTTATCCAACATACCCACTTCGTGAACAACCGCAGTCCCCACAACCGATCGCTACCAACTTTCGAGTTATACATAGTGCAACAATCGCCACGTCGTTGGCCTACTTAATGTATGTGGCAAATTCCTCCTGTTGACAGGCGCTAAGCAACTCACCGTGTACTGATGCGCATAGCAATTTACCGGCTGTTCGAAGTGCTGTATTGCCCACCTCGAGCGATCCCGAAGCGGCGTCACAGATAAAGTATTCGAAAGCCTGCGATGCCCAATCTCCGACGAGCGAGCCCCCCCAAGTATTAACTGCGTCCTCCTTGCATCGCTTGTTCCCCGCCTGGATATCATCATCAGTCTTATCGTACGCACACTTGACTATGGCGTAGCAGGCATCAGTAGAGCCGTTTGCCGCATCCACACATGCTCCGTAGCTAGCACTATCGAGCCCTTTGTGATCGATGCGCATCGTCGGGGAGTTCTTGACGTATACATACAGATTTGGACCATCTCCGAGGACCTTCGGCACCCTACCTCTAATACGCTCAAACCCCGACTCCCCCAGGGGATCCCTATTTGGCCAAACGGGGCGACCCGATGCGATTTTCCTAGAGCACCGTGTGGAACCCGTTGCGATTGTGGAACGGGGATGGCAGCGATGAGGAAAGCGACCTGATGGCGGCTGACGAAGACCACGGACGCGGGTTTTGAGGGGGGAGGTCCCTCCTTCGCTGAAGCTACGGAGGACAGGCCCTCCTTCGCTGAAGCTATGGCGGGCAGGCTCGCGAGCGTGAGGAAGAGAGATACCAAGCGGCCAAGGCCCGGCAGCAGCTACATTAGAAAAAGGCTCCACTCCGTTCACGAGTGAGATCCTAAATAACCGCCTTGGAAAAGAAAGCCTAGATTCCTAAGCAGCCCCGCAGAGCCGCCTAAGCAAGGCAGCCAAGCCCGGCTTGCCCAACCGCCGCTCCGGTCTCATTCGCGTTCATTGGCGTTCATTCGCGGTTAACGTTCAAATCCCGGCACTGGGCCGTCGGTGGGTTTCGGTGAATCTAAGGCAGCCGTCTCAATGCCGACCCAGCTCGTGAT
>CAMAVD010000304.1 GCA_945861575.1 Akkermansia muciniphila
TCGGAGGCATGTTCTTCCTTACCGTCGTGGTAAAAGCCGTTCCTTCAAATTGAGCGTCTGCGCCACCTGCTTCCGTAGGTGCACCACCCACAACGCCTGACAGTGAGTAACTCGCCCTGACTTTCTTAAACGGGCAGGGACAACAGACCGGCCGCGCAATTTCTTTTCTGTAAAAGTTTTGAGCATCAGGTCTGAGGCAGGTTTTGCGATTTCATGTTGAGGTAGATTTTTCCGATTTCCCATTGCTCGCTGATCTCGACCAACAAGGCGGTAATGAGGCGAAGAACCGAGGCCTCATTCGGGAAGAGGCTGGCGACGCGGGTGCGGCGTTTGAGCTCCTGGTTCACCCGCTCGAGCGCGTTGGAAGTCCTGAGTTTGCGCTGATGCGCGTTGGGCAGGCTAAAGATAGTAAACCCTTGGGGCAGGTTCTCGTCCATCCAGGCCGCCAGTTTTGGAGCGTTGGAAGCGTACTTGGCGACGATGGTTTTGAGGCGTGTTTGGGCCGAAGCGCGATCCGGAGAGTTGAAGACGCTGCGAATGTCCTCGGCAACTTGGGCGCGTAACTCGAGGCGGGGGACGTAGGCTTGAGCGTTTTTCTGGAGATGGAACTGGCACCGTTGCCAGGGGACCGATGGGAACACTGCGGTGCGCGCCGCGCCCAAACCTGCGTGGTCATCGCTGACGATGCAGCAAACGCCTTGAAGCCCTCGCTGTTGAAGGCTGAGGAGGAACTGGCGCCAGTGGGCCTCGGCCTCGCTGAGGGCCACGCTGACACCGAGGATGGTGCGCTTACCCTCTAGGTCGATTCCCAGGGCTATGAGGACGGCGCAATCGACGAGGCAGCCGCCGTGGCGGACCTTTTCGTAGCGTGCATCGATGACGAGATAGGGGAAGGAACCTAGAGGGCGGTTTCTCCAGGCATTGAGCTCGATGTCGAGCTTGGCGGCACATTTGCTCACCTGAGTGGAGCTGACGGAACTGCCGCAAAGTTGCTCGACGATGGCGGCGACTTTGCGGGTGGAAACGCCCTGCACGTACATTTCAGCGAGGGCGAGTTTGAGAGCTTGCTCACTCCGAATGCCCTTCTCGAGGGAAGAGGGATAGAACTCCAAGCCAGGACGGACTTGGGGGACGTCGAAGGTGATGTCGCCAAGGCGAGTGGTGAGGGTCTTGTCTTTGAAACCATTGGCGTGACCTTTGCGGGCTTCGGCGCGTTCGTAGGGTTGGGCTTGGAGGGCTTGAGAGCGCTCGCGGAGCATGGCCTCGTTGACGAGCAGACGGAGGCCTTCGGCGAAGCCCTGTGAGCCTTGATCAGTGAGGAGTTGCAGGATGGTGTTCAGGAGTTCAGGATGAGTTGGGTGGGTCATGTATGTTTTGGTGATGGATGTGTTTGTCGACACCCCAACACGAGAACAGCGTGACCTGCCTTCGACCAGTTTTTTTGCAAAAGGGCTTCCGCCCCCCTTCGGGGGAGGCTGCGCAGCGACTCGCTACGCTCGCCGCTGCTGCGCCTCCCCCGAAGGGGGGCGGAGCAGAGCAAAGAAGACCAAATTACAGAAAGAAATTTACACTCCCAATGGACTCGAAGTTTGGAGCTGCATCGGCGGCATCGCAATAAACCAACTAGCAAAGCCGTTCCCTCTTTCACAGCTCCTTGACCCTCACCTTGGAACAGAGTCGAGTTGTTCGTAATCATGGCTTGAATGCGTTCGAACGTATCCCAGTTAACATATCCTTCATGCTGGTTGGGAAGCAAGGAAAGCCACTCTTCGCGTGGTCTCGATCGAGAGATCTTCTTTGAAGCGCCAGCTCGAGCGATTGTTTCTGTTTTTGTCTGACCGTAAACGTAGGCCCCTCCATAAATGGGATGAGTTAAGATCCGGTAGAGCGCTGAGTAGTTAGGACGTCTCCAATCGATCTGCCAGCCGGCTACTCCAAAGTGGCGAGTAGGCAACACTAGAGCGTTCTCCACAAACCAGAAGAGAACCTGTCGCACTGAGCCGAGCTCCAGGAATTTCTGGAACACCTGCTCCAAGGCTTGCTGTATCCTCCGATCTGGATCCTTCTCATAATGTCCCGCGGTGCCTTGCAGGTAGCCCACCGGCGGAATGAGCATAAGTTCCCCTCGTCGAGCTTTCTCAAAGCGCGCTTCCTGTGCGCGGTGACGCAATAAATCCAGCTCGTACTCATTGAGACTGCCTTTGAGTCCGAGGAGGAGCCGATCATTGCTGCGTCGAGGATCGTAAATGGTCTCCTGATCGATCAAAAGTGTATCGACCAGTCGACACACTTCAACCAATTGCTGCCACTCACGGCTGTTGCGAGCAAATCGAGATACTTCTCGAGCACAGACTGCTCCGACTCGACCCAGTGATACCTCGACTACCATCCGTTCGAACCCGGATCGAGTGACACTTCCCGAAGCGGAACGTCCGAGATCTTCATCGATGACTTCAATCTCCGACCAGCCCATTTGCTGTAGGCGTTCCTTCATAGCATACTGCAAACGGCGGCTCTCCTGGTTATGAGCCACCTGATGCAGGGATGACTGACGCACATAAAGCAGCGATTTTCGCCCCAAGTGGCTCGCGGTGATCTTCTCATTCATGAAGCCCTCCTTGAGCCTGAGAGCTCGGGGCCCGTCGCGAGGCAGCCTGTTTTATGAGGTCGATCAACAGGGATAACACCTGGTGGCGTATCTCCAAGGGAAGTTGATCCCATCGGGGTCGATGAGTCAGGGGATCGAAGAGACTGGGCTGGGCTAGGTGGGATCGGGCATTGGTTCTTCTCATAGGCATGTTCTCCGGGGTTTTCAATCGGAGCATGCGCTGCTGCCATTTTTCTCGGCAATGGACGGTTTGATAGCCTCGTCCCAAAGTTGCTTTAACTCAGCGAATGCCTGCCAGTTTACCTGCGGACGAGGTTCAAGACGCATGCGAGCGCAGGCGACTCGGTCTAACATCCAGGTTGGTATCTCGAAACCGATTTGCGCCTCCTGACCAGGCAGGAAGCAACGGGCTAGAGATATGCCCTGCTTAACGATATGCGAACGTTGGTAAACGATCCCGTAGTGTCCGAAAATTCGAACGAACCGAATCAATTGATATTGTGGGTATTGCGAGAGGGCCTGAAGTCGTCGGTTCCAAAGCAAAGCTGGTCGTGTCCGACCGGTAGACGGATAGTTTTCCGATGAATCCGCTTTCGTTTCTGTTGGTTTGCCCTGCCGGGTGGATGGTCCGCCGGCCGCCGGCCGTCATCGAGTATCTTCAGGAGGAAGTAACAGTCCTCCATGAGCAAATCGGCAAGCGTCCTCCTTATATCGAATTGCGCAGCAAAGCTTCCCTGCCAGTGAAAGTGCCAGTAAGCCTAGCACTGGAGTAGGGTCGGGCAGTGCCAGATTAGGAGCGAGTGGACTTGCAACCTGTTCTCAGTGCCTTACATTGCAAGTAGTTGTATCGGTTCTCTCTGCCCGATTCCGACCCTCGCCTCCAGCCTTCGCTGAAGCTACGGCTGGCAAGCCAGCGAAGGCTGCCGCGCCGAAGCCAACGGCGAAGGCGGGCTACCAGCACCCCTTCCTAAGCGGAACTCCAAGAATTTCCAGACGCGCCACCTCAGCCAACATCCCCATCGCAAAAGTTTACCAGGCCGAAGCGCCGCATCGCGGGACTAAGGCGGCCTACGCAGAACTCCAGAAACCCTCAGACCTGTCCAGAGCCATTGAAGCAAGCCCCGTTGTATGTGCCCTGCGGCGCTGGCCAACTTCCACCTTCGTCATCTGCTGCGGTCTTGATTTAGTCATAGCGGTGTTCACTGCTTAGTCCGCTCACACCGAGCAGTGTGTTGCTGAAAACTTTCCGGAGATCGTTTGTCAGGACCCGCATCTCCCGCTACGCCTGCCGTGCTTCGAGGAGCAGGCGTTTTCGAGGACCCAGGCCAGGGCTCGGACCCGAATCAAGAAAGATGAGTGTCGTGGGACCCGCATCCATAGAGCATCGTCCAGAGTGGGCGGGGTGCTCCAAGGGTTGGGCGGGGCACGCTCTATCGTCGCGAGACAAAGGGGTTGCCTTTGATATAGAACCGCAAATGTCGTTTTGCCCAAACGCCGGCGTAGTCAACGCCTATCCGCGGTCCCTTGGTGATCACCAAAGGCTCGGGGTCGGCTGGCTCCGCTATGTAGAAATCGTCGCTGAGCAGGTCATGCGCATTCAATATCCTATCAATATGCATTGCCCTGCACAAAAGTCCCGGGCCCTGAGTCCGGCCTTCGACATTTTTCACCGGCTCGATTGCCCTTAGCAGCACGGCAGATGCATGGCCCTCGCGCTCAGTCACCACGTTCATACACCAATACATGCCGTAAATCAGATAGACGTACGCATGGCCCGGCGGACCGAACATGACTTTCGTTCGGGCGGTGAGCCCTTTGGAGGAATGGGCAGCGAGATCGTGTTCGCCAAGGTAGGCCTCCACCTCCACAATGCGACCGATACGCTCAACGCCGCCGGACACATGAACCAGATGTTTCCCGAGTAAATCCCTGGCGACTTCAATCGTCGCGCGATCATAGAATGAGCGCAGCACTTTTCGCATGAGGCAATAATAGCCCGTGAATACGATGAAATATATCCTCAATTAGAGGTGCGGACAAAAGACCGAGGGAGTCGAACTTCATACGACGTCAAAGCAGGGCGATATCGAGGACCACGGCCAGTTTCGGGGGGCTTCAATGCCCTACCCTTCTTGATCCAACCCTGAACAGCGAAGAGCATTCCTGCTTTGCTTCGTTTGGAGACACGGAAAGTTCGAATTGCTGGGATCGTGCGAGAGCCTGAAAGTCTGTGGATGAACCAAGCGGAGGAGAGATTTCTATTTGTCCGCGAAATTTCTGCTTGCGACGTCCGCATGCTTTTGGCAGTAGTTCTTCAACAAGGAGAAACGA
>CAMAVD010000305.1 GCA_945861575.1 Akkermansia muciniphila
GGTAGAGGTCCCCGAGGACAATAAGTTTGTTGGTTTCGAAGCCTATAAGCAGGCGATCGCTCTGGCGGATGTCGTTATCCTGGCCACACCTCCCGGCTTCCGTCCGATGATGTTCGAGGAAGCCGTGCGCCAAGGGAAGCATGTCTTCATGGAAAAGCCAGTTGCCGTGGATGGACCCGGCGTCCGGAAGGTTCTCGCAGCGGCTGAGGAGGCCAAGAAGAAGAACCTTAAGGTGGGTGTCGGCCTGCAGCGTCACCATCAGACTGGCTATATTGAAACGGTCAAGCGGCTACATGATGGCGAGATCGGCGATGTCGTTGCCATGCGCGCCTATTGGAACGGCAGCACCCCATGGGTCAAGAGCCGCGAGGGCCTGCACAAGCGCTTCGGACGACCGCTCACTGAGATGGAGTACCAGATGCAAAACTGGTACTACTTCGTCTGGATCTGCGGTGATCATATTGTCGAGCAGCACATCCACAACCTGGACGTGATCAATTGGGTCAAGAACGGCTATCCAGTTCGCTGCCAGGGAATGGGCGGATGCGAAGTCCGCAAAGGGCAGGACTACGGTGAGATTTTCGACCACCATGCGGTGGAGTACGAGTATGCCGACGGTTCCCGTCTGTCGAGCCAGTGCCGGCATATTTTGAACTGCGTGAATAATGTTTCCGAGCACGTGGTAGGCACCAAGGGCAGTTGCGACGTCGGCGGGCACATCATTCGAGGTGCAAACGCCTGGCGCTTCCGGGCCGACAAAGAGAACCCGCCTAAGGATCCCTATCAGCAGGAGCATGACGACCTCTTCGACGCCATTCGAAACAACCGACCCTTCAACGAAGCCGAGAACGGTGCCAAGAGTTCCTTGACGGCGATCATGGGACGCATGGCGACCTACTCCGGCAAGATGGTGGAATGGGAGGAAGCCCTTAACTCGAAAATCGATACCATGCACAAGAATCTGGCCTTCGACGCTCAGCCCAATCTGATGCCTGGGCCGGACGGCATGTATGCGCGTGCTATCCCTGGAAAATCGATCGTATTCTAGTCGCGATCTGCGATCCACCCGCCCGCGTTTCTTTCGGAGACGCGGGCGGGTGTGTTTCGATGCCCTGCGCTAGGCGCTTGATCCCACGACACATGGTTCACCCTCTCCACCGTTATGACCCAAGCTACCGTTAGCCACAGCGGCCGCCTTCGGCCCACTTTCAGCACCTTTTTCCTGGCGCTTTTGTGGGTGCTGCTGGCAAGGAACTCCACACTCGCCGCTGAGGTGCATCGTTTCGATTTCGCAGAGCCTCACATGGGAACAGTGTGGTCTT
The DNA here is from genome assembly GCA_945861575.1 of Akkermansia muciniphila. Lineage (GTDB taxonomy): Bacteria > Verrucomicrobiota > Verrucomicrobiia > Limisphaerales > UBA11320 > UBA11320. The sequence continues at coordinate 1,323 of CAMAVD010000305.1, forward strand.
TCACCTGCTACGGCACCGATATCGAAGCTGCCAAGGCGGCAGCACGCCTCGCGTTCGATCAGGTGGATCGGCTGGAGCGAGCCATGACGGACTACAACCCGGAGAGCGAACTTATCCAACTCGGGAAAGCAACTGCAGGGATACCGCACCCCGTCAGCAAAGATCTGCTACACATCCTCCAGGCCTCCGGCAGGATTCATCGCCAATCGCACGGTGCCTTTGATGTCACTGCGGGGCCCCTGATCCAAGTTTGGAGGCGTGCCCGTCGCCAAAAGGAGCTGCCATCCTCTGAACGAGTGGCAGAAGCGATTGCCCTGGTGGGGTGGCCCAAAGTCCGCCTGGACCGCCGGCGGAGCACGGTCACGTTGTCCACCCCAGCGATGCGACTCGACCTGGGTGGCATCGCCAAAGGCTACGCCGCAGATGCTGCCCTGAAGATTCTTCGCGATCGTGGATTCCCAAGCTCTCTGGTGGCTGCGAGCGGCGACGTGGCGATTGGGGATGCGCCCCCAGGGAAGGCGGGCTGGCCTATCCGCATTGGAGATCCTGTGGGTCGGACCAACGTGCTGGGACTGACCCTTTTTCTCAAGAACGCAGGGGTATCTACCTCTGGGGATGCGGAACAGTTTGTCGAAATCCAAGGCGTCCGCTATTCGCATATCGTAGATCCATCGACAGGCAGCGGACTAACGAATCGTTTGCAGGCGACGGTGATCGCAGAATGCGCCACCCGAAGCGATGCGCTTGCCACCGCGGTGTGCATCTTGGGAGTTGAGAAAGGCACCCGAATGGTGGACGCAGACCGTCGTTTGAGTGCTCTGATGGTGTTCCCATCGGGGGAAGGGATCCGCAGCGTCCAGACGCGACGCTTTCCACGTCCCTAGACCTAGCACCATTTACATTTGTCCTGGGCCTTGATAGAAGACGGCCGTGCCTGACCACATCGCATCCCTCTGGAAAGCGCTTCAGCAGCCTCGCCGGCTGTTTCTCATCGCCGGCCCCTGCGCGATCGAAAGCGAATCGCTCTGCCTGCGTGTGGCGGAATCGCTGCGTCGCATCTGTGCTCGCCACGGGATCAACTACGTGTTCAAGGCTAGCTACGATAAGGCAAATCGGACCTCATCGCGCTCGTTCCGCGGTCCGGGCATTGAGGCCGGGCTCGCAATCCTAGAGAAGGTGCGACGAGAGGTGGGAGTCCCGATTCTCACAGACGTACATACAGAGGCTGAGGCAGTCCGAGCAGGTAAGTCGGTTGATATCCTTCAGATACCGGCCTTTCTTTGCCGCCAAACCGATCTGATCGAAGCTGCAGTCAAGACCCGTGCTATCGTGAACATTAAGAAGGGTCAGTTTCTCTCTCCTGCCGAGATGGGGCGGGTGGTCACCAAGGCAGCCCAGGCCGGAGGCAAGCGATTGCTTGTGACCGAACGTGGCACCACCTTCGGCTACAATAATCTGGTGGCAGACATGCGCTCCATCCCCATCCTGAAGAGCTTTGGCTTTCCGGTCATTTTCGACGCAACCCATTCCGTTCAGCTCCCTGGTGGCGGCGGGGACACGTCGTCTGGACAGCGGGAATTTGCTCCCGTTCTCGCACAGGCGGCCGTGGCGGCCGGGGCCAATGGCATCTTCATCGAGACACATCCGACGCCGGACAAAGCCAAAAGCGATGGGCCCAACATGGTTCCGCTGGCGGACATGCCCCGATTGATCGCGACACTGGTGAAACTGCATCAGATCGTTCACTAGCCTCCATGCTCATCCCTGCAACTTATCGATCTGCGTCGTGTTGTGTTTCCATGGGCTTCCGATGGAGACTCGGCGTTGGCTTTCTGCTGGCTGCCGCGATCGTTCCGCTCTGGTTGAGTGGGCGTCTGAACGGCGCACTGCCCCCGGCACGTCGCGTGGTGCAGAAGGACTTCAGGGTTTTTGACTACTTCCGAGGCTCACAGAAGCTCAAGGCCATGCTGCACGGGGGAGAGGCGGAGTATCTGCTGAACCCCATCCCCATGCAGGGTGTTGATTTCCAATCCTACGCGGAGAGCGGAGAGACGAATCTATCCGCCAAGGCGGTCAACGCATTCTGTGATCGCACCAATCGCACAGCCTACTCGTCAGGGCCCGTAGAGTTTCAAATCTCTGGTGGCCGTTTCCGCCTATCGGGCTGGGGATTTCACTGGAGTCAGACCAACACCTACCTTGTGGTTTCGAATCAGGTTCGCTCTGTGCTCAAGGGCGATCTAATGCGGGACACTCTTCCACGCCCATGAACACGATTCCTCCCGATCCCTCAGTTCGTCTGTGTCTGCTCTTCCTGCCACCGAGGCTGAACGGGGCCCTACGGTGGGCTCTCTGCATACTCGCTTGTTTTCCGCTGCTGTTGAAAGGCGCTGGATACGAATCTCTCCGCACTCGCCCCCGAGCCGGACTGCCTCAGAAGCCTCCCGCGAAGGCAACGCCCCCGTCGGTTGCTCCTCCTACGGTAGCAGCTCCTGACCCCATAATCGCTACCAATGCAGTGGCCACGCCCCCCCCGTCACTCCTCCCAGCGGACCCATCCGCCCCCCTGAAACCGGCCTCACCCGTGGCCCCGCGCGGAGACGTCGAGATTTCCAGCGAAGGTGGGTTTGAGTATGAGGGCGAAACTGGGCGCGTTCTCTACCGGAACAAAGTGAAGGTACTCGACCCTGCGAACGACCCGCGAACGATCATCACGGCGGACTGGCTGAGCACGATCCTTCCTCCAGCAGGTGGCAAAGTGGGGGAGATTATCGCCATTACCAATGTGGTGATTCGCATCATCGATCCCAAGGGGGAGCAGATCGCGCGGGGACACAAGGCAGTCTACAACGCAACCAATGACATCATCACGCTGACAGGCACCCCCCCCATTCTCGAGATGCCCTCCGGCACTCTCTATGGGGATGGTTTCGTCGTGTTCAATCGGATCACGGGGCAATTTCAAGCTCCTGGAAAGATCCGCATGGTCGCCCGTCAAGGAGCAACCGCCCCTCTCTTTGGAGCGGGCGCGAGCGGTGCCTCCACACCCCGTCCTTCCCCCACTCCGTCGGCTCCCCCTCGCAATCCCTGAAGCGGCTTAAAGATGGCAACGGCTTTAAAAAACCAAACGGCTCCTGTTCGCGGCTCGGAAATGCTTTTACAAACCGACCGCTTGGTAAAGGCCTATCGCGGACGCGCTGTCGTGAATGGAGTTTCGATCCACGTTCGCCCGGGGGAGATCGTCGGATTGTTGGGACCCAACGGGGCAGGGAAGACCACCACGTTTAACATGGTTGTAGGAGTCGTGGCACCCGACAGTGGGGATGTGCTTTTCGATGGATCCCCTGTGACCCGAGAGCCGATGCACGTGCGAGCGCGACGGGGCATCGGCTACCTGACGCAAGAGCCTTCCGTTTTCCGCAAGCTAACGGTCGCAGAAAACCTGGTGGCTATCCTGGAGACATGCAAGCTTTCGGCGCAGGAACGGTCATTGAGGCTCAAGTATCTTCTTGAGGAACTAGACCTAACTCGCCTGGCGCGCAGCAAGGCCTACCAGTTAAGCGGCGGAGAGAAGCGGCGCTTGGAAATCACCCGCGCGCTCGTCACCA
>CAMAVD010000306.1 GCA_945861575.1 Akkermansia muciniphila
TCCTGCACGATTCCATTGTCAACGAAGCTTAACCGCACCGCGGCATCCAAAGTCGCGTCACCAACGATCGGCTCACCATTAGGCGCAGCTAAATATCTCAAGATATTGCCTTTTACACTCACGTTTCTGAAGGCGGTGTAGTTTCCGCTGTCAAAGGGAGGCAATAGTATAGCAGAGAAATTGATTGCCGTCGCAGGAAAAGTTCCCTTGCAATCCCCAGCTCAACAAGTTCATAAACGTGTGCCCTGCCCGGATTATTACCCTTAGCGTATGATCAAGAACCTCCGACCGTTCATCGCCAGTTCCACACTGTCCGTCCTATTGGCATCCTCCACCTTTGGAACGGCAGAGGAATCCTCGCAACAGCTCCTAACCGCGCTGCAATCGACCGCCATCAGCGGCTTCGTTGATACCTCCGCAACCTGGAACACTCCCATGCCACCCGCCGTCCCGGAACCCTCCAGCATCGCGCTGCTCCTGACGGGTGCGGCGGCCGTGGCCCTCGTCCGCTTCAAGCGGAAAGCTTGATGTCGAGCCCTTGGTAGCAGGCCTTGCTGAGGTGATTTTCGAGCGGAACATCGCCCAGCAGGCCGTCGGACTTAGAGCGTGATTCTGCGGGCTATCCGCCAGGGGTATCCTTCGGCGCAAGTTGAGGAGCCGATACCACACAGGAGATCGCCCCTAGCCTAGACCGCCTCACTCCCTCTGCTTGGGTCCCGAGCGAGCCATCCTCCGGCTCAGATCACTGAACAGAGTGTAGATAACGGGGATGACGAAGAGGGTAAGAAGAGTGCTCGTGAGCATGCCCCCCACCACTGCGACTCCCATGGGACGTCGGCTCTCTGCCCCTGCGCCGAAGCCGATGGCTATAGGAAGAATGCCAGCGATGGTAGAAAGTGCGGTCATCAGAATGGGTCGCAACCGAACCAACCCCGCCTCCACCATCGCCTCATGGGCATTCTTTCCTTTGGCAACCTGCTGATTGGCATACTCAACCAGCAGGATCGAATTCTTGGTGACCAAGCCCAGCAGCAGCACCAGTCCAACCTGACTGAAGAGATTGAAATTCATGGAAGGAATTGGCGGTATAAGCCCCGTCTTTCCGAGCCAGTTCAGCAACCAGAGCAGCCCAAAAGCCCCTACGCCCGCCAGCGGCAAAGCCAGCATGACCGTAAAGGGATGCACCAGGCTTTCGAACTGCGCCGCCAATGTCATGTAGATGATCACCACCGCCAGGCCCAGGATCCACCAGACATCTCGGTTCGCGTCGCGCAAATCGCGCACCTCCGATCCCCACTCATACAGGAAGCCAGCGGGGAGCTCCGCCTTGAGCATCTCCTCGGCCTCGGCCATGACCTTCCCCAAAGGCACCCCCACCGGCGAAGCCGTGATGCTTGCCGAGCGCATTCGCCCGAAATGGCTGATGGAGTTCGGAGCCGCTCCGGTTGTGCGTTGAACCAAGGTACTCAGCTGAATCAGCTCGCCGGTGGCACTCCGCACATAGACACCATCCAACTCCTGCGGCGTCAGCCGGGACTGACGCTCGAGCTGAGCAATGACATTGTATTCCTTACCGCCCACCTTGATTCGGCTCAGGTCCACCCCCCCGAACAGGATTTGCAGCGTTCGCGAGATATCCTCGATACTCACCCCTAGTGAAGCGGCACGCTTTCGATCGATGTCGAGCCGGAGCTCCGGTTTGTTGAGCTCAAAGGAAACACGGACATTTTGAAGAGTGGTGAAGCCACGCAGCCGGTTGGCGATGCTCTGCGAGGTTTTAGCCAGTTGGTCCAGATCCTGATTCTGCAGAATGACTTCAAACGGAGCCGAAAAACTGCGGCCGATCGCCTTGGGAATGGTAGGCACCGCAATCGCCCCTTCGACGCCGCCAAAAAACTGCGAACGAAGTCCACCCGGCCCGTTCACAATCTCCTGCACGCTCCGTTGGCGGTCGGCCTTCATCGTGACAAAAAGCAGACCCATATTTGCCTGCCCCGGCCCGCCCATGGCGGGAGCCACCATCGAGGCGAAGCTCTCCACCTCGGGAACTGCCTCCACAAATGCCTCCATCTTCTGAACCTGACGGTCGGTAAACTCGCTGGTGGATCCGTTCGGAGCGAACATCATGCAGAACAGGCGACCCTTGTCCTCCTCAGGCAGAAAATCCTGATCCAAACCCAGGTAGGCCACTACCATTACAGCGAAGGAGATTAGGGTCATCACCACCGTCACGAAACGGTGCCTCAGAGCCAGTTTGAGAGTTCGTGAGTAGGCACCGGCCACGCCAGTGAGCCCCGATTCAAAAAAGCGGAAGAGCATTCCCCTCGGCTTCCGGGACACCGGCCGCAACATCCGGGCCGCCATGGCCGGCGAGAGCGTCAGGGCCACAATGGCGGAGATCACAACCGAGGCCGAGATCGCAACCGCGAACTCAATGAAGAGCCGACCTGTCTGCCCGCTCTGAAAGGCCAACGGAAGGAAGACTGCCACCAGCGACATCGTGATCGAGATCACGGCGACCGAGATCTCATCCATCGCCTTAAACGCCGCATCCCGCGGTGCCATCCCCTCCTCCACGTAACGATAGATGGCCTCGAGCACCACAATCGCATCGTCCACCACCACACCGATGGCAAGGACCAAGGCCAGCATCGTCAGGATATTCACCGAATAGCCCATCCAGTAGAGAACCGCGAACGTGCCCAGAATCGAGATCGGGATGGCGACGGACGGGATGAGGGTAGATCGCACGTCTCGCAGAAAGACGAAGATGATCAAGAGGACCAAACAGAAAGCAACCGCCAGGGTCTCCCACACCTCGGTGATGGCCTGTTGGACATAGGTTGACTCATCGTAGCCGGCGAAGATTTCAACCCCCTCCGGTAGTGTAGAACGGATGGCAGCGATCTCCGCATGAACCCCGCGCGCCACGCTGACCGTGTTCGCTTTGGACTGCTTCACGATCCCCAAAAAAACACAGGGCTTCCGGTTCGATCGAGCGCTAGTACGATAATCTTCCGCTCCCTCTTCCGCCCGGCCAATGTCCTTGAGACGCACCAGCGTCGCCCCGGTCGATCGCACCACTAGGTCATTGAACTCGGACGCCGTCTTCATTTCGCCCAGGGTCTGAATGGTCATCTCCCTGTCCAGATTTTCAACCCGCCCACTAGGAAGCTCTACATTCTGCTGTCGAAGAGCCTTTTGCACATCCAGCACAGTGACCTGCCGGGCCGCCATTTTGTTGGAATCGAGCCAGAGCCGCATGGCGTAGCGCCTCTCACCTCCGACAATGATGGAGGAAACACCCTGGACCGTCTGTAAGCGCGGCTTGATCTGGCGCTCTGCCAAGCTGGTGAGATCCAAAGTGGAGTAGCGACTACTGAACAAACTGATCCAAATAATCGCATTGGCATCGGCATCCTGCTTCGCCACCACTGGCTCCCGCACATCCAGCGGAAGCGAGCCTCGAACCCGGCTGACACGATCCCTCACATCTTGAGCCGCAAGATCAATCTCCCGCTTAAGGTTAAACTCAATGGTGATTGTGCTGGCCTGCTCACGGCTTTCGCTGGTGAGAGTCTTGATGCCCTCGATGTTGTTGATCGCCTCCTCCAAACGCTCCGTAACCTCGGTCTCCACAACCTGAGCATTGGCACCCGGATAGACCGTGGTGACGCTCACAATCGGCGGATCGATATCCGGCAACTCACGGACCGGAAGGCGACTCAGCCCGATCAGCCCGAAAAGCACGATGGCAAGGTTCAGCATGGTGGCAAGCACCGGGCGCTGAATACTGACTCGAGAAAGGAACATGGTGAGATCAGTTTGGCTTGTACGCGGCAGCCGCTTCAGGGGGCGCGAGCTTTACAGGCATGCCCGGGGCCAACTTCTGGACCCCTTCCACAATCACGGTCTCACCGACCTGCAAGCCCTGGGTCACCTCGGCAAGTCCGGCGAGCCTCACGCCAAGCTGGATGGGGCGCAACTGCGCCCGATTCGACCCATCGACCACAAACACCGACACTCGATCACCATTGTTCATCAAGGCGGGCTCAGGAATGACCAAGGCCGAATCTCGCAAACGAAGCCTGAGGTCCAAGTTGGCAAACATGCCTCCACGAAGCTTGGCGTTCACGTTGGACACCTTGGCCTTCACCAGCACGGTGCGCGTGCTGATATCGAGTTGCGGAGAGATGAAGTAAACCTCGCCCTGAAATGTTTCCGCTGGGAACGCTGCCACCTTGAAACTGAGAGCCTGACCGATCTTAATCTGGCTGAGGTAACGCTCAGGAACATTCACCTCAATCTTCACGGTGTCCAGATCCACGAGCGAGGTGAGGGCGGTACTGCGGGCAATGACCTGACCTGGGCTGATCTGCCTTGCTCCGGTGAATCCAGAGAAGGGTGCCAGCACCTTCATATCTTGCAGGACACGCTGGCGGAGTGAAACCGCCGCCTCGCTCACCGACATCGTCGCAAAAGCCTGATCATACTCCTGCTGTGAGATGAGGCGTTCCTTCAGCATCTGGGATGTTCGGTCATAGCGAGTGATCGACAATTTGAGATTCGCCTGAGCCTCCACCAGACTGGCTCGGGCCTTGGCTTCATCGAGTAGAACCAGGACGGCTCCTTTCTGCACTCGCTGCCCCTCAGCAAATTGGATTTCCTGGACGGTCCCATCCCCCTCCGCCTTGATCTCAACGAACTCATTGGCCGTCACGGATCCCACCAACGCGACCGACTCAATCACGGGTTGCTGCCGGACAGGCACAGCGACGACCTGGATAGAGAACCCTCCCCCCTTACCCCCACCTGAACCACCCTTCACCGGCACCGGAGCCTTTTTACAGGCCGAAAGGGCCGCCAGAAAACCCGCGAGCAACCCCACAAAAAAAAAAAAATGCTGAAAACCCAATCG
>CAMAVD010000307.1 GCA_945861575.1 Akkermansia muciniphila
CTGATCCGCTCCGCTCCCGTGCGACCCCGCCAGGGTCGTGATGTTTGCTGGGCGACACCCCCCGGGTGTCCCTTCGGTCAACCCGGGGCTACCGGCTTCGAACCCTCCGGGTTCGGGGCCGAAGAAGCCTTTGCGGCTCGAAGCTCCACTGTCCACTGTCCACTGTCCGACCCCCGAAGGGATCACAGCCAATAGCCGGTCGGTTGAGGACCTCCGGGACGACACCACCGGTTCTCTGTTTTAGTGGAAGGATCCTGGAGGGATCCCAGGGCTGGGCAAGCAGGGCAACTACACGTTTAGACGTCTAAAAGTAAACAGTGGGTTTATTCTCCCTCGATCACGGATGTTGTCGTGGTGGGGTGACTACTTCTCGAGCTGGTGTGGGGCGGCAGTCCCGCATTTGCCGAACTTCCAAGCTGACCTGTCTGTGCTGCATCAGGGAATGGTGATCCACAGAGGGGCGGCAGGCTGCTTACTTACTCTCAAAACTTTTTCACTTTCCTTGAAAGATTATTACTCCCCACTCGAGTTCTTATTGGGAGGCTCGATCCTCCGCGGGCAATCATAAACCAAAAACCGCAGGCCGAAGGCCTGTAAAGAACGAAGGTAGAAATGAACGACTCATTCCAAACATTAAGCACGCTGCCCAGCTCAGGCTGGCGGCCTCTCCGGTGGCTGAACACCGCCCTACTCGCCCTCGCCCTGGCCACACCACCCCTGGTCGAGTGCGGCCAGGCCCAAAATGAGGGCGAGAAGCCCGGCACATATGTCTACCCGCCGGATTCCCAAGTCTTCGGCACGTCCTACTCCAAGCTGGCTATGGCTTGGTGGGATTGGGCATTTAACCAGCCGCCGGATATGAACCCCGTCGTCGACTCGACCGGGGCCTTCTGCAGTGTCGGGCAGGACCAAGACTACGGGCAGGGAAAAAAGATCTTCTTCCTGGCCGGGAACTTTGGTGGTGCCGAACAGACGGTGCGTCGTTGCACGATCCCCAAGGGCAAAGCCCTCTTCTTTCCCATCGTGAACAGCCTCTGGATCACTCCGGAGGAGTGTGTCTCGGAGGAGTGCCGGCAGATTGCCAACGGGGAGGTGGACCAGGTCACTTCGCTCGAATGCAAGATCGACGGCGTCTCGGTGGCAGACCTCTTCGCCTACCGTGCCCAGTCCCCGCCGGGAGGCTCCCCGTTTCATATTCAGTCGGGCGGCCTCGTGGCATCGTTCGGAGCTCCTTACCTCGTGCGGGGTTACTTGCCGGGGTCGATGGCGGACGGTTACTGGCTTCTCGTGAAGTTGGATGACAAAAAGGAGCATGTGATCGAGTTCAGCGCCGCCCGGGGAGTTCCCACGGTCTTCCAACTCTCGGTGAAGTACATCCTGACAGTCGCCAAAGACAAGGGGGACAAAGATTAACCAACGGAGATCCACAGGGCGGACATCTAGCCGCCCTGTGGACTCACCTGGTTGACTGCACCTGGAGCGAACGCAGGAATCAAGGGCTTCGCGATAATTAAGCGGCCGTTGTCGGAACACGACGCGGTGGGGCTTCCAGGGGCGTTTTTCAATCCTCGGTCGCTATGAATCCAGTGGACCCAGGAACATGAAGTTGCGATGTTCCTTGGGAATGACAACGTCCGCCATTCGCCTGCCTTCCCAGTTGTTTCTCGATGGAGCTTTCCAGCGCTCCCGTTCCGGCCGACACACTTCCCTGATCAACCCCGCTACGGAGCAAGCGTTCTGCGAGGTGGACGCGGCCGACGTTGCCGAGGTGGATGCATCGATCGTCTCCGCCCACCGTGCCTGGGAGTCCGGGTGGCGGGATATGTCGCCCGGCAAGCGCACCGAAATTCTCTTCAATGTGTCGCGAGTGCTGCGGGAGAATATCGAGCACATCGCTCAGTTGGAGAGGCTGCAAGTGGGAAAGCCTATCGCTGATGCAAGGGACGAGGCGGGCCTCGGAGCTCGGGTGTTTGAATACTATGCGGGCGGCATCACTCGCTTTTATGGGCAAACGATACCGGTGTCCCGCGGGGGCTTCGATTTCACACTGCGACAGTCCATGGGGGTCGTGGCGGCCATCGTTCCCTGGAATTTCCCCTTCCCCATCGCTTGTTGGAAGGTGGCGCCCGCCTTGGCGGCAGGCAATTGCGTGGTGCTCAAGCCGGCCTCCATCTCTCCGCTGACAGCACTCCTCCTAGGCGAGTTGGCTCACTCCGCAGGCCTCCCCCCGGGCGTGCTGCAAGTTCTACCGGGATCGGGATCGGTCATCGGCGATGCCTTGGTAAATCACCCTCTCATTCGCAAGGTGTCCTTCACAGGTTCCACGGAGATCGGTCGTCGGATCATGGAACTCGCCTCTCGCGATCTGAAGCGCGTGTCCCTCGAGTTGGGTGGCAAGTCTCCCAATATCGTCTTCGCCGACAGCGACTGGCAGAAGGCGGCGGAGTGTTCTCCGATGAGTGTCTTTGCCAACACGGGCCAGGATTGCTGCGCGCGCAGCCGTATGTTTGTCGAACGTCCGATCTATGAAGGCTTCGTGGAGCGCTTTGTTGCGGCGACGCGCCAACTGAAGGTGGGAGATCCTGCTCTGGAGACCACCCAGCTAGGGCCTTTGGTGTCCTCGGGACAGCGGGCCACAGTGGAAGAGTTTTTGGCGAACGCCCGCAGTTGCGGCACGCGGTTTGCCCTGGGCGGTGACCGTCCTGCCTCCCAGGGTTATTATCTGAATCCTGCGGTGCTGCTGGAGCCTGGGAGAGAGGATCGTTGCTGGAAGGAGGAAATCTTCGGTCCGGTCGTGGCGATCGTTCCCTTCGACGATGAAGCGGCGATGCTCCGGGAGGTGAATGCGTCGCCTTATGGATTGAGCGGATCGCTTTGGACGAATGATATCCGTCGCGCCCTGCGCGTCGCTCGTGCGGTGCAGAGCGGCGTCCTGAGTGTGAATAGTCATAGCAGCGTCCATGTAGAGGCCCCCTTTGGCGGCTTCAAGACCAGCGGAATCGGTCGCGATCTAGGCATGGCTGCAATGGAAGGGTACACCGAGTTGAAAAACGTCTACGTCGCGGAGTAAGCTGACCACTCTCACCAAGCCAGGACCTCTATCATGAATCTCAAAGAACTTGCTCGCCGTGTTAAAGAGGGGACCATCGACACCGTCATCGTCGCGGTTCCAGACCCGTTTGGCAGGCTGGTGGGGAAACGCTTCCGTGCAGACTTCTTTCTGAAGTCGGTCGTGGGGCATGGTACCCACGCGTGCAATTACCTACTCACGGTGAATCTCGACATGGACCCGCTCGACGGGTTCAAGGTGGCCAACTGGGATTCCGGTTTCGGCGACTTCGAGATGCGGCCCGACATGAAGACCCTCCGCTTGCTCCCTTGGCAAACGGGGGCCGTGCTTGTGCTCTGCGATTTCCTGCATCACGACGGTCGCCTGGTTGCCGAAGCCCCACGGTCGGTGCTACGCGCCCAACTGGATCGGCTGGAGGCTCAAGGTCTCACCTGCTACTGCGCCAGCGAGCTCGAGTTCTATCTCTTCAATCAGACCTACCATTCCGCCTTTCAGGCCGGCTATCGGGATCTGCAGCCGTCGAGTGACTACCGCATCGACTATCATCTTATGCAGCCGACCCGCGAGGAGGCTCTGATGCGGGCCATCCGAAACGGGATGACCGAGGCGCGGGTCCCCGTTGAGAGCAGCAAGGGCGAGTGGAGCCGGGGACAGCACGAAATCAATTTCACCTATGATCAGCCCTTGCCCATGGGCGACATGCATGTGGTCTTCAAGCAGGGTGTGAAGGAGATTGCCGAGCAGCAGGGGCGGGCTGTGACTTTCATGGCCAAGTACGCTGCCAATGAGGCGGGGAACTCGTGTCATATCCACATGAGCTTGTGGAAGGGAGGGCGCAATCTTTTCTGGCAGGCCCCCACCGGAAAAGGGCAGGTGGCAGCGGGGGCAGGTGGATCGAAACTGTTCCGACAATTCCTTGGCGGGCTTATGAAATATAGCCCCGAGCTTTGCCTCTTCTACGCCCCGACAGTGAACAGCTACAAGCGGTATCAGACGGGCAGCTGGGCACCGACCCGTATGGCGTGGTCGACTGACAATCGCACCTGTGGTTTCCGCATTGTTGGACAGGGGGCCTCGTTCCGTTTAGAGAATCGAATGCCGGGGGCAGATGCCAATCCGTATCTCGCCTTCGCTGCCATGATCGCCGCTGGTTTGGCGGGCGTGAAGGAGGGCTTGGATTGCGGGGACGCCTATCAGGGAAACGCCTACATCGATCCTAAGCTGGCACGTCTTCCCTCAAGCCTCCGGGATGCGGCTGACTTGCTCAGCTCAAGTCAGCTCGCCAAGACTGCCTTCGGAGAGGGGGTGGTGGAATTTTACGTGCACCATGCTCGCCTCGAGCAGCAGGCCTTCTCGGATGCCGTGACCGATTGGGAGAAACGGCGGTATTTCGAGCAAATCTGAGGGCGGCCACAGCCAAACCCCTGCGAGGCCTACTTGTTGACGATCTTGAGCTCGTATTGAGGCGAGAGCTTGCTGTCCCGGCCTGCCGCGCCGAAGCGATTGAAATTGTAGTCGAACTTGAAGTGGTAGTTCACGCCTTCCTGCCCCTTGGCCACAGGGATCGTTCCTTCCCAGCGGTAGTCGGTTTTCAGTGTTCGGCGCATGGGGTACACTTGGGTGCCGATCACGATCGTGGGGGTGATGGTTTCGTGTCGGAGCGTCTGTTGTTGGGACGTCAGTTCGACTTCCACGGGGTAGATGCCGGCATCGTTCCGGGGTTGCTGAGTCGGGGTGAGATTGGTGATAGCGGTGTTCGCGCAACCCGCGAGACAAAGCGCGAGCAGGGCGACTGCAGAGGCATTTCGGATCATAGTCACGTTCCC
>CAMAVD010000308.1 GCA_945861575.1 Akkermansia muciniphila
TCCGACGCGTATGATCACCCCCTGACCTAGCTGCACCGGCGGTAGCTCCCGACTCGTTTCCAGGGAGACGACCAGCGTGTTCTTGGAGAGGACGCCAGACTGTGCGAGGAGAAGGGTTCCGTGGAAACCCACCTCCTCCGCACGCGTGACGAGCCCCTGGAGATTCACTTGGGCACCGGTTCGCTTGAGCGTGGCCAGCGTGGTCAAAATGGCAGCGACGCCGATAAGGTCATCGCAGGCGCGTCCTTTGATCCTGCCGGACTCCGCTGAGAAAGGAACCAGGTCCCAGACAGCGAGTTTTGGGGGCAGGGGAGGGGCGGTAGGGAACTCCACTTTGAATCGCAGATCCCCTTCCGGGAGTTTCTCCCCGAGAAAGGCGTTTTGTCCTCCCGGGAAGCAGCGGACAGGGATGCCCGGTCGGAAATACGATGGGGGCACCCCTCCAAGAAACTGCGCTTCCCAGGTTCGTTCCGCGAGTGGGCGGAGCATTTCGAACCCGGGATGATCCATGTGCGCCACCAGAGCGATGGGCGGCTGCGAGGGGTCTGTCTTGAGGGAAGTGATCAAGTTGCCATAGGCATCCCGAGTGCACTCGAGCCCGTGTTCTGCGCAGAACGCCGCCACTTCGTCGGCCACCAGCTCCTCCTGGTAGGCGACAGCGGGTTGACGCATCAGACGTTCACATACCGTTAGAAATAGATCGGCACTCATCGCAACATCATTTCCGCAGCGGTGTCGGCGAAGCGTAGGCCTTCGCGCGTGAGTTGAAAACGATCCGGGGTCCAGCGACCCCAGCCTTTCTCTACCAGCGATTCCAGTTCTGACTTCCACTCCGTTCTGAGGTCGAAGCCGGTAACTTCTTGGAAAAGAGCGAACGGCCAGCCAGGTCGGACACGGAGCCCAAAAGCGGCGAGCTCACCCGCTCGCGCCAGCGGTTCAAGCGTCTCGCGCATCTCATGGGCTCGTCGGCCCTGCTCCAGCAGCTCGCAATACATCTGCGTGTTCGCCCAGTTCTTCGTCCGCTCTCCGCTGATATAGCCTGTGGCACTCGGCCCCAGCCCCTGAAACGCTCCGCCTCTCCAGTAATTCACATTGTGGCGGCAGGCGTTCGTAGGAAACTCTTGAGCCCCTTTTGAATCATCGCGGGCGAAATTGGCGACCTCATACTGCTGCATCCCTCCCGCCTCCGTTTCTTCTAGTAGAACGTCGTACATCGAGCAGGCTAGATCCTCATCAACGTCGATCTGGCCCGCTTGCAGTTGGTCATAGAGAGTGGTGTCTTCTTCGTAGATGACCTCGTAGCTGGAGAGATGATCGGAGCCCATCTGGAGCGCCTCCCTGAGGGTGGCCCGCCAGACGTCCAGGGTTTGTCCAGGGATCGCGAACATGAGGTCGAGGTTGATGCGCTCAAAGCCAGCCCGTCGGAACAGGTCGTAAGATCTGAAGACGCGGTCGCGATCGTGCACCCGGCCTAGTCGGTCGAGAAGCTTCTCGTCCAGCGACTGGACGCCCATAGATACACGGTTTACGCCGTGGTCGCGCCAGAGAGTTGCCTTCTCGAGCGAGACGGTTGCCGGATTGCACTCTATCGTCCACTCATCTGCGCCGAGCCACCCATGTCGATCAAAGGCTGCGAACAGGATTTCCCAGTGCTTCAGAGTGAGCAGAGATGGGGTGCCGCCCCCAAAAAACACCGTTTTAGGTTTCGTGCCGGGCGCCACCCACTCAATCTCTCGAACCAGAGCGGCGACATACCGATTCATGAGCTCGCCGCTCGAGGCTTCGGAGTAGAACGCGCAATAGTGGCATTTCTGCGCGCAGAAGGGCACGTGAACGTAAACAGCTGATATCGGCAGGGCTTTGTTGGACACCACGCCGAAACCTTACGCTACGAACGACGTCTTACGGTAACTATTTTTCTCTCAAACGAGCCGCGGGGAAAGCCGCCCGTTCAAAAGGGTTACACCATTCTGCTCAAAGGCTGGGAGCAATGCTCCCATCTCTCTGCACGTTCTGAGCCTTGGGCCCTTTGTCGCTGCCGACTAGTTCGTAGTCAACGGTCTCGCCCTCATTGAGGGTCTTGAAACCGCTTCCGTTAATACTGGTGTGATGCACGAATACGTCCTGACCTGCATCACTCAGAATGAACCCGTAGCCCTTCTTGTTGTCGAACCATTTAACTTTGCCGCTGGCCATAAGTTAATTTCCTTCCATGTTCGAGGCAGCCGCTCCGACGGGACACACAAGCTGTTCTCAAAGTTACTCACACGGTGGTTTTTTTGTGGAGCGATTGCAGTCTGTTTCCAAGACTTAACGTTCGTCAAGGAGTAGTTTCAGGAACGTTTCATTCCTAAAGAAAGAGTAAGAATGTGGGTGTCCCTCTGGTTCTGGGGAATGCTATCGGGAATCTTTCTTGGCCGGTTCGATATTTAGGCTCACTCCGACCGGGTTCGCGTAGTCCTTCCACAACCTTTCCAGAAACAGGGCGTCTGGAGCACCATCGAAAGTGACGATCCGGTACGACGCTCGGTAGGGTTGATCTTGGGTGATCAGGAAGGGTCCGCTTTGTGGGGGGGCGAAACAAAAGAACGGCTCATCGGGGTGGACGCGTATGGGTTGGGGAGCCCGAAAGCTACTTGGGTGACAGAGGATCGCCATTCCCGCGTTGCCGCGGTCGACCGTTCCACTGACGGCTAGCCATCGGACCTTCATGCCATGGGCTCTTAGGCGGTTGGTCTCGCCATCGGACGTCAGCACAGCCATGTTGGTCTTTACGTTCCAGAATTCATGCCCGCGAATGCCAAACCCGCCGTAGTGATACTCCAGGACCTCGAGCGGGCTGCTACTATGCGCGGTTTGAACGATATGTATGTCCAAGATGCGGTACGCGGGTTTCCCACCGCCTACAGCGAAAACGCGTGATGTCCAGGTTTCGTCCAGCGCGATGCGACGGGGTTTCGCGAGGAGGTCTATGTAGCGGTTCCGGGCCACAAAGCCCGCATGCACTGGACCTTCCCAGAACTCATCGAGCGCCAGCGGGACCACGGTTCCCTTGGAGGTCCCCATATTCCAAAAGTCCGGACTGCGCCCTTCGAACCGTGTGTGGGTCCAGGCGCTCCAGAGTCCGTGTTGATGGAGATGATTGGTCGCGTAGTCATCGGTGACCTTCGATCCTCCTGGGCTGTAGAGCGGATGCAGATAGCCGCCCCTCCGATACACCATCGAGGTCTCTTCATTCGGTGGGTAGGTAGGGGTTTGGTTGAATTGCACCACGAGCCGCCTCTTGTAAGAGAAGAGAAGGGCACCCTCTTCGAAGTCGAGCTCGCACTCCGGTCGTCCGCGAGCGGGCTTCTTTTCCATGTCCACCCAATAGCGCCTCCGCTCTTTGGCCTTGAGATCGCGGATAATAAACCAGCCCTGACCGTCACCGTCCACTTGAAGTGGCAGTCGCCGTCCATCGGGTCCTTTCAACCAGCAGGCCCCTTGAACACCTTTAGGCAAGGGGAGGGACACGATGCTGTCGCGCCGTTCCTGATCACCGGCATCGACATCCAGGACCGGCTTGCCGATGGGCGCGGCGCTCTGGGCAGGGGCTGCCAGGCACACGGTCACTAAAAGGCAGCGTAGAGTGAGGGCTGTCATCCGCTCGGCTATGGCAGAGGGTTGGCCTTCTTGCGACTCTATTTGCTTGGAAACCCATCGTCGCCGCGTCTCATCCGAGCAAGTCCTGGATGACGCGCGCGTCCTGCTTGTCGGTGAGTGACATTTCCAGTCCGTTGCGTTTGTAGATCAGCTTCTCGTGTCCGAAGCCGAAAAGGTGGAGGAGGGTGGCATGGTAATCGTAGTGATGCACGATGTCCTTGACCGCGTGATGTCCCCACTCATCGGTCTCCCCATGAACGTAACCGCCGCGAAAACCGCCTCCTGCCAGCCACATGGTGAATCCGTGAGTGTTGTGGTCACGCCCTGCCTTTTCCTTGCCTAGATCGTTCTGCACCACAGGCAGACGACCCATCTCGCCGCCCCAATGCACCACGGTGGAATCGAGCAGTCCACGGGCTTCCAGATCCAGCTCGCCGGGATGGCGCACGAGATGTTCCCGGTTGATCGATTGGAGGAACGCAATCTGACGGGCCTGAGGATTCCCCTTGAGATGGTCCGCCGGATCGAGGTTCAAGATGCGCGGCTCCGTGGGACGCGCCTGCGTGCCCTGGTAGATCGACGGCAGCCATCCGCTCGTCCAATGCTGCTCTGCGAATTGCGGGAGCCCATGGGGATCGGTCATGGCTACATACGCTGGAAGATCTCGTGTTTCCGAACCCAGCGCGTAGCAAAGCCAGCTTCCCAAAGAAGGTCTGCCGCTCCGGAATGAGCCTGTGGTGGCTGATAGGGAGAGCGCGGCCCCCAACGACATCGCAACCACGAGAGAAAGCAGGGACTGGAGGCAGGGCCTGGAGTGGTGCATGCGTTGGTGGACTTCGACGTCAGATTAGACGACTAAATTCAGGCCGCAACACTTGTTGCTATGCGGTCTGGCATTTTCTCTAAGCCCGTCTGGTCAGTTGCCGGTGCCCATCTCAGATTTTTGCAGCGCACCTCGTAATCGTAATCGTAATCGTAATCCGGCAGGGGGAGCGGATTGACGCGAGTGCAAAATACTTCCAAGCGCCCACTCTGTAAGTTCTTGATGGGGCGCTTCCTTCTTCCGTCGTCGAAGGCGACCGTTTTGCTGAGATGCGCACCAGTTGCCGACCCCTCGCCAGCAATTCTCATTTTGAAAATACACGGTGACAAAATCATGTAGGGTAAAATCATAGGAAACCACTTTCCGGCAAATGAGTATGATTTTACCCCTCATGATTTTGTCGCAAGATCTTGGCCGGTAACT
>CAMAVD010000309.1 GCA_945861575.1 Akkermansia muciniphila
GATGGTTTGGTCAAATTCCCAGCTGCGCAGCCAGTTACGAACGAAGTCCGAAGGATGAATGGCGGTCGCTGGCGAATTAGCCATGTCGGTCATCAGGCGTCCAAAAGTCCATGCGCCCATCTGGGTGCCAGTTCCAGCAGGGTATTGAGGGCAGGGATCCCAGGTGCGGGAGGGATCTTCTACCACGGAGAGATCCGTGATCATGAGCGTCTTGCGCCAGTCGAACGCTGAGAAGGAGCCCCAGGTGCAATCGGCACCTAGGAAGGGGATCGCGGCACCGTCCAGGAACTTCGTCAGCTGAAAGGGCTGGACTTCAAACTTCCCGACCACCTGACGTCCATCGAAGGCCTTTCCGATCCTACGATTGGCTGGAATTCGTTCAATGCTGCGATTGAGAGCCTGGAGTTCGTCCACCTCGACCTGAACGATCCCTGCAAATAGCTGATCGCCTGCTCGGGTGTCCGGAGCGACGCCGTCATCGCGCAGGAGTAGCAGCCGGTCATCGAGGAGGAGAGGCAGTGCCCGGGACGCCTGTTTGGAGGCGAAGCGGACATTCACGACCGCATTGCCGTCGATTCCTGGTTGCTTCAGCAATTGAACCGTGGCATTGGAGATGGCAGAGGGTTGGAAGGGGGCATCGGGCAACAGGGCGATGGGGGTGCTGGCGATTCCGTTCTCCACCACCCTGAAGTAGCGAGCGCCGCCCGACAGCGCCGTGGTCAGGGAGCTACTTGTACGGGCCCCACTCTCGGCTCCCAACCAGGGACCGGTGGGAGAGGGAGCCGTCTGCAGGAGGCCGCCAGAGTTCCAATTGACCGTGACGCGTTGCCCTTCGATTTTTGGGGGTTGAATCAGCACTTTCTGACCGTCGCTTTGGGCGAGGGCAGGAGAGTGGGATCCGAGCAGCCAGGCGCTCGCCAGGCAAAGCTGTGCCACCGAGGCCAGCTGTCGGAGTGAGAAGGAGATGACGCGTGATTCGCGATGTATTTTGAGATGCATAATTGTCGTCCGTTTGTGACCGGTTGGCTCCGCCACATCCTTCTACGACTTTCGTTGGATGGTATTTCAGGGTGTTTGCTTCTGGCAGCCTGTCGGGCTTATCCCCACCGGACGTGCGTCCGGCTATGAAGCTCGTTTGTGCTGAGTTATCTCTTAGGAATTGTCGTGACAGGCTGCTAGATATTTTCCTGCGGAAAGGAGCCGATCTGGAGATGGTTTTCTTGAGGATGGAGAGGGACAATGCCGTCAAGTTTTCATGGGGCCGCGCTTCGTCAATATCGACCGCGACACACCGCTACTTCTGCCTCCCAATCTTCGCCTTCCGCCGCAACAACCTGGCCTTGATCAACGAGAGTTTTTTGAGAGTGCTGGAAATGGCTGCGCAGTTACAGGTGCTTAAGGTCGGTCAGATCACCGTGGCGATAGACGGCACCAAGGTGCTGGCCAGTGCGAGTAAGCCCAGTTGGCCAAGGCTCGCGCGGAGATCGAGCCCATGCCCGGGACGTGCTTGCTAGAGCGGAGCACGAAAAAAGGCAGGCACATAGGAAAGCTCAGCAAGAAGCGGAGCGAGATGAGTTGAGGCAAAACAGACCGAGTGTGACCCGGCAGACTGAATCCCCCAAAATCCGGCAGCCGGATTTTGAATTCTAGCAGGCCGACGCCCAGAAAGCCCTGGAACCAAGGAATAGCCATGGTGGGCACCCTGTAAAACGATATTCTAAGTCCGACGGCCTGCTAGGGGGGCTCCAAGTTTCCTATTTCAAATCTATGGAACCACGCTTTACTAAGGGCCTGTCGCCTCCCAGTGGGAGGCGACGCTCTGATACTATGAGTTGCACCGAACCCTTGACGGCTCCCCGGCCTCGCCTGCCTGAGTGGCTGCGGCTACGCCTGCCCACGAGCAACACCTTTGCTCAGACCCGCAACCTGCTTCAGGACTTGCGACTGCATACGGTATGCGAGAGCGCCAAGTGTCCGAATCACTGGGAGTGTTGGAGCAAGGGGACGGCAACCTTCATGATTGCTGGAGATCGTTGCACGCGCGCCTGTGGGTTTTGCGCGGTCTCCACCGCCAAACCTCTGGCTTTGGAACAGGATGAGCCCCAGAGGGTGGCCGAGGCCACCCAGCGCATGAAGCTCCGCCATGTGGTGATTACGGCGGTTGCCCGGGATGATTTGGCAGATGGCGGGGCAGAGCACTTTCGTCTGACCATTGAGGCGGTGCGCGCTCAGAACCCAGGGATCGTCATCGAGGTTCTTGTCCCTGATTTTCAAGACAAGGATGCCTGCATCGACACGGTGATCTCGGCCCGTCCGGAGATCTACAATCACAATTTGGAGACGGTGCGGCGACTGACACCTTCCGTGCGAAGTCGCGCCACCTATGATCGTTCTCTGAGCGTGCTCGCGAAGGTGAAGCAGCGTGCCGGAGCCACCCTTTACACCAAATCTGGTATCATGCTTGGTTTGGGGGAGACCGAAGCGGAACTGTTTGAGGCCATGAGGGACCTGCGCGAGGCGAATTGCGATATCCTCACGCTTGGACAGTACCTTCAGCCGACTCTAAAGCATCTGCCGGTAGTGGAATTCGTACGGCCCGAGACGTTTGAGGAATATGGCCGGGTCGCAGAGTCCTTGGGCTTTCTTCATGTTGCAAGCGGCCCGATGGTTCGGAGTTCCTATCACGCCGAAGAGTTTCAGCTGCCTCGGCCTCCACATTCCTGAGCGGATCCTCGCTCCTTTGAACCTAGAAACTCGCGCTTTTAGGTGAAGGTAAAAAAACGGAACCCCCTGGCGGGGGGCGCACAGGGGGCACTCGTTCCAAGGGGCTACGTTTCTGCAGTGGAACCCCCATCGGGATTCCACTGTCCTTACTGGTATTTAAGGCGAAGGAGCATCGGGAGCGGGAGGTTCTTCCTCACCGTCTGCTTTCTCGGAGATAACGGGTGCGATCGCTAGGAGGCGATCGGAATCCTCTAGATCGATGAGCTTCACGCCCATGGTATTCCGTCCCGCTTCGCGCACGTCCTTGACCCGGTTTCGAACCATCTGACCCGCCTTCGTGATCAGCATGATCTCCTCTTCGTCTCGAACGGTGAGCGCTCCAATCACGACGCCTGTCTTGTCGGTCGTCTTCATCGTGATGATGCCTTTGCCTCCGCGCGATTGAACCCGGTACTCGCCAAAGTCGGTTCGCTTGCCGATACCCATTTCGCTCGCCACCAGCAGCGTGGTTCCCTCGGCCACGATGGCCAAGGCCACAAGCGTGTCCGTTGGTTCCAGGCTGATGCCGCGCACGCCTGTGGTTCCGCGGCCCATGCTGCGCACCTCGTCTTCGTTGAACCGGATGCTCATACCTTCCTTGGTGATGAGGACCACGTCGTTCGTGCCGGTGGTCAGGCGCACCTCGATGAGCGCGTCCTCGGGTTCGATATTGATCGCGATAATGCCACCTTTGCGGCAGTTAGCGAAGTCGGCCACCTCGGTCTTTTTTACGGTGCCCTTCTGGGTCGCAAAGAAGAGATGTCCCGCCTGCTGCCAAGTCTGGTTCTCGCCTTCGGCGTTGTATTGTGACTGGATGCGAATCAGGGCGGCGATCTTCTCATCGTTCTTGAGTTCGAGCAGATTGGCGATGCTTCGCCCTTTGCCGGTGCGGCCCATGTCGGGGATCTCATGCACGCGCTCCACATAGACCCGGCCCGTGTTTGTGAAGAACATGAGATAGTCATGGGTGCTGGCCGTGAAGAGATGCTCGACGAAGTCGGCATCGTCCGCCTCGGCGCTGGTGCCTTCCCGCGTGGTCATGCCGATCCCGCCCTTGCCTCCCCGACGCTGAGCGCGGTAGGAGCTCACATTGGTGCGCTTGATCGAGCCATTGTGCGTGAGGGTGATGATTACCCCCTCGTTGGCGATCAAATCTTCGATGGCGATCTCGCCTTCGTCGGCCACCAGTTCGGTTTTCCGCGGTGTGGCATACTTCAGTTTGATCTCAAGCAGCTCGGATTTGATGATCGTGAGCACGCGTGACTCGCGGGCGATGATGTCCATCAGGTCCTTGATGATTTCCAGGAGTTCCCCGTATTCTTTTCTGACCTTGTCGATCTCCAGGCCTGTGAGTTGGTAGAGGCGAAGATCAAGAATCGCGTTGACCTGGGCTTCGCTGAACTCATAGCGACCGTTGTTCAGTCGTGCCTCGCTACGGATGACGATGCCGAATTGCTCCGCCTGGCCGCGTGTCCACTCGAAGGCCATCAGTTTCACGCGCGCCTCTTCCCTGTTTGCCGAGGAGCGGATGATTCGGATGAACTCATCCAGATTTGCCAGAGCGATCAGGAAAGCCTCCAGCATCTCGGCCCGTTCCTCCGCCTTCCGCAGTTCGAAGCGCGTTCGGCGAAGCACAACCTCACGGCGATGTTCGATGTAGCAGGTGATGATCTCCTTCAGGTTGAGGATCTTCGGTCTGCCGTGATCGATGGCCAGAAGATTGGCGGAGAAGCTCGTCTCCAGCGCGGTCATCTTGTAGAGATTGTTGATCACCACTTTGGCGATCGCATCGCGCTTGAGCTCGATGACCACCCGCGTGTTCTCGTCGGATTCATCGCGGATCGCGCTGATGTCGGTCATTCCAGGCGTCTTCTCATTGACGAGATCGGCAATACGTTCAACGAGGGTGGCCCGGTTCACCCCATAAGGGATTTCGGTCACGATAATCTGCTCGCGCGAATTCTTCACCTCCTCAACCCGCATCCGGCCCCGTGCCCTCAAGCTCCCTTTGCCGGTGGTGAAGTAGGACTTGATCGGCTCAAGCCCGCAGACGGTGCAGCCCGTCGGGAAGTCCGGTCCCTTGATGTGCTGCATCAATTCCGGAATGG
>CAMAVD010000310.1 GCA_945861575.1 Akkermansia muciniphila
GAGGCTCTGCTGGAGGGATCGATCTCATGCCTCTCGACTCCCTGATGCTGGTGCGTGGGGTTTCCAAGTTTCGCTTCAAGGCGGAGTTGGGATTGTTCTATTCGGTGGAGAGCAAGCCTGCGGCGGGTGATGGCGACTGGGTTTCCGTGGTTCGGGTAAACGGGGACGGGAAGGATCACGAGGTCGTCGTCGGTAAAGCCGGGTCTCTCGGATTTTACCGTTTGGTCTTGGTGCCGCCAACGAAATAGCGAGTCGCAAGTTGCTTCGAAGGACCTCCACGCCTATAGAGGCTGACATGAACCTCTATGGGTCTTCGTCCACGACCTGGAACCCGCTCAACCTTACGGTTCGAGTCGGGTGCGCTCTCACCTATGAGACCTCCGTCCCCACGCCGGTGCTCTTTGTTCTCAAGCCCCGCCTGGAGGGCAGAGTTTTGGTGATGCAGGAAAAGCTCTCATTCGGCATCGGTCTACCCTCCCATGAATTCCAAGACTCGCACGGGAACATCACCTATCGGTCCATGCTCATGCCGGGCAAGAATGAGATTCGACACGACGCCCTGGTCGCCGTTTCTTCCTTGCCCGATAGCCGCATGGTCGTGGGGCCTGTTTTGCCTGTGGGCGAACTGCCATCTGAGCTGCTCCGCTACACTCTCCCAAGCCGCTACTGCGATTCAGACAAGCTGATGGATCTTGCTTGGCGGGAGTTTGGACACGTCCCACATGGCCTGCCCCGGGTCCAGGCGATCTGCGATTGGGTCCACACGTACATTGAGTACCGCTACCTATCAGGACGGGCAGATCTTTCTGCGTTCGAAGTCATCCAGCGACGCTATGGCGTATGCCGGGACTTCGCCCACGCTGCCATCGCGCTGTGCCGCGCCTTCAATCTCCCGGCCCGCTACGTGACCGGGCATTTGCCCGACATCGGTGTCACCGACCCCGGGAGCCCTATGGATTTTCATGCGTATCTGGAGGTTTACCTTGGGCAGGAGTGGCTGACGTTCGATCCCCGCTTCAACGTCCCACGAATCGGCCGAGTAAAAGTGGCTCACGGAGCGGATGCAGTGGACGGTGCCTTCGCTACCATTTTTGGTGAAGCGCGTTTGACGCACTTCGAGGTCTGGGCCTATCAGATTCGTCCCGGCGAGGTGAACGTTGGCGATCCTGTGGATCTCTCGAAACGCCTCGACGGCACCCCAACGCTTATGCAAGGAACTGACTACTGCGGACTCGACTTGCCCGGGGGACGACGGTAATGGAAACCCATGCTCATTCGAATTAGTCTTGTGCCCGTGTTTCTTGCTGCGGTCCTCGTCGCTCTCCAGCCTAGCGTCGGCGAGGCGGCGTCCTGGCACCCCCTCTTCGACGGCAAGACAACCCAAGGTTGGCGAAACTATGGGAAGCCGAGTTTTCCTCAACAAGGATGGCGCGTGGAGAAGGGGTGCCTCATTCATGCCGCCAAAGGGGGGGGCGGCGATATCATCTCCGAGGGACGCTACCAAGAATTTGAGCTGCGTTGGGAATGGAAGGTAGCGGAAGGTGCCAACAGCGGATTGAAGTACTTCATCCGCGAGGAGCGGCGCGCCACCATTGGGCATGAATACCAGATGATCGACGATGCCCGGCACTCAGATGCGAAAACCGGGCCGCTTCATCAGACAGCTTCCTTCTACGATGTTCTCCCTCCGTCGAACCCTGCAGTGAAGCCCGCAGGGAAGTGGAACCAGTCCAGGATCCTGGTGAAAGGGAACCATGTGGAGCACTGGCTCAACGGGAAGCGTGCTTTGAGCTACGAGTTGGGCAGCCCTGAGGTTCTGGCGGCGGTCCAGCGAAGCAAGTTCAAAAAGGTGGAAGGCTTTGGAACTTCCGTGTCCGGCCACATCCTCCTGCAAGATCATGGAGACGAGGTGTGGTTTCGAAAGATTGAGGTGCGTGATCTCAAAACGCATTGATCTCTCCTCCTTGGCATGTTGTTGGATGGAGATCTGGATTGAATGAGCGTGATCTGTTCCAAGTGCGGAGGGCAAACGGCTCACCGGCGCCTTGCCGCGGGCGAGGTGCGGCGGTGCGACCTTTGCTTCGCATTGCTCGCAACGTCCGACGAATCGATCGGCGTCCGTCGTGGACCCGCGTGGAAGTTTCTGTTGGTTTGGGGACTACTTTGTGCGGGCGCTGCTACTGTAGATCTCCAGCGCCGAGCGACACATCTGAACGGCGCGATCCAGCGCTCAAGCTCCACGCGGGAGGTCAGCGAGTCTCAACGAGCTGCCTCCAAAGAGAAACTCAGGCTGTCCCACCTCGATAGGCTGCGAGCCTTGGAGTTGTCGCATCGATCCAAGATGCAGGATCCGGCGCTCCTGAGTGGTGACAGTGCCGAGAAGGCACGCGCCGAAGAATGGGCGGCGCGTCTTCGACGCGATCGAGCGTTTGCCAAGACGGCCCTGGAGCTGAATCTTCTCGCGATGGAGTTGGTGGCACGCGACGACACGCTGACGGTGGCTCAGAGCCTTTTTCAAGTCGCCTCCCTCGCCAGTCCTCCGCGCTCGCGGATCGAGATTGTCCCGGAGGGGAAGCGCTTCAAGATTCGCATCGCCTTTGATATGGGCGCTGTGTCCTGGGAGGAGGCGGGTGGCAATACCAAGCATTCATCCACTGACGCCCTTCGAGTGGAGGCTGAGCAGATGACGGTCCGGGTGATTCGCGACGTGTTGGCCGCCTGCGGCTCCGGCGACATTGAGCGTTTGTCGGTGTCCTGCAACCGGCCCCTCCAGCCTACCGAACAGGCTATCGAGGCGGTCCCGGCCGATCCGGCCCGGGCCTCAAAGCCGCGCCCGTCTCGAATGACTCTCATCTTTCGGGCAGGGATTGATCAGGCGAGCGCCGCTGGGGTTGCCGACTGGCGCTCCGCTTCGATGGCACAGGTCGGGCGGGGCATGGTCGTCGAGTATGATAGGACGCGCCGTTTGCGCCTGAGCTACGTGTTAGAAGAGCCGCAGATCGCGACTGAGCCCGAAGGTGAGTTGGAGTTTTGAGCCATTTAAGCCGAACCTCTCGATGAGAACCTTTCAGACCATGCTATGGGCGGGAGTCGTTCTGCTGGGGGTGGCATGGGCGTGGTCCTCGGGGCGGAACGCTCTGTCCGCTCGCGCTCTGGAATGGCAAGCGCGGGAGGCTACGCTTGCCCAACAGGCGCGGGTGGGTGGCGAGCAGGAGTTGGAGAGGACGGGCGCGGTGAATCAGCAGGAGATCGATGCGCTTGAAACTCGTCATGCGGAGGAGCTTCGACGCCTCACCGGCGGTTCGATCGCTTCCGTGCTACGGGATCCAAAGCTCTCCATCGAGGGGATGCTTCGCGAGGTGGGCACTCTGGTCCTACCTGCTGGAACCAGGGTGGTCTGCAAGGTGGATCGGTTTGTTGAGTATTCCTTGGTGGCAGAGCTTTCGGTCCCTGCTACGCCCGACGAGATGGCCGGCTGGAGCCGACAGATCTTGATCCCGGGCGCGGGCTATTTGCATCTGCTTCGGTTTGTTCGCAACGGGGATGTTCTTGCCTCGCTGGATCGGCGGGACATTGAAGCCTTTGCGGACTGGTCGGAGGTTGGAACGTCTAACATCATTGCGCGATTTTCAGATCAAGAGCGATTGCTAGCGCAGGTGCGTGCCCGCACCGCAGAGGTCAGCCAGAACCTTCAAGAGGACGAGGATGAGCCACGACTGCACGCGGGTACATTAAAAGGCGATGCTGAGATGAGCGCGAACTCTGCGAGCCTCTTTGGCGGTTTTGCCCGACGCTTTGAGTCCAATCTGGTGGCGGTTCTTCAAGCCCAGGACCGCTTTCGCTTGATGCGCAACGTGGACGAACTCACTACCCGCATCAGTCTGGCAGTTCGGACCGAGCAGGTGACGAACGAGCTTCGGTCTCTGGACCGTCTCCGACTCCTCTTCACGGATCCAGCCCTCGAGTGGGATAACCAACGGAGCACGGAGGTGTCGGAGGCGGACAGGCAAGCGGTTGTGCAGCGCATCCAGGTAGGCTACGGCGCGGCGATGGAGGGGCGAGCGTATTGGGAGGCCCTGAAGCTGGAGGCGCAGGCGCTTCATCGCTATCTCGCATTTCTACAGCGAAGCTGGGGTGTATGGACAGTGGAGAAGGAGGGGGTTTATTGGGTGAAGTACTCCGACTACGCGATGGGTACGGAGCACGGACGGCTCCGCGAGGGACTGGATCGGCAGTCAAAAGCTGCCGTGCAGGCCTATGCCCGATGGGTCGACAAGGCCTGGGGAGGAGTCTATGGTCGTGAGCCTGAACCACCCACACCCACACGAGGTCGTCCAAAGGCTCTACCCAAGGGGCAGGGTAGGGAGTAGTCCCACTTCCATGCTCCGGGTAGCTGATGAATCATCCGCACCTCGGCGTCGGATAGCGGTCGATCAAAGACCAAAGGATCGCGTGTCGGTCTTTTGTTGCAGGAGAGGACGCGGTTCAGCATTCTCGGTTCATGACTCGCGCGCGCTTCTTGTGGACTTTCTGTCTGCTCAGCTGGGTGGCGGGTTCGGGTTCCGGTTTGGCTGCGGCTGACCGCCCGAACATCGTGATCATCTATGCAGACGATCTGGGCTATGGAGACCTGGGCTGCTATGGACATCCGACGATTCGTACGCCGAATCTGGATCGAATGGCAGCCGAAGGGATGCGCTTTACGGATTTCTATTCCGCTGGCGAGGTCTGCACGCCCAGTCGCGCGGCGCTGCTTACCGGACGCTATGCTGTGAGAAGTGGTATGGCCCACGATCGATTCCGGGTGCTGCGACGCGGCTCACTGGGGCATCTGCCGT
>CAMAVD010000311.1 GCA_945861575.1 Akkermansia muciniphila
AGGGTTTCAACAACAAGATTCGCGTCATCCAACGCCGAGCCTATGGACTACGGGACGAGGAATATCTGAGACTCAAGATTCTGACGTGCATGCTTCCTGAGCTCTGAACGCTCACTGAAGGTTCGACGCATGTCTCATGTAGTTCGACCGCAGGGGCGCGCGAGCTGTGGCTCAAAGCACGCGCCCCTGCTCGTTTAGCTGGCGATCGAATGCTTAAAAACGTCCAAAATCACCCACTCAAGTACACGAAGACCCAATGTTTTGAACCCCGTGCGCCAAAAGTAACTGCTACCCGAGAATCGCAGCCGATATCCATTGGCCCACAATCCTGTTGCCGCGTTCGGCTCGACTCCGCACACTCCTGCCTCGTGTCGAGATCGAAAATAAAGAACGCCCCTGTGTCCCGGAGCGGTCGCTTTGACAGCGGACCCTCCGAGGCGGTTGCCCGTTTCTCCGAATCTATCTCCTTCGATTGGCGCCTGTGGCGTCAGGATATCGCAGGGTCCAAGGCTCATGCCACCATGCTGCTTAGCATTGGGGTTCTTTCGAAAGCGGAGCTCAAGGCCATCCTTGACGGCCTCGACCGGATCGCGGCCGAGATCGCTGACTCCCGCTTCGAGTGGAAATCCTCTTTGGAGGATGTCCATATGAACATCGAGGCGGAGCTGACCCGCCGGGTTCCCGCAGGGGCGAAACTTCATACCGGGCGCTCTCGCAACGATCAAGTGGCTCTGGACGTCCGGCTCTGGCTTCGCGATGAGATCGGGGCGCTTTTAGCTGAGCTTCGAACACTGCAGGGATCCCTGGTTGGCCTGGGCGAGCGGAACCGGGCGGTGATCATTCCGGGCTACACCCATCTGCAGCGCGCTCAACCCGTCTTCTTTGCCCATCACCTTCTCGCTTATGTGGAAATGCTCGAGCGGGACCTTGGACGCCTCTCCGACTGTCGGGAGCGTTTGAATGTATGTCCTCTCGGAAGCGGCGCTCTCGCGGGCTCGACGCTTCCGCTGGATCGCGAGATGGTGGCGAGGCAGTTGGGGTTCGTGGATCGGGCAGGGCGCGCGCGGGTGACTCAAAATTCAATGGATGGCGTCTCCGATCGCGATTTCATGATCGAGTTCTGCGCGGCTGCCGCGTTGATAGCGGTTCACTTGTCCCGTCTTTCCGAGGACACTATCCAGTGGTTCAGCTCCGAGTTTGACTTCATCCGGATCTCGGACGCCTACACCACCGGATCTTCTCTGATGCCCCAGAAGAAGAATCCGGACGTGGCCGAGTTGACCCGGGGCAAATCAGGCAGAGTTATCGGCAATCTCATGGCGTTGCTCACCTTGCTGAAGGGGTTGCCCATGACCTACAACCGTGATCTGCAGGAGGACAAGGAGCGGCTTTTCGACTCGACCGAGACGGTCCGGGCCTGCGTCCGCATGATGGCAGCCATGCTCGATCATACCTCTGTGAAAGCGGATCGGTGCGCCGCGGCGGCATCCGACCCCGCGCTGCTCGCAACCGATCTGGCCGACTATCTGGTCCGCAAGGGGATGCCCTTCCGGAAGGCGCATCATGTAGTGGGGGCGGTCGTGGGCTACTGCGAGAAGGCTGGGAAACCCTTAAACCAGCTGACGGTGGCCGAATTTCAAGCCATTGATCCGCTGTTTGCCACTGACGTCTCCGACACCTTCGATCTGAACGCCGCTATGCTGCGACGGCGCCTGACGGGCGCTCCTGGGACCGCAGAACTCGCCCGTCAGCTCAAACGTTGGAAAAAACAGCTGGCCTGACCTCAAGAAAAGGCTTGAGGTCGGAACCGGCGGAACCGCACATTCTGGGAGCTATGAAGTCAGTCTTTACCGGACCTGTATACGTGGTGCGCGACAATATCGACACCGACCAGATCATTCCTGCCCAGTATCTGAATCTGGTCCCCACGATTGCCGAAGAATATGAGAAGCTGGGGAGCTACGCCTTGTGCGGCTTGCCGGACGCTCTTTACCCGACCCGCTTTGTGCAGGAGGGCAAGATGGATTCCGACTATCCCATCGTGGTGGGGGGGCGTAATTTTGGCTGCGGCAGCTCCCGCGAGCACGCGCCGATTGCCATGGGATCCGCCACCGCACGGGTGGTCTTGGCCGAAAGCTTCGCGCGGATCTTCTTCCGAAACTGCGTCTCCACCGGTGAGCTGTATCCGTGTGAGTCGGTCGATCGACTCTGCGACATCCTCAAGACCGGGGATGTGGTTACCGTCGACCTCGATCAATCGACCGTCGCTGTTCAGGCGACGGGTGCCGTTTATCGATTCAAGCCGCTTGGCGATGTTCGTCCGGTGGTCGATGCGGGAGGTCTCTTCAACTTCGCGCGCAAGAGCGGAATGATCCCCACGCATGGATGAACCTGCCGGCCAGCCGGCTCCCATTCCAACTCGCGCCCCGGTCGATATGCGTTTTCCGCTTCGACCAGTCCTCCTTTTTTTCCTGGCCCTGGTGCCGGCATATCTCTTGGTGTTTTGGGGGATGGAATACGTTCGAGGAAAGGATGGCCCCTGGCGACTGGTTTTCTCCTCGGATGCCGTCGGGGTGCCCTCGCTGCTTGTTGAGCATCCTGGGATCTTGGCAGGAGGGATGGAACTGAGATTTTCGGAAGAGAAGGTCGAGCCTGGGCAGCGCGTTGAGTGCCTCTTGGACAAGCCCCTTAAGCCCTTACCTTGGGGCAAGCGAATCTCTGAGGATCTCACCTTTCTTCCCGGAACATTGGCGATCGACGCCTTTGGCCACGAGGTGGAGATTGCCCCGAGAATTCTCGTGGTGAACCGTAAGGAAATTCCCTGGGGCAGCCAGATGCATTGGGTGCTGAAACCTGCCGACAAAATGCCAGTCTCCGAGCGTTTCGCCCCCAAAGCCCCGAGGCCCTTAGCCCGGTGAAGGGATCCCGGCCACGGCTGACAGCCGCCGGGCCGGGTGGTATGACCCCTCTCAGCACTTTGTTGAGGCCTCTTTGGCTGTCGCCCCGACGCAGCGCAATCTGCCCTCAATCTCAGCCCCTGTGGCTGACCTTCGGGGAACTTGCCGCAAGCCTCACGTTCGCCCAAGTCCGGGCACGGCACAATGCATGGGACTACCTCGAACCGCCTCCGGGATATTACGGCCCCAGCTTGCCTCTCGCCATGTCTTGGACTTGAACCGCGGGTGACTGCTGAGCTACCCGTGACTTGGTTTCGTCTAGATTGAATTTTTGGGTCGGGGAGCGGTCTGATCTGCCGTGACTCCTAACTGTCTGAACCTGAGAGCTCTTGGCCTGATGCTGATCCTGGGAATCCTCCCCGAAACCACGTTTCGTGCGGCGGCCGCCCTCTCCCCCGCTGCCGCTGCACCGACGAGTCGCTATTGGAAGGGGAACCTGCACACTCACACCCTCTGGAGTGATGGGGATGACTTCCCAGAAATGGTTGCAGATTGGTACAAGGCCCATGGGTATCATTTTCTCGCTCTCAGTGACCATAACTTGATTCAAGAGGGAGAGAAATGGGTCAGACTCCCACCCGCTTCTGATAAAAAGGCTTCCCTGAGTTCCTACCGAATGAAGTTCGGAGCCGGATGGGTCGAGACACGCGAGGTGGGTACCAACACGGAAGTTCGTCTAAAGACGCTGGGGGAAATTCGAAAACTCCTGGAAGAACGAGGGAAATTCCTGATGATTCCTGCCAGCGAGATCACCTCGAATTACAAGGTGTGGCCTGTCCATGTGAACGCCACGAATCTTCGCTATCCCATCCCTGCGAGCACAGGCACGAATGTGCTCGATACCATGCAGCGAAGCGTGGACGCGGTCTTGTTCCAAAGACGCACCACCGGCCAAGCCATGATCCCGCACATCAACCATCCCAACTTTGGCTGGTCTATCACCGCCGAGGATCTGGCGGATCTGCGAGGGGAAAAGTTTTTCGAGGTGTACAACGGGCATCCGGAAGTCCACAACGAAGGGGATGGGACCCGGGTTGGGACGGAACGCATGTGGGATATCATCCTTGCTTTGCGACTGTCCAAACAGCCCGGCATGCCCACCTATGGGTTGGCTGTCGATGACTCGCATCGCTACCATCAGTTCTCACCTTCCGAGAGCAATCCGGGTAGGGGATGGATCATGGTGCGTTCGCCTCGCTTGCAGGCGGAGGATCTCATCGCCGGCTTGGAACGAGGCGACTTCTACTCGACCACCGGTGTCGAGTTGTTGGATGTGCATCGTGAGAAGCGGAGCCTGCGCGTGCGCATCAAACAGGAGGCCGGAGTGACCTACACCATTCGATTCATTGGGACGCCCAAGAGCTTTGATCGCAACAGCACTCCGATCGTTCCCAAGGACGGACGCCCGTACGCTACCACACGACGCTACAGTCCAGAAGTAGGCAAGACCCTGCGCGAGGTGGAGGGCACATCGGCAACATACGAGTTCAAGGGGGATGAGATGTATGTGAGGGCTTTGGTCATCTCGTCGAAGTTGAAGGAAAACGGTCACAGCAAGACCGAGACGGAGCGAGCCTGGACCCAACCCTTGATCGCACTGCCCTAGCACACACCACCTGCATAAGAGCCTTGGCGTTGTGAGGGCCGGAAACCCGAACGCGAGAGAGCGTGAGCGCGCGCCGGGGGTGGGAAGAGTTAGATCCGACTCACGTCGGATGCTACCCATACGGCGGGGTAGCATCTGGCGTAAGCCTGATCACTTATGGTTTTCTCGAGCGCGGGGGAGCGTGAGCGTGCGCAGTTACTCAGGACGCTGCGTATAAGTACGACAGCCGGCTACGCTGACGGAGTCTGCAGATAGCGCGACAA
>CAMAVD010000312.1 GCA_945861575.1 Akkermansia muciniphila
GGTCCCCGTCCCTGGGTTGAGCGGGAGCGCAATCTCCAGGTTCACCGGTTCGCTAACCACGGAGCCGAAGGCGTTGCTAACCTGCAGTCTGTAGGAACCCTCGTGGGTCGTTGAAGCGATCGGCAAGCTAAGGACACGGCCGGTCGCCCCTTGAATCACAAATCCGTCTTTGCTCCATTGGTAGCTAAGCGGAGTCGCGCCCTCTACGACCGGGGCAATGACAGCAAGCCCTCCTTCAGCCACGGCAACTTTCTTCGGGCTTCGGACCACAATGGGGGGCGTTTCCTCAGGCGCATCCTTTAGGAGAGTGTAGGTGTCCAACAGCTCCCCGTTTACGGAGAGGAAACTGGCGTCCAGGCGGTTCCCAGCCACATCCAGAACCACTGATCCGAGCGCACTTCGAGAGACGTACATTGCAGGATGGTTGAGCAGGCCACCGTCGTTCCTACCCGACGAACCGGCAACGGTATAAACCGTGCCTTGCCTCGAGGAAATTCCCAGAGTCTTGCGGTAGGGGCCGGTATCGTGCATGCGGCCGCTCCCACCGTCGAGCTTCATCTCTTCGGTGAGCGTGGAGGACACCCCATAATGCCCGGTCAAAAGGTAAGACCGTTCATAGGAATGACTGTGGCCGCTAAGCACGAGATCCACCCCGGAGGACTCCAGAATGGGCAGCAGATTGGCTCTCAGTGTGCTCAGTTCGACATCCACTCCCGTTGTGGCGTCGGAGTTATGCGATCCCTTGGTGTAGGGGGGATGGTGCCAGAACGCGATCACCCACTTTTGCTGCGTAGCCGCTAGGTCCTGCTTGGCCCACTCCATCATGGTGCTGTCGCTCCGAAGGGACGAGGTCATCGAATCGAGACAGAGGAAATGAATGTCTCCGCAGTCGAAGGAATAATAACGTTCCGTGCCGGAAGCCAGACCGCCAGATTCGCCTCGGGTTGGCAAAGTGAACATGTCGAGATAGGGAAAGCTTCCCACCGGATTACGATTTTGGGCCGTTTCATGATTGCCAATGGTCGTGTAGAGAAATGAGCTCTGCAGCAGGGTGGGATAGAGGTCAAACATCGCTGCCTGATACTCATCATCCAAACCCGTGTTGTATGCGTTGTCGCCAAGCAAGAGCCAGGCATCCGTCCTTCTCCCTGCGTTGTAGCGGAGATAAGAATCTCTGACTGCGGATGCCGAGATGTCGGCTGTTCCGTTGTCGCCCAATACCCACACGCGCGTTGGCTGTGACTGCCCAGCCTGCGGGAAAGTCCTGAAGTTGAATTCGGGCGACTCCAGAAGCACCTGGGAGGTTGTTCCTATGGAATAATAGTAAACGGTTCCTGGACGAAGTCCGGATAACTCCAACTCGTGCTCGGTCGTGACCAACGCGGATTCGGCTATGGAAGTCAGTGAACCTGCGCTCGTCCCGTAGCGAACACGGGAATCGGTCGGCAGCATGGTCCTCCAGCGCACCACGACCGCGTCGCTGGAACCTCGCTGCAGGTAGGGCCCTCGGGTAACTTCCTCGCGGTCGATCGCCCTCAGAAAAAGATCGAAACTCAAATCGGAGCTACTTGCAGTGTTTTGATGCACCTCAACCGCGATCGTGTTCTCGCCTTCCACAAGCGTCGAGGTTGGGATCGATAGCCGATGGAACAGCCATTCGGAGGCGTCGCCCACCGCAGGAGACTTTGCCAGGGTTTGATGCCTTATGGTTCCGTCCGGCATATTGGATCGGAGCACCTCTAGGCCATTGATATATACGACGGCTCCGTCATCCCGAAGTAATCCCAGCACGAGCCGGGGTATGTCGGCAACGTTCACGACCTGAAAGGTTCGCCTAAAGTAGCTGGTGATAAAGTTGGCGGTGGTCCCCCCCCGGATCACGGTCCGTTCCCCCCCATCTCCAAAACCAAGTTCGGCCGGGCCTGACAGCCAACTCGAGTCAGCAAAACCTGGCTGCGTCCACCCAGGGCCGGGGTCCACACCAAGGTCAAGGTAGCGCCACACGGACCCTCGGGCGACGAGCACCTGGGGAAACACAGTGGGCTCGCCAGCCTGTGCCAAACCGTGGAATAGTCCAAGGAACGACCCGACAATCAGCCAAAAAAGCGCAAAGGAGAGACGGCGGCTCATAGTTCTTAATGCTCTCACCCTCTCTTAATTTCTATGTTCCTGTCAATTCTGATTTGCCCGCCCAATGGGAGGAATGTTTCGGCTACCGCCCCCTGCTGGCGGAGACCTTCACCGATCCGTACAGTCATGCCGACGATCTGGACGTCGGCATGACTTGGCTCAAAAAGCGCAACTTCCGCTTATGAAACAAAAAGCCGTGCTCTCTGCAGGAGGGGAGTTGGATTGCGCTTGGGGGACCAGACCCAGAGCACCGATCCCTTACCGCAGCGTGCTCATACGCCAACGAAGGCGCGGTGCACGGACGCTCAAGGATCTTGGGATGGGCACTTAACTGGTGTGGTGGGAAAGTTCTCGAGCACCCTCAGCTGTTCTGTCTTGTTCCCGGATGAGTTTGGAGGCCCCGCATTGCTCGTCGCGACGAACTCAAATCTTTTGAGTCCGCCACTCCAGCGCGCTGCGGGCGGCTCGGGTGGCGGAGGCGAAGCAGCCTTGCATCAGGTAACCGCCGGTCGGCGCATCCCAATCGATCATCTCGCCTGCGGCGAAGACGCCCGGGAGACGGCGTAGCATTAAATTCGAATCTAGCTCGTCCCAATGGATGCCTCCCGCCGAGGAGATGGCTTCAGCGAGCGGACGGGGACTGGTCAGCCGGATGGCGCATCGCTTTGTCGTGGCGGCCAGCGCTTCGGCTGACGCGAAGGGCTGTTCGACAGACTTGGACTCCAAAATGGAAAATACCGCGTCGCTCAATCGCCAGCGCGAACGTGCCTCGGCCAGAAAGCGGCTCCGTGCGGTCCCAAGCTTGCGGACGAGTTGTTCGATGGTGTGCGACGGCTTGAAATCGATCACGATTTCGGGCATCGGCATTGCGGATAGGGCGGGTCCAAGTTGGTAGATCACTCCTCCCTCCAGACCGTCTGCAGTGATCAGAAGCTCTCCCATCGCTGAGAGTTCTCCGGCGTAGGCGATGATGTTCTTCAGTGGCTTTCCCTCTGCAGCGGCAAGAAGAGCAGGGGACCAGGCGACGTTCCATCCGCAGTTCGAGGACCGGAGCGGAGTGATCACCACGCCCAGACCTTCCAACATCGGCACCCATCCACCATCAGAACCGGTTTGAGGCCATGACCCTCCACCCAGTGCCAGAATTACCGCGTCGGTCGCCACCGTCCTCGTTTCTCCTCCACAGTCGAAGTCGATAGTCCATTCGGTTCCATGTCGCAGCGCGGCGAGGCGATGATTCATGGCGAAGTGCACGCCTTCCTCCCGCAGTCGCTGGACCCACCGACGCAGCAGCGGCGCGGCCTTGAGTTCCTTGGGATAAACTCGTCCGGTACCCGCTGCGAACGTCTCCACTCCCAGGCCCGCTGCCCACAGCCGCAAGGCTTCGGGGCCAAAGTCTGCCAGAAGGCTGGTCCAACGCTCTTCCCCTTGTCCGAGCCCTGAATAGCGAGACACAAAGCTCTCCCTGGATTCCGCATGGGTGAGGTTGAGTCCTCCGCGGCCTGCGACCAGAAATTTGCGGCCGACCGACGGCTTGGCATCGAAGAGCGTCACAGAGGCACCCCCCTCCACCGCAACCTCCGCCGCTCGCAATCCTGCCGGACCTCCACCAATGACCACAACTCTGGGTAATGTGGGCCTCACGGTGGGGTGCCCCCGGGTTGGACGGATTCCTGAACCACCGTCGATGCCTTTCGGGCTCGCGAAAAACGGGAAGTGACCGCTTGGCTGATATCGTCCAGCCAGGAATAGGCCACAGGAGTGACGACGAGGGTGAGCAGAAGTGCCAGAGACTGACCTCCGATGACCACGATGGCGATCGAGCGCCGTTCGTCTGCCCCCGGCCCGTTGCCGAGGGCCAGCGGCATCATTCCCGCCACCAATGCGAGCGTCGTCATCAGAATGGGACGCAGTCGGTCGCGGTTGGCATCGAGGATGGCCGAGAGTCGTTCTTGCCCCTTGGTCCGTAGATGGTTCATGTGGTCGATCTGGAGAATCGCGTTCTTTTTCACCACACCAAAGAGCACCAGAAGTCCTAGGGCGGAATACAGGTTCAAGGTGCTGCCGGTGATCCAGAGCGAGAACAGCGCGAAGGGGACGGACATGGGGAGGGATAGCAGGATCGTGAAAGGATGCACCAAGCTTTCGTATTGCGCAGCGAGGATCATATACATGAAGACCACTGAGAGCGCGAAGGCCCATAGAAACTCGCGGAAGGTTCGGTCGAGCTCGCGGCCCCTGCCCGTAATCCGTGTGGAATAACCTGGCGGCATATTGAGCGCGCGCGCGGCTTGCTGAAGGGCTTCGACACGATCTCCCAGTGCATAGCCGGGGGCGACCCCAGCCCGGAGGCTGACCTGACGTTGTCGATCCATGCGGTCGATCCGCGACGCGGTGAGCGCGGACCGGATCCGCACGACATTGTTGAGGCTCACAAGCTGTCCGTCGCGGTCGGGCACGAAGAGCCGGTAGATGGCGTCGGAGTCATTGCGGTCGCCGTCTTCCAGACGGAGGGTCACATCGTAGTCCTCGTTCATCTTTATATCGCGGAAGCGCGAGACCTCATCATCTCCTCCGACCATCAGGCGGAGAGCGTCGGCAATGTCCGAAGTCGCCACGTTGAGGGCAGCGGCGCGGTCGCGGTCGATCTCCACCTGCAGCTCGGG
>CAMAVD010000313.1 GCA_945861575.1 Akkermansia muciniphila
CGTTCCCAACTCGCGCTGGTTGATGGTTGCCCGGTTCTGCTCGTAGATGAACTCGACCGGATCCTCTAGCGTGATGATGTGGATGGGATGCTCCGCATTCATCCGGTTGATCAGCGACGCGAGGGTAGTAGTCTTGCCCGAGCCGGTGGCTCCGGTGACAAGAACCAGGCCGGTCTTCTCCTTGGCCGCCTCGAGCATCACGTCTGGAATGGCGAGATCTGCAAAGGCAGGGATCTCTGCGTTGAGCTTGCGCAAAACAATCGAAATCGCTCCGCGTTGTGAGAAGATATTCACGCGGAAGCGGGCTCTATCCCCTAGGGAGTACGAGGTGTCACAGGCGCCCTGCCGGAGTAAATCCTCCACTAGGCGCTTGCTGCTGCCCATGATATTCAGCGCGATCATCTCGGTCTGGAACGGCGTCAGCGATTCGATGTAAGGGCTGACAGGAACGGCGTGGAGATTGCCGTTCACCTCCACCTGGAGGGGACGGCCCACGGTGATGATGATGTCCGAGACATTCTTGTCGTACTCCAGGAGGGAACCCAGAAAGTAGTCGAGTTCGTTGCGGCGCATGAGGTGTCTCGTTGAGGGCAGTGACTGGTATTAGACCTCGTCGTCCAGCGGAGGTGTGGCGAGGAAGGGGCGAAACTTCTTCTTGTCCAAACACTTGTCGTAGGCGTCTTCGGGCGAGATTCGTTTCATTCGCACATGCTCCATAATCGAGTCGTCCAGAGGCTGGTTGCCGAGCTTCTTGCCGACTTGGATCATGCCGGGTAGCTGATGCGTCTTGCCTTCGCGGACGAGGTTCGCGATGGCGGTCGTGAATACGAGGATCTCCAACGCGGCGACACGTCCCTTCTTGTCGATGCGCTTGAAAAGGTTCTGAGCGACCACACCCTTCAAGGCCTCGGAGAGGGTGGCGCGAATCTTGTTCTGCTGGTCGGCTGGAAAGACGTCGATGATACGGTCGACCGTCTTGGCGGCGCTTTGAGTATGGAGCGTTCCGAAGACAAGATGCCCCGTGCTCGCGGCGGTGATCGCTAATTCGATGGTCTCCAGATCGCGCAACTCACCGACCAGGATGATGTCGGGGTCCTCGCGCAACGCTCCTTTGAGGGCGCTGCTGAAGGACTTGGTGTGCACGCCTACCTCGCGGTGGTTGATGAGACTGTTTTTACTCTCGTGGACAAATTCGATGGGGTCCTCCACCGTGAGGATATGATCCTTTCGGTTCTTGTTTGCGTAGTCGACCATGGCGGCCAGCGTGGTTGACTTTCCGGACCCCGTCGGCCCGGTCACCAGTACCAGTCCTCGGTGCAGCATGGCGAACTTTCGCAACACGGGTGGGAGAGGCGCGTCGAACTTGTCAAAATCTTCGAAGGAGAGGACCTTGCTGGGAATTTGGCGGAAAACCGCTGCGACACCGTTCTTCTGGTTGAAGAAGTTTGCCCGAAAGCGGGAGGTGTTCGGGATCTCGTAGCCGAAATCGACATCGCCGGTTTCCTCGAAGATCTTCATCTTATACTCTGGCGTGATCTCGTAGAGCAGGGCCTTGAGGGTGTCGCTTTCCAGGGGGGGATAGTCTACCCTCTCCAGCTCCCCATTGATCCGGAGAATGGGGGGGTTGCCGGACGAGAGATGAAGGTCCGAAGCCTTCTGATCCAGCATGAGGTTGAAGAACGCGTCGATTTTTGCCATAGCTGTCGCCCGGTTTGATTAAGCAATTGAGATACCGAAATGCATGTGGAAACCCCTGACGTGACTGCTGTAGACGACCAAGTCCGTGCTGAGCTGCGTCGGAGCGGGGCAATGTCCTTTGCCCGCTTCATGGAGCTTTGCCTGTACAGTCCAAAAATTGGGTATTACGAGACCCACTCCAGGACAATCGGCCGGACCGGCGATTACTTTACCAATGTCAGTGTGGGCGAGGTCTTTGGTCAGCTCCTTGCCGCCCAGATCGCGGAGTGGTTTCTCGATATCCCACCCAGGGCCATCCCGGAGCAAGCGCCGCCAACCCTGGTGGAGGCCGGAGCCCACGACGGGCGGCTGGCACTGGACATTCTGACGGCGCTTCGTGAGCGTGCTCCAGATCTCTATGCCCGCCTGCGCTATGTGGTGGTGGAGCCATCGGACGGCCGACAGAGGTGGCAGCGAGAGACTCTTGCGCCCCATGCGGATCGACTCATCCAGGTGTCCACGCTGGGGGAACTCGCCCCGTTTCATGGGGTCTTTGTTTGCAACGAGCTGCTCGACGCTTTCCCTGTGCATCGGTTCGGCTGGAATCGAGCGAGGCGTCTCTGGGAGGAAATTGGGGTGATGGAGGCCGTGGGGGGGTTGGCTTGGAGCCGGCTGGAGCGGCCGAGCTTCTCCTTTGAGGAGGAGGCTGCACGTGCAGGTTTCAGCTTCCCCGCTGCCTTGCTGGAGGTGCTCCCGGATGGGTATATTGTGGAGCTCAACCCGAAGGCTGCGGAATGGTGGGCAGGCATGGGGGGACGACTTGCATCGGGGGTCATGGTGGCCGTCGACTATGGTCTGCCGGCGTCTGAATGGATTCAGCCGGGGCGCTCGGAGGGGACCACCCGCGCGTATTCAGAGCACCGGGTGTCGGACGATCTTCTAGCGATGCCGGGTCGGCAAGATTTAACAGCCCATGTGAATTTCACTGCGATCGAGCGCACGGGGTTGGCGGTCGGTTTGACCACCGCTGGGCTGAGTCGTCAGTCGGAGTTTTTGACGCGTATTGTGCAGCGAGCGGAGCAGGGAGGGCGGGGGTTCGGCTGGGGAGCGGCACAGTTGCGGCAGTTCCAGACCCTGGTCCATCCCGCCCATCTCGGACACTCCTTCCGCGTTTTGGTGCAGAAAAGGGATATCGCTTGAGCGTGACCTTCCTGCCCTAGCCCGCAACCTTCTCGTTCGCCGTGGAGCCCTCGTTCACTTTCCGGTTTCTTCCCCCATACATCCTGATAGCTTCGTGCGCATGAACAATTGCCTGGACCGCACACGACCCCTCCTCCTGGCCGCTTTCGGTCTTCTCTTATTGGCTAATTTGCTTGGCGAAACACCCGTGGAATTGGGCGGGGGTAGCCTCCTCGTTGCCTTCAGGGACCCGGATGGCAATTTCTACGAGATCATTGGTCCGCGGCGTTGAGTCGTTCCATGGAGCGAGACTGTGAAGCGGGATTTTCCAATATGACTAGGAGCACCCTTATCCCAGTGCTCGCGCTCCTTGGCCTCGCAGTCCTGGGCCTGCCCGCAAGAACGCTGAGCGCGGAGCCCGAGACAGTGGAGCGGTCCATGCCTCCGGTGGTTTCCACAGCCACTGGATTGCTGCTGGAACCGGCCCTCTACTTGACCAACTTTTCCACGGCTGACTTCGCCGCCGCTAGCAGGACCATTGGTGCTGAGCGGATCCATAAGAAGTGGACCTCCCCCGTCGTCACTCTGCCGCCTCACCCTCGGCAGGTAGCGCGTGGTCTAACAGAGTCGGAGGTGAAAGCCTACATGATCGAAGTCCGACGCCTCTTCGACAAGGGCGAGTCCGTTCCCATCTCCGATGTGGGGCTGATCAGTACCCAAGAGGACGTGGTTCGAAAGCCCATGCTCAACCACATCGCGGCGTTCTCTAATTCTGTGGCGCGGGTGTATTTGCTCGTGCAGCGAACCTCCACAGACACAGGCTGGAGCTACTATTCCATCGTCCAAGACCTCACCCTGAAGTCTCCCCTGAGCTATTTTGCGGAACTCCAGGGCATTGCAGTCAAATTTGAAGGCATTAGCTGCTACAAATGCCACGCCTCCGGTCCACTTGCCATCCATCCGGCACGTGCCGACCTTATCAGCGATGCGCCTTTGGCCGTTGCGTTAAACCAACATATCGCGGATCAACCGGTGTCCCGTTTTCACTTCCCTGCAGGAGAGACGCCTCCCGACTACGGGAAGCCGCTCGGGCTAAAATTCTGCACGAAGTGCCACGAGGCCGAGGGCGATCGCTCGCCCTTGTTCAAGGTGCATTCCCATCCCATACGCATCCTGGTGGATTTTGGGTACATGCCCCCCAAACGGCGGCTGACCCCCAGCGAGATAGCGGAGCTCAAGTCTTGGCTGGATCAGAAACCCTAGACGAGGAGTGGAAACAGGCTGAGCCCACTTGGCGATAGTCGAGTCGTAGCCAGGGGGGGACGTTGTTTGAGTTGGAGCGGATCAAGCTCCCTTCGGCACATACAGGAGACGAGGTAACGAGGCCTCCCCTCCTTCTTACTGGCGTCTTGGCGTCCTTCCCGCGCCTTTGCGTTACTTCCACCCAGCCACAGACATCGACGCCAAGGCGCGGGAGTGACGCCAAGGCGCAAGCCACAAAGAAAGGCGACAGCTGACCTGTCCCTCTATTGATCCTAGGCTGTCATTGGAATAGGAGACATGTCAGTCGTTTGGCCAGGTCCCCTGCCTTGCGGTATTCCCAACCAGGGTTCCGCTCCCCCCTCCTTCTTGCTGGCATCTTGGCGTCCTTCCCGCGCCTTTGCGTTAATTCCCCCCCAGCCACAGACGTCTACGCAAAGGCGCGGGACAGGGCGCAAAGGCGCGAGAAGGCTAGGAGGAAAAGGGTGGTATGTCGGGCCCGTGGCTTTGGTCATTAGCATGGGGTTTTGTCTGGCTTGCGCCACCGTAAAACGTGGCAAGCCTTTGCGGCAGGCCCCGCGCCTTATAGTCCTCCCAAAGTTATTCATAGGCGGCGAGGGGT
>CAMAVD010000314.1 GCA_945861575.1 Akkermansia muciniphila
GCGTCGCCCAGATCATCACCTTCGGCACCATGGGTGCCAAGTCGGTCCTCCGAGACCTTTCCCGTGTCAACGGGCTCTCCTTCTCAGACGGCGACCGGCTGGCCAAGATGATTCCGAACGAGCTGAAGATGGACCTTTCGAAGGCCCTCAAGGTTTCTCCGGATTTCAAGCAAGCCTACGACACCGAAGACATGACCCGGGAATTGGTGGACACGGCCTTCGTTCTGGAAGACATCGTCCGCAATGCCTCCGTGCACGCAGCAGGAGTGGTCATCGGTCCAGAGCCATTGGTGAACCTGCTTCCGCTGAAGCAGGACGAAGATGGCACCATTGTCACCCAGTATCCCATGGGACCGGTGGGGGATCTAGGACTGCTCAAGATGGACTTTCTGGGGCTGAAGACCCTGACCGTCATACGCAATGTTTGCGAGATGGTGAAAAAGCAGCGAGGCATCGACATCGTCATCGATGACCTGCCCCTGGATAACAAGCCTGCCTACGACCTATTGAACAAGGGCAACACGGTTGGAGTGTTCCAGCTAGAATCCGGCGGCATGCGGGATCTATGCCGAAAATTCCAGATCAGCTCCGTGGAGCATATCACCGCGCTTGTAGCCCTCTATCGCCCTGGCCCGATGGACCTCATACCCGACTTCATCAAGCGGCGCCATGGCGAGGTGACCATCGAGTATGAGCATCCCCTGCTGGAGTCGATTTCCAAAGAAACCTACGGGGTGCTGATCTATCAGGAGCAGGTGATGCAGGCCACCCAGTTTTTGGCGGGCTACACCCTCGGCGGAGCCGATCTACTCCGCCGAGCGATGGGCAAGAAGAAGCCTGAGGAGATGGCAAAGCAGCGTGCGATTTTCGTAAAGGGAGCAGCGACCACCAACCGCATTCCGGAGTCCAAGGCAAACCAGATCTTTGACTTGCTCGAGAAATTCGCCGGCTACGGCTTCAACAAGTCTCACGCAGCGGCCTACGCGATCGTCAGCTATCAAACCGCCTATCTCAAGG
The DNA here is from genome assembly GCA_945861575.1 of Akkermansia muciniphila. GTDB lineage: Bacteria > Verrucomicrobiota > Verrucomicrobiia > Limisphaerales > UBA11320 > UBA11320. The sequence goes on from CAMAVD010000314.1 coordinate 1,018, forward strand.
CCAACTACCCGGTGGAGTTCCTCTCCGCCATGATGACCAACGAAATGGGCTCCCTGGACAAGCTCCAGATCGTGCTCGATGAGGCGAAGTCCATGGGCGTGGAAGTGCACCCTCCCGATGTCAACGAAGGGGGCTCCTTCTTCGGTCCAGCGCAGGGAACTCCTGAGCAGGACGGAAGCCACAAGGATGCCATTCGTTTCGGTCTCGCGGCCATCAAAGGTGTCGGAGAGGTGGCCGTGGAAAGCATCCTGAAGGCCCGGGCGGAGGGTGGCCGTTTCACCAGCCTTTCCGATCTGTGCGAGCGGGTGGACATCCGCGTGGTGAACAAGCGCGTGCTGGAAGCCCTGGTCCGCTGCGGGGCGTGCGACAGCCTCAAAGAGAACCGATCCACGCTGTTTGCAAGCATCGAGCGCACTCTCGCACGTGGGGCCTCGGTCGCCTCAGATCGGGCTCGGGGACAGACCTCCCTCTTTGGTGCCGCCGATGCCTTCTCAGCCCCCCAGACTCAGGCAGGTGGCGGAGGTCTCCCTGAATGGCCGGAGCACGAGCGTTTGATGGCCGAAAAGGAGCTGCTTGGTTTTTACGTCACCGGACACCCCCTCACTCCCTACGCAGGCCTTATCACACGCTATTGCCTTCACGACTCGATCACCGCGCGTGAACTCGCGCCGCGGACCGTGACCCGGATCGGAGGGATGGTCTCCGCCATCCAGAGCGGGATGAGCAAGAAGACCGGCAAGCCCTATGCGATGGTGACGCTGGAAGATCTGCACGGGAGCATGTCGATGCTCTGCATGAACGAGAACTACGACAAGTATCGCGAACTTCTGGTGATCAACCAGGTCCTGCTCCTGGTGGCCGAGGTAAACAATGACGAAGACAAGCCCAAGCTCTTTCCCCAGGAGATCATGCTGCTGGAATCCGCACCGGCCAAATTCACCACCCAAATCCATCTACGACTCAACGAGGCGCATCTTGATACGGGACGCCTTGAAGCGATCCGTAGTCTAGTAGAGCGGCACCGAGGAAGAATCCCACTCTTTCTCTGCATCCGGAGGAACGCCGGGGACCGCGTCTATATTGAAGCGCATGAGCGGTGGTGTGTGGCCCCATCGGTCGCACTGCAGCGGGAGACCGACGACCTCTTGGGCCAGGAGACCTACTACGCGAGAGTGGACACGCGCATGCCCGAGAAAGCCGTCCGCAAATGGGAACGAAAAGCCTCCGATTCCTCCTCCGACGACGAATGAACCCGCTCCGTATCTACACCTACGCCGGCTGCGACACCTGCCGCAAAGCCCTGAAGTTTCTAAGCGCTGAAGGCCTGGCGCCCGAGGTCATTCCCATCCGGGAGCGCCCCCCCACCCTGCCAGAACTTAAAGCGATGCTGGCGCGGTACGAGGGCGACCTGAGAAGACTCTTCAACACCTCAGGACAGGACTATCGCTCCCTTGGGCTGAAAGACCGGCTACCGACAATGGGTGAGGCCGAGGCGCTCAGCCTGCTCAATAAGAATGGGAACCTGGTGAAACGTCCCTTCCTGATCCTTGGAGAAGACGGGTGTGTTGGATTCAACGAACCGGAATGGAAGCGACGCCTATCGGGGCCTCACACTTAGTGCTTTTTTCGAATGGGCCCGATGGAATGCACCTACCTACCTCGCTAGACCGCGCCTGCTAGCAGCTCCTTTACGACATGGCCATGCACGTCTGTCAGGCGGAAATCCCGTCCGGCATGACGGTAGGTAAATCGTTCGTGATCAAAACCTAGAAGATGCATCAAGGTTGCATGCAAGTCGTGCACGTGAACCTTATTGTCCACCGCGGCAAATCCAAATTCATCGGTCGCCCCATGCACATACCCCCCGCGCACTCCCCCGCCAGCCAGCCACATGGAGAAGCCATGGTGGTTATGATCGCGCCCGTTGATCTTTCCCGCGTTGGCGCCCGGCTGCGGGAGCTCCACGGTTGGAGTGCGACCAAACTCGCCGCCCCAGATGACAAGAGTATCCTCGAGCATGCCGCGCTGCTTGAGATCCTTTAGGAGAGCCCCGATTGCCTGGTCACACTGCCCCGCCAGCTTACGGTGCCCGGTCTCGATATCATCGTGGTTATCCCAGGGTTGTCCAGCCCCATGCCAAACCTGCACGAAGCGTACGCCCCGCTCGACCAGGCGGCGCGCCACCAGAATCTGACGCGCCTGAGTGCCCTCCCCGTACATCTTCCGTATATGCTCAGGCTCCCGGCTGATGTCGAAGGCATCCGTCGCATCCATCTGCATTCGGTAGGCGAGTTCGAAGGACTGAATACGGGCTTCCAACTGGGCATCCTGACTGCGCTTTTCCTGATGTCGGCGATTCATCCGCTGGAGCAGGTCGATCTGCTGACGCTGCTCAGGCATCGACACGTGATTATTGCGGATATGCTCGATGAGTCGCTCAATCTTGGTATGCTCCGTATTGATATAAGTCCCCTGATAGACTCCGGGGAGGAAGCCCGACTGCCAGTTCTGCGATTCCTGGATAGGGTAGCCTCCGGGGCACATGGAGATAAACCCAGGGAGATTCTGATTATCGCTACCGAGACCGTAGCAGAGCCAGGAGCCCAAGCTGGGCCTCACGGAGCGGGCTTCACCACAGTTCATCAACAGCAGGCTAGGCTCGTGGTTCGGGACGTCGGCGTGCATCGAGCGGATGACTGCAATGTCGTCGATACTCTCCGCCACATTGGAGAACAGCTCACTGACTTCGATGCCGCTCTGGCCGTACTTCTTGAATTTGAAGGGCGAAGCAAAGGCCGCTCCGGTCTTGCGCTCTGTGGCCAGATTGTTTACCGGCAGCAATTTACCAGCATGCTTCTGCAGTGAGGGCTTCGGATCGAAGGTGTCCACGTGAGATGGGCCCCCATTGGCGAAAATATGGATCACCCGCTTGGCCCTCCCCTTGAAATGGGGCTGCTTGACGGCCAAAGGGGAGCTATAGCCCACATCGGCGCGCGCGGACGTTGTCGGAAGGGCTCCGCTTAGAAGGCCAGCGAGGCCCAGCGATCCCATTCCCATGCCGCAGCGGCTGAGGAACTCGCGCCGCGTCAGCGCCAAATGCTCCAATTCGAAAGGGCGATGGTGACTCATATCCGAAGCATCAGACGCGCCAACGGCAAGCCGGATTCAGCGAGAACGACGAGCGCGCACCTGCTCCTTCTTCTCCTCCAGATCGGCCAGGAAGGACTTCTTAGCATTGTTAAGCTGGTGCTCAATCTGGGCCACCTCCACGGGATCACCCTTGTCTAGAGCCTTGGCGAGTTCGCCCTTCAGGAAGATCTCCCGCTCCGCGATCTTGGCCGTGTAACGCGAGTCCAGATCGGCAATCTCCCGCTTTTGGGCCTCGGTGAGCTTTACGGTCGGGTTCGCCTTGTTGAGGCGCTCCATGGCAAGTTCGTAGGCTGATTTCATATATGGCGCAGCCATCCTCTACCAGTTCCATCCTTTCCGCAACCCCCACGGGCAAACCCGTAGAAAGCTCACGAGAATAGGTTTGCCTCACAGCACGGATTGCGGCATAAGGTTGATTGATCCGCTCCTTCTCTCAGCTGGGTCTTCGTGTACTTGAGTGGGTGATTTTGGACGTTTTTAAGCATTCGATCGCCAGCTAAACGAGCAGGGGCGCGTGCTTTGAGC
>CAMAVD010000315.1 GCA_945861575.1 Akkermansia muciniphila
GGTCCTCGCACTCGTGGCGATGGAACCACCTGTTTCGCTTGAGGCGGAGGCTGTTCGTGATGAAAAGGTGAAAGTGCTCAACGCGGTTCGTCGCTGGCAGCCGGATCAAATCGCCCAAAATGTGGTGCGCGGTCAATACATCGCTGGCTCAATCGGTGGCAAGGATTGTCCGGCCTACCGCAGTGAGCCGAAAGTCCGTTCAGACTCCAACACAGAAACTTTCGTCGCAGCCAGGCTGATGGTGGACAACTGGCGCTGGGCCGGAGTGCCCTTCTACCTGCGCACGGGCAAGTATCTTCCGCTGAGCGCGAGCGAGGTTAGGATCCAGTTTCGTCCCACGCCCAATGTGCTCTTCGCGGCCCAGTGTGGCCCGAAGTTGGACGCCAACGCGATCACCCTTCGCCTGCAGCCTAACGAGGGAATCACGCTGCGTTTCAACGGGAAGGTGCCAGGGAACGCCATTCAGATACGTCCGGTACGCATGCATTTTGGGTACGATACGGAGTTTGGCGCCTACACGCCTGAGGCCTATGAGCGGCTCTTGCTTGAAGCGATCGGCGGTGACGCGACGCTCTTTATTCGTCGCGACGAGGTCGAGGCTGCCTGGGGAATCGTCGACCCGATCCGTGAGGGTTGGGCGGGCAAAGCCCTGACCGAAAGCGAATTCTATCCTGCAGGAAGCTGGGGTCCTACCGCGGCGGCTGAGTTGTTGAGCCTGACTGGACGGGCCTGGCGCGACCCGCAACCTGCGCACTGAGCGGCGCTCCCGATCCTCTGCGAAAGAACGCTCGCATGCCTCGAATAGATCTTCTTCAGTTCGCGAATGATCGCGAGTTGGCAACCGGGGTGGCTCAGGAGTGGCTTGAGTGCGTGGGCCGGACACGCTCCACCCAGAGTCGCTGCACGGTGGCTCTCTCCGGGGGCCGCATCGCCAAGGCCTTTTACCAAGCGATTGTAGCCCTCGCGCCCTCCTCGGGGTTCCGCCCCGACGGTATCGAGGTGTTCTGGGCGGACGAGCGTTGCGTGCCGCCCGATCATACAGAGAGCAATTACGCCCTCGCGAAACCCCTCTTACTGGATCCGCTTGGGATCCCAGCCCCGCAGATCCATCGGATTCTTGGCGAGCGGACTCCTTCCGAAGCGGCCGAGGGTGCCGAGCGCGAATTGGCGCGGGTCTGCAGCCCGGCGGCCGGGCAGGTGGCCTGTCTCGACGTAGTGATCTTGGGTATGGGTGAGGATGGCCATGTGGCCTCTCTTTTTCCTGGGGATGACAGCGAGGATTTGAAAACCGCTCCGCACTTCCGATCCGTGGTCGCCGTGAAGCCACCGCCGAACCGGGTGACCCTCACCTACCGATCTCTCGTGGCGGCACGCGAGGTTTGGGTCCTGGCTTCTGGTCAGGGGAAGGCAGAGGCCCTCAGCCGGTCCTTGCTTTCGACATCGACGCCTTTGGGGCAACTGAGAAGCCTGCGCAAGACGATGCGCATCTTCACGGATTTCTGAGCAGCGAAGAGCGCCTGAACAAGAGTCGTGGCGCTTGTGAAGGTCTGGAATGGTTGCGGCTCTCTTGCAAGCGCTCTTCGCTGCGAGGAGAACCTTCGTCGACCAGAGCCTCGAGATCTCTGGGACTTGAGGCTTGCGCCTGACGCTGACCAGAGTTAAGCACTGTCCACATCCTATGAATCAGCATCCCACACGCCGTCAGTTTCTACGAGATTCCGCAGTCCTGGCCGTCGGCTTTGGCTTGGCCTCCCTCCCGACCGCTCGCGCTGCCCGTCGAATTTCGCCGAATGAGAAACTCAATATCGCTATGGTGGGCACGGCCAATCAGGCGGGCTGGAATCTAGGCAACATCGCGCATGAGAATGTCGTAGCGCTGTGCGATATCGAGGACACTCTGCTCCGGGCTGCCGGCCAGAAGTTTCCCCGAGCGAAGACCTATACTGACTTTCGGCGGATGTTAGAGCAGACGGACATCGATGCCGTGGTGGTAGGAACGCCGGACCACACCCATGCAGTGATCACGGCCGCCGCACTTCGCAGTGGTCGTCACACGTATTGTGAGAAACCGCTCACCCGCACGATCAGCGAATGCCGGGCCGTCCGCGAATTGGCGAAACGGCATAAAGTGGCCACGCAGATGGGGACACAGATTCATGCCGGGTCCAACTACCGAAGGGTGGTGGAGTTGATCCAGGCGGGGGCGATTGGCACGGTGCGCGAAGTGCATGTTTGGTCGGGAGGCGGATTTGGGAACAAAGAGCTGCCTAAGGATGGAACGCCCATTCCATCGACGCTGCACTATGAGGAATGGCTAGGGCCCGTTGAATATCGTCCTTACTGCCCAGAGTATATTCCATTCTACTGGCGAGACTGGTGGGCGTTCGGCGGGGGCACCCTGGCCGACATCGGCTGCCATCATGTCGATCTCTCTCATTGGGCGCTGGGCCTGACGACTCCGGAAACGGTCGAGGTTTTGGACGGACCCAAACCTCACCGCGAAAGCGCGCCCCACTTTCTGGTAGTGAAGTATCAGTATGGAGCCCGTGGTTCGCGTCCCCCCGTGGCCCTCACTTGGTATCATGGGGGACGTCGCCCTCACCATTTTCAGGATGCGGGTCTGCCCAAATGGGGTGATGGAACGCTTTTTGTGGGTGAGAATGGTAAAATGTTGCTCGCTGGCTATGACCGCCTCGTGCTGCTGCCTGAGCCGGTGTTTGTCGGATTCAAGGCGCCCGAGCCGACAATTCCTGACTCGATCGGACATCACAAGGAGTGGATCCTGGCTTGCAAGACGGGTTCGCCCACCACCTGCAACTTTGACTACTCAGGCGCACTGACGGAGGCCGTGCTTCTGGGCAATGTCGCCTTTCGAACCGGGAAGAAACTCACCTGGGATTCAAAGCGCTTAAAGGCCGTCGGCGCTCCAGAGGCGGACGCGTTTATCCAGCACCGCTACCGCAAGGGTTGGAAGCTTTGACGTTGTGAGCGCGCTTCGGAGTTTTATCTGGCTGGCTGTGGCTGCGTTGGGCGGCTATGGGTATTGGATCATTGGGTTCACGCGTGGGGAACAGATCAGTTCGGCATACATCCTGATTGCTGCCCTGTGTACCTACGCCATTGGGTATCGGTTCTATTCAAAGTGGCTGGCCGCCCAAGTCTTGGTCCTAAACGATCGTCGTGCGACACCTTGCGAGGTGCATGAGGATGGAAAAGACTTCGTTCGTACGAATAAGTGGATTGTTTTCGGACATCACTTCGCAGCGATTTCAGGTCCGGGGCCCTTGGTGGGACCCGTTCTCGCCGCTCAGTTTGGCTACCTCCCCGGTACGCTCTGGATCCTGATTGGCGTGGTCCTGGGGGGGGCTGTGCAGGATTTTGTGATCCTGGTGTCCTCCCTGCGCCGTGACGGCAGATCCCTCGCACAGATGGTTCGAGATGAACTGAATGGCACGGTTGGAACGATCGCTTTGATGGCCATCATCGCCATCATGATCATCCTTCTGGCCGTGCTGGCGCTGGTGGTGGTGAACCTGCTCGCCGAGTCTTCCTGGGGCGTGTTCACCGTGGCGGCCACCATCCCGATCGCCCTATTTATGGGCGGCTACCTGCGCTTTTGGCGGGTGGGGAAAGTGATAGAGATTTCCGTGGTGGGGGTGATCCTTCTGCTGCTGGCGGTCTGGGGAGGGCAGTTCGTGCACGCCAGTCCTGAGTGGTCGGCTCGGCTCACCTTCAGCAAACTGACCATTGCCTCTTCGATTATTGTCTATGGATTCGCGGCCAGTGTGCTTCCGGTCTGGCTTCTGCTGGCTCCACGGGACTATCTGAGCACTTTCATGAAGTTGGGCACCATCCTGGCGCTCGCCCTTGGAGTGCTGCTGGTTCTCCCGGATTTGAAAATGCCTCCAGTGAGCCAGTTTGTGGATGGGAGCGGACTGGTGGTGCCCGGGACCTTGTTTCCCTTCTGCTTCATCACCATCGCCTGCGGGGCCATCAGCGGTTTTCACACCCTCATCTCGAGCGGGATCACTCCCAAGATCATCACCCGGGAGGGGTATGCGAGGCCGATTGGCTTTGGCGCCATGCTTTTGGAATCCCTGGTCGCCATCATGGCCATGATCGCCGCCTGCACGCTGGACCCCGGTGTGTATCTGAGCATGAATGTCGCTGGGCCTAAGGCGGAGGTGATCCAGAAAGTGGAGGCATCCGGCATGACTTGGTTTGAACGCGAGCCGGGACCGGATCGTCGTTTTCGTGAAGTGCCCGTGAAAGTATCCGTGGAACAGATGGATTCTCTGGCCAAGGCCGTGGGGGAGACCACGCTGTTTGGCCGGACGGGTGGCGCTGCGACTCTGGCCGTCGGGATGGCGAACATCTTCTCGAAGCTCACGCAGGGGCGATGGCTGGATTTGTGGTATCACTTCGCGCTGATGTTTGAGGCGCTTTTCATTCTCACCACTCTAGATGCGGGCACGCGTGTGGGACGTTATCTGCTGCAAGACTCCCTGGGACACTTTTGGAAACCCATCGGCAATACGAAGAGCCTGTGGGCCAATCTGGCTGCCAGCCTTCTCGTGGTGGGTGGCTGGGGATACTTTCTGATAGCTGGCGTGCGGGATCCGGACGGTGGGGTGAAGGCTCTCTGGCCGATTTTTGGAATCGCCAACCAGCTCCTGGCCAGCATCGC
>CAMAVD010000316.1 GCA_945861575.1 Akkermansia muciniphila
CGCTCCGATCACGCGGCTTCCGCCCCTCGGCCAGCATCTTTTTTGCGACTTCACGCGTCGTTGCCGCTCCTTCGAGTTGACTGGAGGTGATGGCTTCCTCCATGAGCGAACGCACCACATAGCGGTCCCGGTGCTCTGCGCTCGTCACCTGTTCAGGGATTTCGACACAAGTTCCCCCGCCGCGGTCAATTTGGTGAAGGAGATCCGTTACTAAGTCCGGCACGGCAAAGCGAAAACTTCTTCCTGCCGTGTCGTTGAGCGTGATTGGGCGGCTCCCCATCTGCCGGTGCATCTTTAACCCCAACCACCAATCCTCATGCGTTAAGCCTTCAGGTGGCTTGCGATACTTCAGATCATCCCAATGCTGATACCGCCCACTTTTCGTTGGGCCTGATACCGCTTGAAGAATTTCGAACAGCCGTTCCGGTTTAGATAACCGGCTCAACAACTTCTCGAGCCCCGGTGGTGTTTCTGGCTTTCGCACGGCGAATTACTAACAACATACTAATATGGTTTCAATTAGTAAGTCGCTGACAGTTGAGCTGCCGCTTGTTGTTAATACTATTTGGTGTGGTTTTATGTGAATCGCACCACATTTTGTGGTATATCGTGCGTTTCGATTGGTTTGCTGCGGTATCCGCTGTGATGACAAGTCTCGTTTCGCCAGCCATGCGCAGCAGTTCTTTCCATGAACTTGGAGGAAGGGGAGGTGAATTCATGGAACTCCAAGTTCATGGAAAGAATCTCCAGGATCTTTGGGGAATGAAACGTCGTCACGCCAAACTGGCAAAAGAGAAGTGGTCGGAGCGACAGGATTCGAACCTGCGACGTCTTGCTCCCAAAGCAAGTGCTCTACCAGGCTGAGCTACGCTCCGACTCGGGCGGAAAACACCCAGTCAGGTGGTCAACCTACCGCCGGGTGTGATAGGGGTGCAAGCAAATTCCCAGGTAAGAATTTCCGTTGTCCCTCGCCGAAGCTCTGTCTAGGTTTCAAGAAGATCACGCGCACCACTCCCGGGATTGCCCCGAGGGCTTGGATACGCTGCTTTTGAATGCTATGGAGTGTCCTGCTGCCAAAGATTCGCTCTCAAGCCATCCTCCATCCTTAGATCCTTGCCCGGCACGTTCTGCTCTGCCTGGCAGCGTGATTGCCTGGGTCTGTCTCTGGTTGCTTCCCCTGCTCGCCACCGCCCAGGGCGCCTGGAACCCTCTGCTCCTGCGCCTGGCGGAGGAGGTCCCCGTCCTGCCTTCCTGGCTTGGCACGCAGGGGGAAGTGGCGCCCATGGGGGACCAGACTTTAGACGGGGTTCGTTTTCGCGTGGGAAGCGCTCTCCGCCTCGCGGGCTTGTCTGCAGCACGTCAGGGACGCGCTTATCCCTCTCAAATCCTCGGCTTGGGTCCATCAGGTGCCTGCGGAAGTCTCGCCCTTCTCCATGGGTTAGAAGGGGAGGCCCGGCCTGGAACACCGATTTTTTTGGTGAGGCTCCACTTTGAGGATGGCACCTCGACCTCCTTTCGAATCAGCTCGGGTCTTCAGACGGGAACACCCGTCGACGGACGTCGTTTGGACCTGCGCGACCCGGCATCCACCCAGGTTTGGCCTCCCGGTTTGCAGGCTGGCTCACCGGCTCTCTGCGTCACTCGCCTGCGCAATCCCCGACCGGATGCGAAGGTCGTCAGCGTGGACCTGATCTCTCTGCTGAGCTCTGCCACCCCGGTGATTTATGCTCTATCTGTCCACCCTCCGAGTCTTACGGAGGGTGTGCCCTCAGCTCCCACCGGAGGCTTAGCAAAGAAAGCGGCCGCTCCGGCTGACTCGGATCTACGGCGTGCGTTCTCCGTGAGAGCGGTCCGTGCCGAGGGAGGGGTTCCTCTTCCAAAGGCCCGCTTTTTCCTGACGATTGCGGGGGATGACCGTCTCTACTTCCTTGAGTCTGCGGATGCGGACGCTGAGGGCAACGCGACCTTGCACTTTCCTCCGTCGCAGACGGTTGATCTGAGCGTTTTTGTTAGAGCTCCCGGGTATGAGGGCGCGGTTTTTCGTCAGTCAAGACGGTCAGGCGTCGGATGGAAGGAAGCGCACACCTTTGCGCTCGCGGAGGGACGCAAAGGGGGAGGCGTGGTGCACACGGCGACGGGTAAGCCAATCGCTGGAGCGACCGTGACGGTGTTCCGAGTGACCCCAGATGCCGCCAAGGGTGGCGGTAGCGAGAGAGCGGACCATGAGGTGGTGCAGACCGGGCCGGATGGAGTGTGGAGCACGCGGTGTCTTCCGCAGGATCTTTCGGGCTTTCAAATGCGGATCGAGCACCCTCACTACGCGAGTTTGGAAGCTCAGGTGACGGGGGGGGATGATCGCCCCGCTGCCCCGGGAGACTTGGTTCGTCGCCTGCCCCGCAGATCGGTGGGGGGGGCAATGCTGCGATGGTCGGCTGCCGAGTTGTTGAAGGGCAATATTCAAGCGGTGCTCCAGGAGGTGCCTGAGCTGGTGGCGTCGGTGCGGGATGGATCTGGAGCGCCTGTGGGCGGAGCGCGCCTGGTGCACTTCATGAGCGGAAGGGATCCCTCCTTCGTAGGGGCGCCCAGCACGTCGGAGGGCCTGCTGTCCGTCCGCAGGCCGAGTGAGGCTATGGGTTTCTTGTTTGTGACGTGTGAAGGATACGCCCCTTCCTTGGTGGGTTCTAGTCTGCCTGAGAAAGGGGGGAAACTATCTCTGACCCTTCGCAAGCCTGAGCCCTTGCTCATTCGTGTGAGGGATCGGAAAGGCGTGCCGGTGGAAGGAGCTCAAGCGAATATCCTCTCGTGGCATGGGCTGCCTGTGAATGCTCGGGCCCTCATTACGGATGTGGCGGGAATCTGTCGCTGGAGCAATGCTGTTCCGGGGCCGCTTGCCATCCGTCTCAGTCGAAAGGGCTACAACAGGACCGAGTCCACCTCCCTGTCGGAGGGGGGAACTTTTGACATGGTGATGGAGAGGCAAGCCCAGCTGTTTGGCGTCGTCAAGGATGTGGAAACGCACCAGCCAATCCGGGATTTTTCCGCTGTTCGAGGATACTCCTACAATGTGGGCGAGCCCTTGCGCTGGCAACGGGGGAACTCGATTCGAGGACGGGATGGCGAGTTCACGGGGGTGCTTTACAACTATGGCAGCGAATCGAAGCAGGCCTTTATGATCGAGGCTCCGGGCTACCTTCCGGTCGTAAGCCCTGACTACAAGGCTGAAGGGTGGGTCACCAACGAGTTTCTGATGCGCCGGACCCAGGGGATTTCGGGCATCGTGCAACTGCCGGACGGTAATCCGGCTCGGAATACCGCTGTGGTGCTGGTCGAGGGGGATGAGTGGGTATTTGTGGAAAAGACCGGCCAGATAACGCGCTCGAGCAACTACGCCGACCAGACCCGCACGGATCTCCAGGGAAAATTCGAATTCCAGCCGCATCTCAACCCAACAAGGATCGTAGCCAGTCAAATCGCTGGCGTGGCGGATGTTTCGGTCAAAGAGTTTGAAGGGACGGGAACGATGCAACTGCAACCTTGGGGCCGTGTCGAGGGGCAGTTCAAAGTGAGCGGGGGCTTGCGCTCCAATCAGACCGTGCGGATCGAAACCTTCCGTCCCCCCTCATACGGCGGTCAAGGGTCGAGAGAACGGGCCGTCTGGGTGAGTCTTAAAACAGTGCCGGATGCCCAGGGAAACTTCCTCTTTGATCGCGTGGCACCTGGAGCTCGGGATATCTACATTCAGAGCAAGTTTTCGGACCGACGCAACGGCCCTGATGCGGTGAGTCATGGGGTGGTGGTGGATGTCGCTCCGGGGAGCACGAACCGGGTCACCTTGGGCGGTGGAGGGCGGAAAGTGGTGGGGCGCATTCGTCTTGAGGGAGGCGATGCTTCCGAGGTGGACTGGCTCTGGGATGTTCACGAAATGCAGTTTGTTCCTCCGGCTCCTGCCGATTTTCCCACTCTGAACCTCAGCGGAACGCAGAGTGAAGACGCACGCCGTCAGCTCCAAGTGCGTTACCAGGAGCGGATGCGTTTGTTTCAGGAGAGTCCAGAGGGACAACGTTACGAGAGAGCCCGTCGACGCTACGCACTCCTGTTCGATACCAACGGAACGTTCTACGTAGAGAACGTTCCTCCAGGCGACTACCAGGTTCGGGTGGTTCCGACGGAGAAGCCCAGCGATCCTGACTCCTACAGCTATCGCCCTATCGGTCAGCTCTCCACGCTGGTGAAAATTCCCAAAGCAGCACAAGCCACTGACGTGTTTGATCTCGGGGCCTTGGACATGAAGATGCAAGGCGGTGCGCGTCAGGGCGGCGTGGCCCCTGCCTTCGAACTGGAACAGGCCGACGGTACCAAGCTCAAGTCCAGCGACCTGCGAGGGAAGGTTATCCTGCTCTATTTCTGGGCCACCTGGGCGTTGAACTCAAACGAAGTGAACATACTCAACGAGATCCACACTATGTATGGTGAGGATGACCGATTCGTGCTCATTTCGCTCTGTTCCCAGGTGGACAAAAAGCAATTGACGGAGGCGGTCAAGCAGCAGGGGATGCCCGGTCGTGCTGTGGCGCTCCCAGAGGGGCCGGGCCAGGCTGTGGTGCAGTCGTACAGCGTCGACGGTTGGCCGACGGCCATCGTCATCGGCCACGAT
>CAMAVD010000317.1 GCA_945861575.1 Akkermansia muciniphila
AGCGTATCACTTTCATGCGTACTTTGATTTTCTCATTTCAAAGTACCAACCTATTTCAGGACGGGACCAGAACGTTGGACGTTGGACGTTGGACGTTGGACGTTGGACGCTGAACGTTGGACGCTGAACGTTGGACGCTGAACGTTGGACGCTGAACGTTGGACGCTGAACGTTGGACGTTGTGTGGCTTGCGGCTTTGCGTCGATATCTGTGGCTGGGGGGGAATACAGCACTGCAGAGGACGCGGCCAAACGACTGCCCTGTACCTCTATTGATGCTGGGAACGCTGCGGTTCTCGAGGAAATGCGGTGAGGCCTCGTTACACCGTTGCTACAGTGCCGAAGGGAGCTTGCTCCGCTACAACGTAAACACTGTCCCCCCCTCGCTAGGCCTCGTCCATCGCCAAGTGGGCTCAGCCTGATTCCACTCTAGGGCAGGAGTTCTCAGTCAAGTGCATGGACTTCAAGCTTCCCCCCCTAGGTTCGCTCTCCTAAGCTGGCCTCGGCCATCTTGGCCACCTACTAAATCATGAGCCCTGTACTGACATTGCTTCGGGAACTAGTGGCTCTGCCGAGCGTGAACCCGGCGTTCACCTCTGCGGACGACCCCCTTTCCGGCGAGGCCCGCGTCGCGGAACGCCTGATGGATCTCGCCCATTGCTCAGGCCTGGACGCCGAGCTTCAGCCCGTTCTACCTGGACGTTCCAACCTCATCATTCGGCTCACCCCGCGGGGACGCGTCCGCCAGCGCATCCTGCTAGCCCCGCACCTAGATACCGTCACTCTGCACGATCTCGACCAGCTCAGGCCAGTGCTTCGCAATGGCCGATTGTATGGACGGGGCAGCTGCGACACCAAGGGTTCGGTCGCCTCCATGTTTCAGGCTCTACGCACTTTGGCTGCTCGACCTCCTCGCTCCCGCCCGGCATCGACCGAGATTGTGTTTGCAGGACTGATCGATGAGGAGAGCGGCCAGTCTGGCTCGCGCGCCCTCGTCCGTTCAAAGTTCAAGGCACAGCTCGCCATCGTCGGCGAGCCCACCCGGCTGAAAGTCATCACCGCCCACAAGGGAGACATCTGGCTGGCTCTGCAAACCAAAGGAAGAGCCGCCCACGGGTCCACCCCTGAGCTCGGCAAGAACGCCATCACACAGATGGCTAAGGTCATCGAGGTGCTTGAGGGAGACTACGCCGCTCTGTTAAAGCGGAAGCGCCACCCTGTTTTGGGATGTGCGACACTCAATATCGGAACCATCCAGGGGGGGCGGCAGCCCAATATCGTTCCCAATCTCTGCGAGATGCGAGTGGATCGCCGCACGCTGCCCGGAGAGACCCATTCCTCCGTGGTCCGCGAACTCCGCGCCTTGCTCCGTCGTCGCGGATGCGACATCACCCTTCGCGACTGGAAGGGCGTGCCCTCGAGCCCCCTGGAGACCGATGAGCGCCTGCCCCTCGTCCAGTCGCTGTTGGCACTTGCCAAGCAGGATCGCCCTATGGGAGTGAACTATTTCAGCGACGCCGGCGTGCTGAGCACCGGTGGCATTCCCAGCGTGGTTTTCGGCCCAGGCGATATCGCCCAGGCTCATACAAGCGACGAGTGGGTTTCCGTGAAGCAGGTCGAGAGCGCGACGGATCTGCTGGTCCGGTTTCTCGGAGATCAAGCATGAGCTGGCTAAGATCCGCCTGGCACAATCCGAAGCTAGTTTTTTATCGCAACACCCTGCTTCTGCTTCTGGCAACCGTCGGCGGCGGCGTGCTGAGCAGCCTCATGAACGCCCTGGTGTCGCACTTCGTGACCAAGGGGAACCCAGGAGAGTACGCAACCTTCAGCGCCCTGCGAGACGCCTTGGGCCTTCTCACCATCCCAGTCATTGGGATGCAAACCGCGTTCGCACAACTGGCCGCGCGCGAAACGGGCCCAAATGCTCCCCGAATTCTCTCGGGAGCCCTTCGCAGTCAGATTCGCCTTCTCTCGCTTTATTGGTTTGGGCTGGCGCTCTGCTGCCTCCTCCTCAAAGGCAGCTTGGTGGCCCGCTTCCACCTAGGAGATCCTCTGAAGCTCTGGCTGGCACTAGGAGCAGGTTGGCTGATGCTGACGACCCCGGCGTTTTTCGGAGTGATCCAAGGGAAGCAGGAATTTCATCGGTACGCCCTCGCAAAGATAGGATCGGATGCCGGCATCTGCCTGGGAGTCGCGCTGGCCGTCGCGTTCATCCGACCCGATGCAACCGGTGCCATGGGTGGCCTTGCCCTGGGCATGGCTGCGGGCTTCTCGGTCTCCTGGTATCTCACCCGGAAGGACTGGTTAACCTCTCCGGCTCCCTTCCAGCTTTCCACACTGATGCGATCCTTCGTCCCGCTGACGGCCGGAATCGGAGTGATCAATTATATGTTCACGGCCGATAGCCTCCGGGTTCAAGAGTACTTCACCGAGGGGACGGACGCCTACAACCAGGCCCGGACCGTCGGTCGTACCGTGGTCTTTCTAGTGACCCCCGTCACACTGGCCATGTTCCCCAGCATCGCACGGAGCGTCGCTCGATCAGAAAAGTCGAATGTCCTGGGACAAGCCCTCGCCGCAACCGGCATCGTGGGCTGCGCCGCCGCGCTGGCGTGCACCCTCGTGCCGGATTTGCCTCTGAAGATCCTCTTTCCCCAGTCAGACCGTTCCGCCTCCGTGCAGATGGTCCCCTTGTTCGCCTGGGCTTTTCTGCCTCTGGCGATCTCCTCGGTACTTCTGAACAGCCTGTTGGCCCAAGGCCGCTATGGCGTGGTTCCCTGCATGATCCTGGTCCCGGTCTCCTACTCCCTGGTCTTGAAATACTGGCATCCATCGCTCCACAGCGTCATCTACGTCGCTGGCGGCCATGCAGTCGCCTTGGCTCTGATCCTCATCGGATTCACCCTCCTCAAGCCATCCAAGCTGTCGACGTCACCCCTCTGACGAGGCAAAGCCGGCCTGTAGTTTAAGATCCGCCTGCGGAGGCTCATGCTGCATGGATTGGAACAGTCGAAGTTGGATTGGCCCCTGGTAAGCACAGCTTACCATCTCAAAATCCGGCATCCGGATTTTGAAAGCTGAATTGCTTTTCTCAAAAAGACGCCTAGTCTGAGTTCTCGGCAGGAAACTCATGAATGCGAACATCCATGCTCCGAGCCCCACTGCGTTGTCCGACGCCCAACGGAAGGCACTGATTCACCTCCTAGGGGACGACGACCCCAAGGTCCACGAAACCGTGAAATCCAGGCTCCTGGCCTGTGGACCGGAGATTATCCCCTGGCTTCAGCCACACCTCCTCGACAACGACCCGACCCTCCGGCGCCACGCTACGGAACTTGTGCTCCACTTTCGTCGCTCGGACTGCGACGCCGAGTTTCTGGCCTTTTGCCTCAACCAAGGCGAAGATCTGGACCTCGAACGTGGCATGGGCCTGCTCTGCCGGACGCGCTATCCCCAGGCTAATCTCGAAGCGTTCACCGCGCAACTCGACCAGATTGCGATCGATATACGCCTGCGATCGGTGGCCCAGATCGCTCCCCAGCATCGACTTCTAACGGTCACTCAGCACCTCTTTCACGAGCTCAACTTCCGGGGAGATACCGAGTACGAGTCCGACCCCGAAGCCTGCTACTTCAACCGCGTCATGGAGAGGCGATCGGGCAATCCGATAGGGTTGTGTGCCATCCTTATCCTGATCTGTCGTCGGCTGGGACTGCCCGTAGCGGGGGTGGGGCTGCCGGGACATTTCGTGTGCAGGATGCAAACGCCGATCGTGGAGCACTATATCGACTGCTTCAACCAAGGGCGTTTTCTGACCAAAGCGGATTGTGTTCAGTATCTGCACGCCACCAATCACGGGCTGGACGAGGGCTATCTCTCCCCCGTGAGCACTCGACGCATCCTGATGCGTATGTGCGCGAACCTGCAGCAAACCTACCTACGCCTCGAAGACGAATCCGAGGCGCTCCGCACCAAACGCTATTTGATTGCCTTAGCGGACTAGCCCCCAACCTCGGGTGCGCATCTCAGATTTTTGCAGCGCACCTCGTAATCGTAATCGGCTAGCCGTCGTTTTCGCCGCCGAGGCGTCGGTCGTGCAGTCGGTAGCTCGGGTTGGCTCTGATTAGGGCCACGAGCATCGAGACAATGCGCCACAACTGGCCTTTTCCGGGTACGACGTCCTGGCTTGGAGATCGTCCTTTGGCGACCAAGACATCCAAGGCGGCGGCACATTCCAAGGCTGAACCGTGCGCGTTGTCGAAATAGCGACACCGATCGGCCCCGGTGAATTTACCGTTTCCTTCGGCAATGTTGAGCGGGATGGAAGTGCTGGCCCTATCCAACTGGTCTGCCACAGCGAGAGACTTTGGCACGTCCCTGAGAATCGACTCCAGCCAGGTGACAGCAATTCTCATTTTGAAAATACACGGTGACAAAATCATGTAGGGTAAAATCATAGGAAACCACTTTCCGGCAAATGAGTATGATTTTACCCCTCATGATTTTGTCGCAAGATCTTGGCCGGTAACTCGCGTTACTAAGTTCGGGTCT
>CAMAVD010000318.1 GCA_945861575.1 Akkermansia muciniphila
GCCGGTAGTCCGATAGCCGCTGACGTGGTCATAGCCCGCTTGCGGATCATCCTCGATGGCGAAGATGCAAGTCTCTTTCCAAAAGCGACTGTGACTGATTGCTTCCACGATCCGGCCAAAGGCGAGGTCGTTGTCGGCTATATAAGCACCCGGAGTAGGCGCGCCGGCCTTGGTGCCGGAGGTGTGGTCGTTCGGGAGACAGATGATGATCAGGTTCGGCATTTCTCCTGACGTTTCGAAGCGGTTTAAGTCCTCGATGAAACGGGCGGCTCGGTAGACGTCGGGCACCTCCATCCCCCATCCGACTGTGTTGGTGTTGAGGTAGGGACGGAGGGATTCAATGGCTGGCCGACTGCGCATAAAGGTCTCGCCCTTGCCGCTCATGAAGTCGTTGTAGAAATCTACCCAGCGCGGAGCGGGCTTCCTGGAGGCATCGGTCCAACCGCTGACTTCGATGGCGAACTCTCCGTAATCGCGAAAGGTCTTCCCATGCGCGAGGGCATTGTCCCAGAGGAATCCGCCGGGGGAATAGGCCAGGGCATCGATATCGTCGTCTTCCATGCCATCTGGGTAGCTGCGGGGGAATCCGGCGAAGGACTTCTCCATGTAGTCCGTGGCAAAAGCGGTGGTAGACCATTGATGTCCGTCGGCGCTCAGGATCCCGGCGCAGTAGATGTTGTCCAGAAGCACAAACTCACGAACCAGCTTGTGCTGATTGGGAGTGAAGCGCTCTCCGAAGGTGCAGAGCTTCGGCTCCCCATTGCCTTCCGGGATGTCGCCCAGGACTTGGTCGTAGGTCCGATTCTCCTTGATGACGTACACCACGTGCTTGAAGACGCTGGGCTCACCGCTTCGCTCCGGGATAGGTCGGGCAGGCTGCTGAGATCGAGGGGGCAGTTGCGCCGCCTCCATGAGGTCGCGACGGCAGTTCGATAGCACCGTTCGTGTGTGGGCGACCAGACGACGACGATCGGGCACGTCCACCAGCGAGAGCGTCCCGACATAATCGTGCGAGTTGTGCTCGGCCGGCTGGCTCATTTGGGTTCTGCGTCCCGAGCCAGTTCCCTTGATGTTGGCCACATGGAGGCGTCTTCTTGCGGGGTCAAAGGCGATCGCTCCCGGAAACCAGCCGACGGGAATCAGCCCTCGTAGCTTCGCATTGCGCGGGTGGAAATCGACAACCGCAATGGCGTTGTGTGTTCCGTTGCAAACGAAAAGCTGACGTCCCTGGGGGTCGAAAGCAAGGGCGTTGGGGCTCGCTCCAAAATAGTCTGTTGGCTGCCAGCGAAGGGACAGGCTTTGGATGAGTGTGTCGCTGGATGTATCAATCACACTCACGGTGTCGCTGCCTGCGTTGGCCACGGCGAGATGGCGTCCGTTGGGGTGGAGCGCCAACGCTGAGGCGTGCAGGCCGGTCAGAATCTCACGAAGCACGGAGCCATGGGTCAGATCGATGACCGAGACCGAGCCTTCGCTGGCGATGTGGCGTTTGGGATCCACCCGTACCAAGGTGCCTCGTCCGGCTGGTCCCGTCAGGTCATCCATTTCCGGTCGACGTCCTCCCCAATTGCTTACATAGGCCTTTCCTGCCGCCAGCACGACGTCGTAGGGCGCGACTCCAACTTCAAAGCGACGCAGGAGTTTGCCGGTGGTCGCCTCGAGTTCGAGCAGCCCGTTCGACAGGTTCGCGGCGACGTAGAGGCGTTTGCCGTCTTCCGAGAGCGCAAGGCCGGCTGGAATCTCCTTGGCGCGTCTCGCGACGGACGCAGGCACGGGCGGTAGCAAGAAGCTCGTCAGCGGATGGACCAAGCCGTTGTCCACCGTGAACACTTTTACCGACCCATTGACATTGGAGAGGAAGATGCGCCGTCCATCCCGTGAGAAGCAAAGGCCGGTGAAGCTTAACTGGCCATGGGTGTCGGGCTTCAAGAGATGAGTGGACACCGGGTCGGGGACCTCCGTGTCTTTGGGATCCGCCGGGAGTTCTACTTTCTGAAGAAGAGTTCCTGATTTTGGGTCCAGGACCAGGAGCTCTGCCGTTTTTCCTGAGACGATGAGGATGGACCCGTCCGGGCTGAGCGCTATCGCTTGGGGCCTGAGGCCGGGAAGGCTGATTTGGATGCCAGCAGGAGTCAGAATCTGACTTACCGGGGTGACAAAGCGATTCGTACCAGCCGGTCCTACCGTTTCTTTGGATCCTGGCGGATTTACGGCGGCTGGAAGAGCCGTGATGCCCATGAGGGGGACTGCCAAGGCTAGCACTAGTTTCTGAGTTCGGACTCCGAGAGCGAGGAGAGAGCTGGGGTGGTTCTTCATGATCGACGGGTGGAATCACTGCGTTGACTGGCGAATCCTGCAACAGATGTGGGTAGGGGATCCAGATCTAGTTTTTGGCACAGTTTCAGCCCTAGGGCATCTCTGACGATATCCCTGCGGAAGGGTTTTGCACGCCCGGCTTGCATCCTTCTGCAGTCTAGATGTAACTGGTGAACGACCGTTTTATGACACATCGCATTTTGATCGTGGATGACGAGCCTCAGATCTGTGAGCTCTACGGCCTTTTCTTCGAACGAGAGGGTCTGAAGTGCACCCATGCCAGCACCGCAGCTCAGTGCCTGATGCGTGTGGAGGCCGATCAGCCGGACGTCGTTCTCTTGGACATCAACCTTGCCGAGGAGGATGGTTTGGAAGTCTTGGCAAAAATTAAGGAAGGCCGACCAGGAATCCGAGTGGTCATGATGACCGGGATGGGGTTTGTAGACGATCTTCTTCGTGAGGCTCTAAATCGTGGTGCAGACGGCTACGTCAGCAAGGTGATGCCCTGCGAGGAGCTCCTGCAGACCGTGCGGCGCGTGATGCCTTGAAGCGCCAGACTCAGCCCTGTTTTCTGAGATCAAGGCATACCGTTTGTTCCTTGGCGTTTCTGCAATAGAGCAGGGAGT
The DNA here is from genome assembly GCA_945861575.1 of Akkermansia muciniphila. GTDB lineage: Bacteria > Verrucomicrobiota > Verrucomicrobiia > Limisphaerales > UBA11320 > UBA11320. The sequence goes on from CAMAVD010000318.1 coordinate 2,943, forward strand.
TCGACACTACCGGCTGGGTTCAGCACTTGCCCCCGAGGACCTGTGCCCTAGCCAGAATTTCGCCTTTCGCTGGCGAGTCCCTTACGACCAGCAGTTCTCATTTTGAAAATCGGCGTGCCTCTTTCTGGGAGTCGGTACCCTCTGATCCGCTCCGCTCCCGTGCGACCCCGCCGGGGTCGTGCTGTTGGCTGGGCGGCAACCCCGGGTGTCCCTTCGGTCAACCCGGGGCTACCGGCTTCGAACCCTCCGGGTTCGGCGGCCCAAGAGATCGTTCACACAAGTAACCCCGCTCTCCGCTCCGGATCCCGAAGGGATCACAGCCCATAGCCGGTCGGTTGAGGACCTCCGGGACGACACCACCGGTTCTCTGTTTTAGTGGAAGGATCCTGGAGGGATCCCAGGCCTCGGCAAGCGATGAGCCATATGGGGGACAGGAGTTCCCTGCCATAATGAGAACTGCTGCCCCTTTTGATCGGCCCTTTGACACCCCGGCCGATGATCGGCTAGTGTGGGGTTCTGATGAACATTGTCCGTCACAACGATCCTGATTTTTCGGAGCAGATGAGCGATATGCTTCGCGGCTCGAGCCTTTTCGACCCCGTGGTTACCGAGAGGACGCAAGCGATCCTGACGCAGGTGGCCGATCACGGGGATACTGCTCTCTTGGAACTCACGCGACGCTTTGACAGGGCCTCCTTGACCGCGGACCAACTGGCGGTAACGCGGGCGGAGAGAATGCAGGCTGCGCTGACTGCCGATGCTTCGCTTCGGGATGCCTTAGCGACCTCCACCCGAAACATTGAGGCCTTTAGTCGCCGTTCCCGCAGGCGTGATTGGACAAGCGTCAACACCCAAGGCGGGCGGGTAGGGGAGAAGTTCGATGCCTTCCAGCGAGTAGGCATCTATGTTCCGGGCGGCACTGCTCCGCTGGCGTCCACGGCGCTCATGACCATCCTTTTGGCGAAGGTGGCTGGTTGTCCTGAGATTGTGGTCTGCAGCCCCTGTGGCAAGGAAGGTGGGCTTAATCCAGCGCTGCTTCATGCGGTCAGTGTGTCGGGAGCCACCGAGATCTACCGTGTGGGTGGGGCGCAGGCGATTGCCGCCATGGCTCATGGGACGGACACGATCCGGCGCGTCAGCAAGATTTTTGGTCCGGGCAACGCGTATGTGGTGGCCGCCAAAAGGCTGCTCGTGGGGCATGTTGCGATTGATCTTTTACCGGGGCCGAGCGAGGTCATGGTCCTTGCGGATGACAGCGCAGACCCTGCCTGGATCGCGGCGGATCTTCTCGCTCAGGCGGAGCACGGATCCGGTCATGAGCGTGTTTGGCTGCTCAGCCCGTCCCTTCGGATCTTGAAGGCGGTCGAGAAGCAGGTCATGCGTCAGATCAAAAGTCTGACTCGTCGCGATTTCATTGAGAAAGCCCTGATGGCCAACGGATGGCTGGTGCAGATCAAAGATCTGGATCAAGGCGTCGATTTGGTGAATCAGTTGGCCCCGGAACATTGTGAAATCATGACACGCGAGCCGCGCAAGGTGGCCAAGAAAATCACAACGGCTGGGGCTCTTTTTCTGGGTGGATTCTCGCCGACCGTGCTGGGTGACTAC
>CAMAVD010000319.1 GCA_945861575.1 Akkermansia muciniphila
TCCACCCGACCATCCAGATCAACATCCGCGACGGCTGCCGCACGCTGCTCCCCGTACATCTGAACCCCAGATTCTTCCGGTCGCAGCACACGAAAATGACCCTGGCCGTCCCCCAGAAGCACTAGGCCACGGCCGCCATCCAGCCGAGCGAGACTCGAGTGAACACCATACAAGTTCTGACTCAGGAATAGATCCTCGTTGCCGTCACCGTCAAAATCCGCAACCACTGGACAGAAAGCGGGCGCAATCTGAGCCTCCATCGGCAAGGGAACGGCCTCGAAGACCGCGCCTCGGTTCAGAAATAACATGGAGTCCAGCGTGCTGGCGGAATACATCCGCAGCCCATTGGTGCGCGTTCCGAAAAGCGCCGGCACGGTAGCTTCTGAAAACGCCGCATGGGTCGGAAAGCTCTCACGGAGCCAGGGAAGCTCCGTGTCGAAATGATAGCGCCGCTGCAAAGGGACATAGGCTTTCGCTGTCGGATCCCACCCCGCCTCCATCAAAACTAGACCCTCATCACCCTCGTGTGGGAGTGTCCAGAGCTGAAGAGGTTTGGATAGAAACGGCTCGTAGACAGAATTCCGTCCCCAGTTCGCGGCAACGATATCGAGACGCCCATCATTGTCGAAGTCACCGGCGCACACCCCCTGCCAAAGCCCGGTGTAGCCAGCCAGTCCAACCTCGCGGGTCACATCACGAAGCGACCCTTCCTCATTTCGGTAGAGGTGCAGGGATCCCCATTCACTCGCCAGGAGCAGATCGGAGGCACCATCGCCGTTCAGGTCCGAAAACAGCGCGGCACTCACGGATCCGGCGGACTCCAGAACCGCGTCGAAATTCGTGTTGATGGAGAGAAAGCCCTGCGAATGACGCAGCAACCTTGAGCCCCCGAACTCTGGATAGTGCCCCGGCTTATGTCGTGCGCCGACGAAGATATCGAACACGCCCTCCTTCCCCAGGCTCCCCACGCTCAGCGCGCTCCGAAGCTGAAACTCGCCCTTCATTCCGGTAGCAGAACGGATTCCGCCCGCCCACACCTCGGTCTGCAAGAGCGCCTGGGACGAGCTGCCCTCATCCAAACGAGGACTGACCGAAGTCAGAAGTGAAAAAACACCGGACTGCGAGAACCAGCCGATCATCCCGGCCGCGTCGCCCGGCAGGCTGTCTAGTGGCGAGGGTGGCTTGATGACCCGAAAGCCCGCGTTGGGCCCGTTGAGCAGCAGTGTCATCGCGTTCGAGGTCGATCCCCCGATCACAAGATCATCTCGACCGTCTGCGTTTAGGTCGACCCATGCCAGCGAAGGGCCCGAGCGGCTGAACCGTCTTGGCAAGAGGCGTTGCCTGGCAAAGTCGTCCGCATCCACCTGATGATGGCTGTGCCGAATCGTGCGACTCCGATCCATGAAAAGCGGCAAGACGCTGGAGGCCGAAACTTGTCGTCCCTCCACGACACTGGCCGCAGCCATGGCAGCGGGCGCATGAAACTCGTAGGCGTGATTGGGTTCGAGATTGGTGAAAGAGGAAAGCCTGCCATCCCTCCACCGGACCTCCACAGCAAGTCGGCTCCCGGTTGTTCCTGCCGCAAAGACGCGCTGGGCTTCATCGCCCGATAAATACCGCCCACCTGAGAGAATCTCCTGCGTTTGAATCACTGGCCCGCCGACCACCTTGATGCGCGCGCCAACCCCGTATCGATTCCGGCTGGAGTCATCCCGGAGTCGCACAGCGATGCGGGGCGCATCCGACTCGTTCCGCAGGAGGGCAGCCGGAGCGTCCATCCGGTTGATCACAACATCCATGTCTCCGTCGTTGTCCAAATCCGCGAGGCACATCCCCTCCGAAACTCCACTGAGATTGAATCCCCAGTCACTCCCGCACTCCGAGAACTTCCACCCACCCTGATTTCGAAAAGCAAGATGCGTGCAGGGCAGCCTTGGATGCTCCAGGAGCTTCGCGAGCTTTTCCTCGGGTGTCCGGGCGGACCGGATCCGGTTGCGCTCGGCAGCATCTGTGTCCTGCATATCAAATCCATGGCCATTGGTGACCAGCAGATCCTCATACCCATCGAGATCCACATCAAGAAAGATGGGACACCAGGACCACTCGGTAGCATCCAATCCCGTCAACTGGCCGATCTCGTAGTAGGTGTTGGCTCCTCGATTCCAGAACAAGGTGTTCCGCTCTACCTGCTCCGTGTCCTTCCAATCCGTGGCCGCGTGGGCAACACCCCCAATCATGCTCTGCTGGGTCATGCGTCTTCGATGCAAACGGCTGCGCATGTCCAGCACCAGGAAATCATCTCGACCGTCGCGATCGAGATCGGCCACATCGACGCCCATCGAGAAAGTACTCGTGGAACGAAGCATTCCATGAGGCGCGGCGCGGAGATGGCCTTTTCCATCATTGATCCAGAAACGGTCGGGCGTCCAAAAGTCATTGCAGACATAAATGTCTGGCGCTCCGTCGCCGTTGAAGTCACGGAAGATAACCGAAAGGCCCCAATCCCGCGGAGCCGTTTGAAGCGTCTGCCCCTCCTCATCCAGAAAAACACCCCCTGTCCAATCCGCCGCCATGAAACGGCCGGTGCCGTCATTTACATAGAGCACGTCAGGCTCACCCAACTCCTTCAAACCGTCGGAAGTGAGCAGAAACTGCTCCTTGTCTTCGGGACGGAGAGTCTCCTTTCCGTTTACCATCAACAGGCTGATCTGGCCACCGGAGCGGATGCTGGAGACACGGTAGTTCGCGACGTACAGATCAAGATCTCCATCCCCGTCGAAGTCAGCAAGCGCCATAGAAGTACTGGCCGCAGCGCTGCGAAGTCCAGCCTCTCCCGTTCTCTCCTCGAAACGCCCGGACCCGTCGTTAGTGAACAGCCGGACACCCTTCCCCAAAGCGGAAACCAGCAAGTCCAGATCGCCATCGCCGTCCACGTCGGCCAAAACGCAGCCGGTACTCCACTGACCTGTGCAGGCAACCCCGCTCTTGTCGGCAACCGCCTCAAAACGGAAACCTCCACGATTTAAGTAGAGTTCATTGTTAGGGTGAATCCCACAGAAGTAGAGATCGGTAAAGCCGTCCCCGTTGACATCTCCGGCCGCCACCCCAGACCCGATGAGAGGTATCTGATTCGTCGCCGATATCGAGTCGGGGACATGGTTGGAGAAAACGACGCCCGACTCACGACTGTCGATAAGGTTAAACCCAGCCTTTCCGGACCTCGGGACAGACAGGCTCGCCTCGCGGTTACGGCCGCTGGAGGCGGAAACCCAGTGGTGCGCCTCGGTCCCAAAGACCGCGGCCAGAGCTCCCACGGGCAATACCCCTGCTATAAACCACCCCCAAACCCATGCAGAAAGGCCGTAGTTCCCAAGCTTAATACCGGTGTTATGCAGCAAACTCACTATCCCAAGATGAAGCAGTTCTGTCCAATTTCGAGGAAAAATCCACACACAGAACCTTGACTTCGCTTAAGTACATGGCCTATGCTGACGATACACCGCATGGACAGTTAACCGCCCCTGCGGGGTGTTTGTACTAAATCCCTCATATATGAAGAAACTAAACCTAACCAGCCTCGTTGCGGGTTGTTTTCTGGTACCCGCCGTGGTCTTTGCGGCACCAGGTGACAATATCGCCCTCACAGGCACGGCAGCCCACTCCAGCGAATGCTGTGGCGGGTCCGCCAGCCGCGCCATCGACGGAAACATCAACGGTCATTGGAGCGACGGTTCCACGACCCATACCGATGGGGAAGTGAACCCCAAGTGGTGGGTCACTCTGAAAGATGCTAAAGCGATCAACCGCATCACTTTCTCCGGCCGCACCGATTGCTGCCCGGAGCGAAACCTCGACTTGATCATCACCATCCGTGATGCCAATGACGTTGAACTGTGGCGACACGAAGTCCCCGGCCTGCCCGGCGGATTCCCCCTGGGCCTCAATGTGCAGCCGGCAATCACCGGCAATATGGTTCGCGTGGAGCGCATTTCCACCGCCCTCGATGCAGAGGGCAACCCTAATAAAACCTGGCTCAGCATCGCTGAGGTCCAAGTCTTCGAGGCGGATCCCGCAGACACCACCCTCCCGACTCTCATCTCGGCTGGCAGTGTTGACGGCAGCTCCGTCGGTGTGGAGTTCAGCGAGTTCGTCGATCAGGCAACCGCTGAGACCACCGCCAACTACAACATCGGTGGCGGCGCAGGCGTCGGTATCGCAGCCGCAAGTCTGCGTCCCGACGGCAAGACTGTTGAGCTGTCCGGCGTCAGTGTCGGTGGCAGCTACACGGTCACCGTTTCAGGCGTCAAGGATCTGGCCGGCAATGCCGCAGCCAGCTCCTCTGCCTCCGGGAACGTCCTAGGCCTGAGCCTGTCTGAGGTTTTGGGTGATGCCAGCGCTAGCGGCCCGAGCTCAGCCATCTCCTCCTCCAACGGAGAGATTGAGATCACGGCAGGCGGAGGCGACATCTGGGGCAAGAGCGACGACTTCGCCTTTGCCTCCACTCCCACGTCCGGCGACTTC
>CAMAVD010000320.1 GCA_945861575.1 Akkermansia muciniphila
CGCCTGCCGCTCTTCGAGAAGCTGTAGCACCTCAGGAGGGGCGGTCGCCTCTGGGGGCCGCCCCATGCCGAGCACGGAGTCCACCTTCCGCCATGCTGCCAGAGCATCCGCAGCGCGCTGCGGAGTCAGGCGGCCTTCGGCAATCTCTCGATTCAGGCCGCGCACCCAGCTGAACACAACCCCCCAGGCCTCAGAGATGTTCAGGTCGGCGTCCATGGCTTGGGTGAACTCATCCAGCAGAAGGCGATCTGACTCGCCTGGCACACCTGCCGCGAAGGCTTCCAACTTGGCAATGCATTCATCCAACCGCGCCAGAGCACCGCGCGCGGTTTGCAGGCCATCGAAGGAAAAATTGAAGGTCTCCCGATAATGCGCGCTTAAGAGCGCCTGCCTGACCTCACGTCCCGTGTAGCCCTTGTCCAAAAGCTCACGCAAAGTGAAAAAGTTACCCAAGGACTTCGCCATCTTCTTGCCCTCCACGAGCAGATGGGCCCCATGCATCCAATACTTCACAAAGCGCCCGCCGCCGCACTGCATCCCTGCCCCCTCGCTCTGGGCGATCTCGTCCTCATGATGCGGGAACATGAGATCCTCCCCTCCAAGATGCAGGTCGAAGCTGGCACCAAGCAGGCTCATGCTCATGGCGCTGCATTCGATATGCCAACCGGGCCTCCCCTCGCCCCACGGACTCGGCCAGAAGACGTCGCCATCCTCAGGAACCCGACCCTTCCAAAGCGCGAAATCCGCCACCGCCTCGCGCGCGTATTCATCCTGCTTGACGCGCTCTCCTGCCCGCATCTCGTCAAAGTTCAAGGTCACCAACTGACCGTAGCAGCACCCCGCCTCTCGATACTTGCGAATGCTGAAGTAGACGGAGCCATCCGGCGAGGCATAGGCGAAGCCACGCTCGATGAGACGCCGGATCAGGTCGATCATTCCCGGCACATGCTCTGTGGCGCGTGGAAGATGGGTAGGTCGATGGCATGCGAGGCGGTCTAGGTCCTCAAGAAAGGCCTGCTCATAACGAGCGGTGTAGTCGCGAAGCGGAACATTCATTTCACGGACGCGACGGATGATCTTATCCTCCACGTCGGTGATGTTCATGACATGGTTGACCTGGTAGCCTCGAAACTCCAAGTAGCGCCTGACGCAGTCCGCGAAGACAAAGGTACGGAAGTTCCCAATATGGCCGTAGTCGTAGACAGTCGGGCCGCAGCAATACATTCCCACCGCCTTGCCCGCTGCGTCGAGCGGCGTGAAATCTTCAACGGTTCGGGATAGGGTATTAAAAATGCGCAGCGCCATGAGTGATCAGATCGCGTTTTGTTCGGACCAATCCTAGGTCGAAAGAGATCAATGAAAAGGCAAATGAGTGGGTGAGCTTGAAGCGCCAATCCGCCCTGCCCTGCAAACCCGCAGCAGGCCTGAACCTGCTAAAGGGGTCCGTCCTTCTTCTGGGCATCCGATGGAGGGGTGCCACCAATCGGCGGCTTTTTCTTCCAAGGCGCGTCCGCCAGCTTGGAAGGCAGCTTGATCGGGGGCGGCTTGGTTTGTGCCATGGCCAAATCCGGATCCTCAGAGGCGGGAACCGCTTCACCCGGCGCCGCCATATTCTCACGCCAACCGGCGATACGCGCCTGAAGACCGTGATGCTCCGCAGTCTTCTTGTCGCCCGACTTCATATAGAAGAGAGACAAATTGGTATGCACCAGCTGCTCTTTAGGCCGCATCCCCTCGGCGGTCTTCCCCTCCGCGATCGCTCGTGGAAAATCCCCGAGCCGGTAGTAGCACATCGACAGCGCGCACTGGGCATCGAATTGCGAGGGATCAGCCGTCAGGAGGGCCTGAAGCTGTTCGATGGCCCGGGCGTAGTCGCCAGAGCTGTAATCGAACATCGCGTCGTCGTATTGGTCTTGAGGAGTCACTTGACAACCCTGGGTATGCCACGAATGGTGGGATGGAGCAAGCGATGTCATTGCCTATTAAACTCCTATCCACCGACTTCGACGGCACCCTTCACGCCGATTTCGAGAACCCACCTGTTCCCCTGCACCTCCAGGAGGCCATCGCCAGCCTCCAGCGTCAGGGGGCTCATTGGCTCATCAACACGGGACGGGATCTGTCCAGTCTCATGGAATCCCTTGCCCGCGCTCGACTCTCCGTCTGGCCGGACTACCTCGGACTTGTCGAGCGGGAGATCTACATTCGCGTCGGCCACGAGTATCATCCCCTGGGAACATGGAATTCCGACTGTGCCAAAGCGCATACGACACTCTTCGCACAGATCGCAGCCGACCTTCCCCGACTCTACCAGTGGATCGAGGAACGTCATGAGGCCAAACTCTACGAAGACCCCTTCAGCCCTCTCTGTCTCATCGCCGCCAGCAACGCCGAAGCGGACGCGATCATGGTCTACCTGGAGGACTATTGCGCCACAATCCCGGATCTCACCGTGGTGCGCAACGACATCTACGCCCGTTTCAGCCATGCGAATTACCACAAGGGACATGTGATGGCAGCCGTCGCTCGACATCTCGGGGTAGGCCCTGCCGAGATCCTGGCCGCGGGCGATCATCTCAACGACCTCCCCATGCTCGACGGGGTGCATGCCCGAATGGTCTGCGCTCCTGGAAACGCGGTCCCGCAGGTCACCCAACTCGTGCGAAACGTAGGCGGCTTCCTCAGCGATAAGCCCTGCGGCCATGGAGTGGCCGAAGCCATCCACCACTTCCTCGCCAACACCCGCTGAGGCGACCTCGACACTGCCAGGACCCTGGACATCTCTCACCCACATCTTTTCGACGACTGAGACATACAATCCTCTGGTAGAGCACATCACGGTCAAGGATGACATCTCCAGCACCATCGACAACCGCTTCTATCGCCTGCGCATTCTACGCAATCAGCCTACGAAATAAGCGAAGGATTCTGAGTGTCAACCCTACGGGAGTTGGTTTATGCTCCGGGAAGTTATGCTATCCCTGCAGGAACGGTTCTTAGGCTCTGGTCGCTGGCAACGTCGACAGTTCTTGCGTGCCGGTGGACTGGCGCTCGGCGGGCTCTCCCTTGCCGACTGGTTCGGCGTGCGCTCCGCTGCAGCAGCACAGTCACGCAACGCGGCGCTCAAAGATCGATCGGTCATCTTCCTTTTCATGCACGGCGGACCGTCTCAGTTCGAGACCTTCGACCCCAAAATGGACGCGCCCTCGAGCATCCGAAGCGCGACAGGCGAGATCAAGACAACCCTGCCCGGGATCACGTTTGGGAGCACCTTCACCCGACTCGCCAAACAGGCGCACAAGTTCAGCATCGTCCGTTCCTTCGTCACCGGCGACGGCAATCACGATATCAAGCCTATCCTGGGAGCCGACACCCTTCGGGCAAACATGGGCTCGCTCTATTCCAGCATCGCAGGCCCCTTGCGTGCCGACACTGCCATACCGACCAACGTGGCTCTCTTCCCCCGATCGATCGATCCCAAGGCCATGGCTGCCGTGACGGAATTTGGCAACTTTGAGGGCACAGGGGAACTCAGTCGAACCCACGCCCCTTTCGTTCCTGGAGCAGGAGCGGACCTGCAACAGGACATGCGCCTCAACCTACCGGAGGGCCGCTTCCAAGACCGTCGCGCCCTGCTCGGGGCGCTCGACAGTTGGAAGCGCTGGACGGACACCAGCGGGGTGATCGAGGGCTTCAGCCATTTACAACAACTCGCCTGCAACGCGCTCCTCGGTGGCGTGTCGGATGCCTTCGATCTCTCGCGTGAAGATCCACGCTTGATCGAACGTTACGACACCGCCCCGCTGCTTCCTCGAGATCGCATCGATCCCAAATGGAAAAATATCGACCATTATGCCACCAATGCCCTGACGCTGGGAAGACAGCTATTGCTCGCCCGACGCCTCTGCGAGCGCGGCGCCGGTTTCGTGACGGTCACAAGCAGTTTCGTCTGGGACATGCATTCCGACGTCAACAATGCGCCGATGAGGGTGGGCATGGACTATGTGGGCACCCCCTTCGATCATGCCGTCTCCGCCTTCATCGAGGATGTAGAGGCGCGTGGTCTGAGTGACAAGATCCTACTGGTCTGCTGCGGAGAGATGGGTCGTGCTCCAGCCTTAAACAAGGATGGCGGGCGAGATCATTGGGGCGGTCTTGCGCCACTCATGCTCTACGGCGGAGGACTGAAAATGGGCACCGTGATCGGCGAATCGTCGCGCGACGGCGGCGAACCCGCCTCAAACCCGGTCACGATGAAGGATCTGATTGCGACCATCATGCACACACTCCTGGACATCAGTGAGGTGCGCCTCATGCCTGGAGTTCCCCAACGAGTGATCGATGCAATGACCCGGGGCGAGCCCATTCGTGGTTTGGTTTGACCCTCCAACAGGTGCCATGCAGGCAAACGTGTCGGACGTCGCGACGTGTACCTCGATCACCGGCGCAGCTCTGGATCACGCTGCCTTAAATGAGATCTTT
>CAMAVD010000321.1 GCA_945861575.1 Akkermansia muciniphila
TGCATATAGTGACTTAGGGCAACACCCCAGGTATCGCGATCCAAAACGATTCCCTTGAAGCGTCCCTGAAACAGGTGCCCGACTCGGCTATGCCGCCGATTAAACCACACGCTGTACGACACCTGCAGCCAGTGCATCCCGGCGCTCAAGTTCGCCTCAGGGGTTTCGACCATCAAGTGATAGTGGTTCTCCATCAGCACATAGGCGTGAAGCCTCCATCGAAAACGGAGCACCAACTCCTCAAGCAACTCCAAAAAGTGAGCGCGATCCCCGTCATCCCGATAGATTCGTCTTCGCTCATTTCCACGGGATGTCAGGTGATACCACCCTCCGGCATAATCAATCCTTAACGGCCTTGCCATACTGTCAATCTACACATCTCCACTGCCCATTGGCAATCACTATAAGAAGGAAGAGATCTGACCCCAGTGGGCCAGAGGAAGTAGCGGCTGGCGTTTGCTCGGGTCAGCGGGGTCAGCCGCTCCGGCGTCGCGTCACTCATGCCTCCGACTCAGACGGTCTTGCCTGGGTTGGCCAGCGATGTCTTACAAATAAAGGTGAGGGTTGGCGCCGCATAAAGCCTCCCCCGTGTGCGCCAGTTGCACACCGCTTTGCCTGGGTGGCAGATTGACGACAACACTCTCCAGCCGATATAACCGGAAGAGATGAAAAGAATCAGGATTCGATTCTGCGGGAGCCCGCTCTTCAGCAGCAGCGTGCTCATCCCCTTGGATCCCACCCGCAACTCGCCTCCGCGGCACGCGGCGCCGACTTGCCAGCGCACAGGCTTTGGCCGGTAATCTGCCCGACTCCGATGGGGACGGACTCGGCGATGACGAGGAGACCGCGCTCCATGGGACAAACCCCCTGAACCACGACAGCGACGGCGACGGCCAACTCGACGGCGAGGAGGTGCAGGCGGGCACGGATCCCCGCTCGGCGCAGAGCAGCTTCCGGATTCTAGCCTCACCCACGCCGCTCCTTCCAAATGGGTATCGCGTGTTGTGGAGTTCCGCCCCCTCCAAAGCTTACGCCCTGGAGCGCAAGGACTCCCTCTCCGCGCCCTGGCGCGAACTCGCGCGGATTCAAAGCAGCGGCGAGACGAGCTTTCTGGACGATCGAACCCCGGCAAGTGCCACCGGTGCCTTCTACCGTGTGGTGCTTGCTGGCACCTCCGGATCCCCGGTGGTTTCCCAGCTCGTCTGGGTGCCCGGGCAGGGTTGGAACGTTTCATGGGACACCCAACCCGGGGTCACTTACAGCCTGGATCGAACGCCCAGCCTTCTCCCGGAGCTCCTGTCATGGACCCGGGTGAACCAGGTCACTGCCACCGGGTTCAGGACGAGTTTGATCGACCCCGAAGCTCCCCGGATCCCGACGCCGCATTACCGGGTCCGAGTGGCGGCCCCACCCGACACCCTCCCCCCACAGCTGTCCCCGCCCCGGGTTTTCACCAACCCTGTCGCAAAGGAAGGCCTTGTCCTGCTGACGGTCGATGCCCAGGACGATCAAGGGGTCCACTCCGTTGAATTTTTCGACAACGGCACGTCCATGGGGCGCGCATCGCAAGCTGGCGCAACCCTGTGGCGACTGGCATGGGACGTCACGCGATCGATGAACGGGGTCCACTCCATCACCGTGCGCGGCTCCGACGCGGCGGGCAATGCGCGCACTTCGCTTCCCCTGGGAGTCACACTGGCCATTCCTGTCGCACAGGGAGGATGGCCCGTCGGAGTGGTTTCCGTGCGAGCCGACCAGATCCAGACCAACGGGAACCAGTTGCTCCTCCAGGGCGGCACGCGAGCCGGACTGCTTTCGATTGAATCCGCGTCAGCCGTCCGGGGACTCCTCCAGGAACAGGTGCTCCAGGGCGCAGGCCGGTTGATGCTCCCGGGGTTGGGAACGATCTGGGAGGGCAACTTCCATATCGCGCTTGCCGATCCGGTGCTTCGAATGACGAATGGGGTGGGGGGCACCAACCCACCGATTGTGTTCAATGAGCGGGTGCTTCTGAAACCGCAAAGCCTGGAGGTTTACCTAAACTCAGGTCGGATGAAGGGAACGGGGCGCTTCGAGATCATCGTCGCGCCCGGGCTGGCGCCCTGCGTCGTGACGGGTGCCTTCGATTACGATCCCTCAACCGCGTCCGCACAGATGGAGGGGGAGGCGGAGTATGCGAGTGTGCGGGCGGCCGGTGCGATCCACCTGAACGTGGCGGAGGGCCTGTTCAGCCTGGCGGGCCAGATCAACATCAGGGGCGTTGGAGTGGAGACACCCCCGTACAAGCTCGCCTCCGCCACGATGGAACTGATCGCGACCAGCGACGGCGGGCGCCAGTTCTCGATCTTGGGCACGCCCGATGTGGCCGGGGTCCGTGAACTGGGCATTTTGCTGGTCGGATCCATGGACGCCCTGGGCGCGATCTCCCTCCGGGGCGTGGGGGCAGGGTCCCTGGGCGCGTTTCAGTTCCAATCCGTCGAGGCCACGCTCCGTCGGGCCACCGAGGCCCAGGCGGTGCCCGGCCTGCGATTCGTGGGCTCCGCCCGCATCCGTGATGTCGCATTCTCGACCTTCGGAGGAGGAGTGCTCCCGGACGGCACGCTGCAGGGTATCGAGTCCACGGCGGAGCTCGAACTCGGACGCGGCATCCGGATCCGGCCCAAGCGCAACGCCGCGAATCAGCCGCAGGCCGTCCTGAAGCTTCAGTCCTCGGCGGGCGGCCGCCACACCTTCCGTTTGAATGGCGAATTCCTCACACCGGACTCGGGAGGTGTGAAACCGGTGGAGGTGGAAGGACCTCTTGTGCTCAGGTCGCTGGGCGACCAGCTTGAACTGGAATCCTGTTTTGCCACCAACCGGCTGCCCCACGTCCGATGGCCGCTGCCCGACGGCATCCGCATCTCCAATCTCTGGGTGCTGATCAGCTACACCAACTCCGACATCGCCGCGCGGATGGGCGGCCAGCTGATGCTGACGACGCCCAACACGAACATCACCGCGAATCTCACCCTCGACGCCGCCCTGACCATCAATACCATGGATCCGACGGACGTGAGCATCGACACCCATCTCCGGCTGGCCCAGCTGGGGATTGTGGGCAAGGTGTGGCTGGGGGATTCCGAGTGGCGGCTTCTGGTCGGGACGAAACCCATCAGGGCGGTTCTGGCGTTGGTGGATGGGAACATCGGGCTGTTCCCCACCCAGCCGATTCCCAAGGTCCTCACCAACAGCCCGACGGGTGGATCCAACTCGAACGCGCCTTCCATCAAGCGGGAGCACTTCCAGCTTTTCATCGAGAGGGCGGGAGGATACGTCGAGTTCGTCGGGGATGATTTCAACACGGCGATCACCAACGGAATCCTGAAGCTCCCCCATGTTTTCACCAACCTCCCGCCGGGGCTCTGTCCCGCGCAGAACAAGGGGTTGTCGGTGGCGCTGGGGACCAACAGCTCGCTCTCGTTCAGCGTGTCCCTGCTGCCGAGTCCATCGGTCACCGTGAGAGCCCAGGGAACGATGGAATTTGCGAACATCCAGGTCCTTCCCACCGGGGGGGGATTCGGAGCCGAGCTGTGCAAGGCCACGCTTGCGTTCAATCCGGGAGGACTGCCCTATCTGACCAACATCCAGGGAGCGATCCAGTTTCCCATTCCCAAGGGGCAGACCAACAAGGCCGAGATCAACAACGGCGCGTGGGATCTGCTCGGGGCGCCCTCGGGAACGATCGCCCTGGTCACGGATCTGAAGCTGAACATCACCTCCAACATCTCGCTGACATTTCTCAAGCGCGGAAACACACATTGCCCGATCGGAAGCACGTTGACAGTGTTGCCGTCGCCTCCGGGAACCTTCCCTCCCGTCCGCCTGACCGCCGGGGTCGAAGTTCAGCTGCCGGCCACCGCCATCACGGAGGTCAACGGTGACACGGTCAAAACCACCGTGTGCGGATCCCTGTTCCTTCCCAACCGGGAGGGCGAACTTCCCTCGTTGGAGCTTCCCCTGCTGTCCATCGGCGGCACATTCCACTTGGGTGGACGCAACGGCGTTGTTCTTTCCGGTGCGCAGCTGAGCCTGCAGAACGTGCAAAACTTCCTGGACCTCAGGCCGGACCGGACCGTGGGATTGGGCATTCAGGGTACGCTGCAGGTGCCAAACGGCCCCAGCTTCACCCTGAACGGGGCGAGCTTCTCGTTTTTCGATCTCCAGCGGCCCCCGAAATTCTTCATCCAAGGTCTTGGCTTCAACACCGACCAGTTCGAACTCGCCAAGAAACTGAGGGCGCGCGTGAAGTCCGCGTCCTTCGAGTTCATCAACACAAACCTCGACCTGCCCGCCCTGCTGGATCCTTCCAACGTCCGAATCCAGTTCACTGCGGGGATCTCGCTTCCCTCGGAGGAAAAGCCTGTGTTCAAGGGCGAGGTGGAGAAGGTGAGGATCTCGTTCACCGAGCAGCGG
>CAMAVD010000322.1 GCA_945861575.1 Akkermansia muciniphila
GAACGTCCAAGAGATCGTTCACACGAGTAGCCCCGATCTCCGCTCCCGATCCCGAAGGGATCACAGCCCATAGCCGGTCGGTTGAGGACCTCCGGGACGACACCACCGGTTCTCTGTTTTAGTGGAAGGATCCTGGAGGGATCCCAGGCATGGGCAAGCGATGAGCCGTATTGGGGACAGGAGTTCCCTGCCATAATGAGAACTGCTGGCTGCTCAGCCTCCATTGCCGATCCGGACGAAACGGTCTCGGATAGGATCATGCGGATCTCATGCGGTCGCGTTAAAAACTCGTTCGAACTCGGACGCTGCAGCGATCATTGCCTCGAAGGTGGGGGTTTCTCCGAAGAACATCGGACCAAGCATTTCGCGGTAATCGGCCCGCCAGCTGGCGAGGTGGTGCTCGGGTGGGGAAAGGCGAAAGGTTCCGGGTTTGTGGGTAGAGTAGTCCACCCATGAGTACCGGAAGAAAAGTTCCCGGTGCTCGGCAACCCGTCGGAAGAGACCTTCTCCACGCTGACCGCTTGCAAGCCCATAACCGCGTCCACCTGTAGGAAGGCGACGCGGCTCCGAGATTTGGAGGAATGCGTTCATGGTTTACGGAGCCGACACAACGAGAGGACGGAGGAGATCGGCAATCCAAGCGGGAGCGTGGCGCAAATCTTTGAGGATGGCCGGGTGGTCTAGGACGGTGATGTGACGGCGGAGCGTCGCCAGGACTTTGTCATCCACTCGCTTCTGCCCGAGATGGCGCAGGGCTTGGAACAGGGTGCCGCTCTTACGTCCGGCGGTGGCCATGTTGCGTGGGGTGGTATGAAGGAGCAAAATTTCGCGTTTGCCAATCCTCACCTTCCTGGCGGAGCCGTCGGTGAGGAAAACAATGCGGGAAGGCACTTGTTCGGAAAGCCCCAACACATTCGCGGCGTACGCGCCTGAGGGTTGAAGTCGGATGGCGTCGCGCACGACCAAGGCGCGAGCAATGGCATCGGCGGAAGGTGTCACAATGCCAAGCACGGGGTCGTGGACGGGGTAGTCATAGAGTCCTCGCGCAAGCTGACGAATCATCCCGCTGGCTTTGAACCGCTTCAGAGCTGAGGCCACGGCGTTGCGGCTGCCTAGGTCGGCAAGGTGGGCCGGAGTGAACACCCACCCTCGCCGATGGCCACGAATGCGGTCCAGGGCCTTGCTATCGGCAGATATAGAGTGCTTTGGCATGTTCTATTTGACACAAACAATAGTTGTTTATTGTGTCAAAACAATGTCATTAATTTTGATTTAAATGTGACGAAGGCAAGGGTTATGCAGCCTACTGCTCGTCACCCCCCCGGAAGCTCCGGAGTTGGTCGGGCCGATGAATGGCCCGCATGGTGACACGGACCCTGACAGGGGTTTCCCAAGTTGAAACGCTTACTTGAGCCGGGTGGACGCCCACCGTACCACCCTACGCAGATGCGGAAGTTCAGCGGCAACGCCTTCCAGGATGCGGGCACGAAGTTTGAGACACTCCCGGAGCACCCGGAGCGCGTCCTCTCCCATCTCAGCCCCGGGGAAGAGTTCCGGAGGCGAGGCGGCGAAGTTGAGGCCAGTCTGGATTTCAGTGCCGGTCAGCGGGATGCCTAGGTCGTGCTGGGTCAGGAGCAGCCGTCTTTCCTGGAATGTGGTGGCACCGCACGAATCAAGAAACCAAGTTCGAGCGCCGGTGCTATCCACGTGGAGCAGTTGGAGCAGTTTCTTCTCAAGATGCCAGAGGTCGCGGAGCAGCTCCTCCGGGGTGTTGAGAGTTCGCAAGATGACGAGCGTGCGCAGGAAGGCGAGATACGGTTCCGAGTAACCTGCGCCTGGCAGCACCGGCAGTTCGAAGCGGCTTTGAAGGCCGCTCAGGTAGAGCGCCGGTCGGTTCAGTGACTTTGAAATGTCTGAGAGCGAGTGCATGAAGTGCGACGGGTTGGAGTGCACTCCCGCATGAGGCTCGGAAAGGGTCAAGGAATCTCCGCCCTTGATCCCGAAGGGATCACAGCCAATAGCCGGGGGGGTGAGGACCAACGGGACGACACCACCGGTTCTCTGTATCATAGTGGACGGGATCCTGGAGGGATCCCAGAACGAGGCGAGCGACGAGTCGTGTTGCTGACAGGAATAATGCCTCCCCACTTCCTGCGTCGGCTTGGCCCAGACCGGTTTGGAAGGTGGATCCTGCGTTCACCTCTTCTGGAAGACACGGGAGCGAAGGTGCCGAGGCTTTAGCCGCGAATTGACGCGAATGGGACGGGGGTCTGGAACAGGTGTCGGTTGCCTGTATGAAACGGAACATGGCTTCGCTACAGTGGCTTGTCTCGATTCGTCCCGGCTCCCAGCCGCGCGCGCGCCAGCAAGACCGCCTCGTGCAGCTTACGTTCCAGCTGCTTCTTCGGCAGCACGTCCGTCCAGTAGGATGAGACGCGAATGCCCGCTTTTTCCAGGTCGAGCAATTCGATGGTCTCTCTGCGCTGGCCTGCGCAGAGAATCAGCCCGATGGGCGCTTCCTCGCCCGCCTTCCGCTCGTAACGGTCAAGCCAGCGAAGGTAGAGTTCCATCTGCCCTTTGTCACCCGGTTTGAACTCCTCCAGCTTCAGGTCGATGACCACCAGTCGACGCAAGTGGCGGTGGTAGAAGAGCAGGTCGAGATAAAAATCTTCGCCATCGAGGGTGATTCGTTTCTGACGTTCAAGGAAGGCGAAACCGACGCCGAGTTCAAGTATGAATGACTCCATGTCGCGCAGAATTGCCGCCTCCAAATCCTTCTCTGCGTAACTGTCCTTGAGTCCCAGGAAGCCTAGCAGATACGGATCTCGGAACACCAAGTCCGGGGTGAGCTTGTCTTCTTCGCGGAGTTGTTTCAGCTCCATCGCTGCCAGTTTTTCGGGCTTCTTTGACAGCGCGGTGCGTTCGAACAGCATCCCACCGATCTTCTTTTCAAGCGTCCGCGTGCTCCACCGTTCAATGCGACACATCTCCGCGTAGAAGTCCCGCTTGAGCGGGTCGTCGAGATAGATAAGCCGTTTGAAATGAGTCCACGTCAATTGTCTCCGCAGTGCGGAGACAATGTTTTCATCAGCAAACGCCTCCGCAAAGCGGATCATGTGGCGAAGGGATTTCTCATCAAAACCCCGTCCGAACTCGACTGCCAATTGTCTCCCCAGTGCGGAGACAATTCGCTTTCCGTAGTCCGCACGCTTCTCTTTGAGGATGTTTTGACGAACCCGCCGACCAATCCGCCAGTAAAGCGTCGTCAATGTCGAATCCACAGCGCGCGCCACGCCCTCGCGTGCGCAAAGAATCATCTCCCGCACGTCCGTCAGCAGTCCCTTCGCGCCGCTCTTGGACGTCGTGGTGGATGAACCTTTCACCAGTGCGAGTTTTTGTTTCATTTAAGTCGACCTTGGAAGCAGAGCCTATTGGACGAATATGGCAAAGCTAGCCAAAACCCGATGAAGGAGTGGCGGCGAGGGACTATTTCGAAACGGCCGCGCCACCGAGGTGCCGTTCATGCGGAGCGCGTCCTCGACGACCAAGACCTTCATCCCTTGAAGAACTCTGCCGGGTGAGTGGCGACATACGCCTCGACGTAGAGTTCGAAGGCTGTCGACGGGGCTGCTAGAAGAGATTTCAGCTCCTCGGAGAGCGAGTCCAGCGAAGCTCCCAATTGGCGGCTGCGTTTCCGCTTTTGGTCATGGGCATCCATGAACGCTTTGCTCAGTGAAAGGATGCTTGATGCGTCACCTTGGTCTTTTGCCTCGCGATAGGCCTTCATCGCCACCGTCACTGCCTGGTTTAGTGGGGGGAGATCTCCGGCTACTTCCAGGACCTTCCTGAATTGATCGGCGTAGGGCGTCGATTTCAAAAGTCTATACGCTTCGGAAACCTCCGTGATCAGCAGATCCGCTCTCAGTTGGTTTCCCAGGAAGTGAGAAAAGCCGTTGAGTTTCAGAATCGTTTTGTGGAGAAGGTCGGTGACGAAGAGAGCCCTTTGGCCGGGCGATAGGCTGTGGATGAAGGCAGTCGCTTCCTGTTCGGTCCCGTTTAGAGCGAGGAAGTAATCGTCCCAAAGTTTCGAGATCAACGCCCAGTGCAGTTTGCGGCCCACGAGTTCTTTGGCCTTGCGAAGCGGAATCCGGTAGTCGATAGCCCCAGGGCAGGGCAGGGGGATGACTTCCTCCGAGATCCCTTCCGGCAGGATGAATTCGTCCCAGTGGGTTTTGAAATAAGCCAGCCGAAGGGTCTCTAGCCGAGTGCGCTTTGAGTCCTCGAGTTTGTAGAAGGCTCCGTCGAATAGTGCAGCCATCTGCTCCGGGGTGTAGGAGGCCATCCACTTTTGGCGATCTCGTCGACTCGAAATCTTCGCCGTCTTCGGGAAGCGCCTTAGGACTTTGCGCAAGAGTGCGAGGTGCTTGATG
>CAMAVD010000323.1 GCA_945861575.1 Akkermansia muciniphila
CTCCTCTCAAGGCGATGAGCGACGAATGGCTGGGCGTCATGGATACCGCGCACCGGCTTGGACTCAAATCATCAGCCACCATGATGTTCGGACATGTGGAAACGCTCGACGACCGCATCGAACACCTGGACCGCGTCCGAACCCAGCAGGATTCCACCGGTGGATTCACGGCCTTCATCGCCTGGACCTTCCAGGCGGAGAACACCCGGCTGAAAGCGCCTGCCGTAGGCGCCCATGAGTATCTCAGGATGCAGGCCCTAAGCCGCATCTATCTCGACAATGTTCCCAACATTCAGAGCTCTTGGGTGACCCAGGGCCTGGAAATTGGGCAAATCGCCCTCAAACATGGCGCAAATGACCTGGGCAGCATCATGATTGAGGAGAATGTCGTGTCGAAGGCAGGAACCGTCTTCCACATGTCCGTGGCAGATATGAGGCGCCTCATCCAAGAATTGGGCTACGAGGCTTTCCAACGGGACAACTGGTACCGCCTGGTGACTCCGTGACCCCCCAGCCGCCCGCTGGAAAACCAAAACCTAGGCCTGCTGGGGTGTGACCTGAAACGGGACAGCATACAGCGGCATGCCTTGTGCACCGATAGCATAGATATGGATGCCTCAGGGGGTTCCCCGCAGGCGTGCCGCTTTTTTTGTTATGGCCAACCTACTCATGACCCCGGCCCCGGGCGATCGCCTCGTCCGCTATGTCGGCGATCGCATCCGATTCAACCTCCGCCTCGACCGTGGCGAACGCCCTCCGGAAGGCTGGAGAGCCAGCCTCCGCACCAATCTTGGTCGAGTGTCTCGAATCCGCGATGAGATCCTTCACGCCCATTTTCACCAGGTAGCCCCCGCCGGTGATTCCTGGCATGACATCCCCATGCGAGCGACCGCCGAGGGTTGGGAGATCGATCTCACCCTGGCAGAAGTCGGCTTCTTCAAAGCCAAGGCCTATGCGACCGACAAGCAAGGGCATCAACACTGGCCCCCAAGCCCGGACTTCGGCCTCAGCGTGCATCCCGACCTGTGTCGCACCTCGAATACCATCTACTGCGCCTTCACCCGGCAGTTCGGCGACACCCGAAAATTAGCCTCCAACCGTAACGAACCCCTGAACGAGCAACTGCGCCACCTCGACGAGCAGGGCTACACCGTGATCCCTCCCTCGGGGAAGCTGCGAGACCTGACCCAGCAACTCCCTCACATCATGGGAGATCTCGGCTTTCGTATCCTGCACCTGCTCCCCATCAACCCCACGCCCACCACCTACGCTCGCTACGGCCGCTTTGGCAGCCCCTACGCCTGCCAAGACTTCACCGCCATCGATCCCGCACTGGTCGAATTCGATCGACGGACGACCGGGGTGGATCAGTTTCGCGAACTCGCCTATGGCGTTCACGAGCGCGACGGAAGGCTCATTCTCGATGTGGTGATCAATCACACGGGCTGGGGCGCCACCCTGCAGGAAACGCATCCAGAATGGTATCTGCGCTCGCTGGACGGGAGTTTCGTCTCCCCCGGCGCCTGGGGTGTGACCTGGGAGGACCTAGCCGAACTGCATCACACCCACTCCGACCTCTGGGTCCACCTTTCCGAAACCTTCCTCACTTGGTGCCGTCGCGGTGTCGACGGATTCCGTTGCGACGCCGGTTACAAAGTACCACTCCCCGCCTGGCAATACATCATCTCGCGTGTCCGTCAGGAATTCCCAAACGCTCTCTTCCTCCTAGAAGGCCTCGGCGGGCCCTGGTCCACCACCGAAGAACTGCTCACGGAAGGCGGGATGCAGTGGGCCTACTCCGAGCTGTTCCAAAATAACTCTCCGACCGAAGTCAGCGGGTATCTCGACTACGCCATCCGTCAAAGCGAGCGGGTCGGCACCTACATCCACTACAGCGAGACCCACGACAACAACCGCCTGGCGGCCAACAGCCGTACCTGGTCGCTCCTTCGGAACCAGCTTTCTGCTCTCACCAGTGTGAGCGGAGGTTTTGGCATCACCGGCGGAGTGGAATGGCTGGCCGCCGAAAAAATCTCGGTTCACGGATGCGCCGGGCTTGGCTGGGGTGCGACCGAAAACATCGTCCCTACCCTGGCTCACCTGAACCAACTGCTGGCGACGCACCCTTGCTTCTTCGACGGCGCCCAACTCCGGAGGCTCAGTCCCCAGGAGTCCGCAGTGTTCGCGCTCGGCCGCACCAGCGCCACCGGCGAAGACCGCGTGCTGGTGCTGGTGAACACTGATCCGTATCACGAGCAGCACTTCGTGCTTCCAAGCCCCTTGTATGCGGAGTTCGGAGAGCCCCACTTCGAAGTCATCGGCCACGCACGTCCCAAGGTGGACAAGGAGGAGGACGGATCCGTCCGTTTCACCCTGCTACCCGCTGCCTGCCTCTGCCTCGCCGGGTCCCCCCAACCGGTCGGCCTTCACGGGGAAGCGTATCGACAGAGCCGCTCCCGCGCAGCCTGGGCGATCCAAGCTCTGGGCTGCCTGCATCCACAGGAAGCCCTCGGGGAGTTCAACTGGCAGACGCTTGCTCAACGCGTTGACGACAACCCTGTCCGATTCCTCACCGCCGCAGTCCGCGCCGAGCAGACAAAACTGAGAGTCGACTTGGATACAGCCCTGGAAGGCGCATTGCAGTCATCCCCCTACACGCCTGTGGTCACTTGGTCCTGGGCCTCCGCCCAGCGCACCACACTCCTCCCGCCTCGCCACTGGCTCATGCTACGAGAGAAACACCCCTTCCGGGCCTGCCTCAGCGGCAATGGGTCCAAGCCCCCTCAGCACGTCGAATCTGTTCCCACTCGCCAAGGCCATATCGCTGGGTTCTTTAACGAGGGTAGCTTGGAGGAAACCCAGACGCTGACCGTAGAACGTTACGGTGCCGCTGAACGGGAGATCTCCTGCACGATCCGGATGCTTTCCAAGTCGTCTCAGCCTCAGGTCTGGTCCGAACCCGCCCGAGAGGATCTGGTCCTCCTCACCAACGGGCGCGGTGCCATGGCCCGCCTGGGTGTGTCGCTCGGGGACGTCCGCTCGAACTACGATTGCGCCCTCGCCGCCAACCTGCATCCTCATCTCCCCACCGATCGTCACGTTTTTGTGAAACGAGTTCGTATGTGGGTGCTGGCGGACGGCTTTATCCGGGCGCTCAACGCCGACGCGCTGGTCGGGTTCGTGGCGGGTCCACCCGCCCGATGGCAGTTTGAAATCAACGCCGGTGACGGACGGCGTGTGCGCCTTGATCTGGAAGCGGATATGCTCGAAGGACGCAACAGCACGGTCTTTCGACTATCACGGAGCGCAACGACCGCAGACCCTGCCCACTGCCTCCCCGCAGGCAGCGAGGTCAGCGTCAGCATCCGCGTGGATCTGGAGGACCGCAATTTCCACTGGGAAACGAAGCGCAACGAGAGCGCAAACCATCACTTCCTTTCCCACAGCGCACCCCTCTCAGACCGTTCAGGTTTTCTCTTCAACCCTGCAGGGGATCGCACTCTCCAGGTATTCACCACGGCGGGCAGCTACCATCACGAGGCCGAATGGTCCTTGAATCTGCCGCATCCCGTAGAACAGAGCCGCGGTCAGGAAGGGGCTGGGGACGCCTTCAGTCCTGGATGGTTCAACGTCCCGCTCAAGGAGGGTCAATCGGCCCATCTCGTTCTCAGCGCCGACCCAACCCCACCGTCTCCGGCGGTTATTGAACAGTTTCAAAAGGACCGGCAGCACAGGAACGACGTCGCGTTCCAGCGCTCAGGCTTGGCCAAAAACGATCGGCTGGGCCGCCAACTCGCCCAGTCGGCACAGGCATTCGTGGTTCGTCGGGACGAAGGCCGCACGGTGATCGCCGGCTACCCTTGGTTCCTGGACTGGGGCCGCGACTCGCTGATCTGCGCGCGCGGTCTTCTCGCGGCTGGATGGACCGATGAAGTCCGCCAACTCGCCCAAGTGTTTGCGCGCTTCGAGTCCCAGGGGACACTGCCCAACACCATCCACGGAGAAAACGCCTCCAATCGCGACACCTCGGATGCGCCGCTCTGGCTGGGCGTGGTGGTGGACGATCTGGCCGGCGTTCTGGGACGCTCGGTGTACGCGACGCAAGTCGAACCCGGAGGCCGCACTTTAGGTACTGTGCTGCGAAGTATCGGCGTCGGCTATCGTGACGGCACACCCAACGGCATCCACATGGATCCTGCGTCGGCCCTGATCTGGAGTCCGTCGCACTTCACCTGGATGGACACCAATCACCCGGCCGGCACTCCCCGTGAAGGCTATCCCGTGGAGATCCAAGTCCTTTGGATCCGGCTTCTGAGACAACTCGCACAAATTGAGGATGCCGTGGCGGCGAAGGAATGGCAGCGTCTGGCGGATCGGGCGTTCACGAGTTTCCAACACCTGTTCTGGCTGGAGGAGCGTGGCTATCT
>CAMAVD010000324.1 GCA_945861575.1 Akkermansia muciniphila
CATCCGCACCCCGGTTCGGGTCGTAGGCTTCCCGCAGAGAGGATGAGCGATTCAGCTCGGAGCCACCCACACCAGAGAGTCCGTCGCGCGCAGAAATCCGACCCACCGTTCCAAAGGGGTTTCGCAGCGCGGCTCCTTCACTGGGTGCCGAAAGACTGGTGTCCCCGGGCGGGCGGGCACCGACCCGAGACTGGTTGAGAAAGTCAGTGAATTCCTTCTTTCGATTTTGAATCCCTTCTCGCTCGCGAGGATTCAAAGATTGCCCTCCAAACAATCCTCTCAACCCTTCTTCAGGAGGGTCTTCAAAGCGCGCCGGGTTTCGCTGCCCCACTAGATCGCTCATATTCAACTCGCCAGATTGATGCGCGCTCGCACGCTCACGTGACGTGATTGAGGAGGCCCCAGCACTGCGGTCGAAACGTGAGACTCCATCCTTGGTGTCCATGAGTTGGCGGCTTCGCAGATCAGAATCGTAGCGGGACTGACTCTTCAGCTCGGGCAGAGAACTAGGCTGAGAGCCTGGGGTCGTCTTCTGGGTGCCGTATTCGAGCCAACTCCTGCGTTTGAAATCTTCCTGCATATCCCAGCGAGATCGAAGCGAACCCTCTTCCTCTTTCTGCGTTCGCTCACGCTGCAGCTGTCCCGGCTCGAGGAACATCCAGTTCTGTTTCTCCTCCTGAGCGTCCTTCATTCGCAACAGATCGCGGCGACTGATCAGGGCATCCACTCCACCCCCGGACGGCGCAGGAGCATCGAGACGCCCATTGGAAAGCTTCAATCGCCCACTCAGCAAACCTCCGTCCAACCCCAGATCCGAAGAGCGCCCGGGCAGATCCGTCCGAACCTCGCTCGCCGTGGTCGTTTGATTGGTCGACGCCGAGGGGGACTGCGCCATCATCGAACCGGTTGAAAGGCAGACCGCCCCAAAAAGACCAATCCAGAAAGACTTCCGCTCAACGTTCGATCGATTCATAACACACCGCCAACTAACCCGCCGTCCTACGCGGGACACCTACGGACTTGCCGACATCACATTCTTATCACGGTCTGAAAAGCCTTCAGGCAAGCAGGCACCCTACTCGCGTAGACTCTACTATAGCTTCGGACGTTCGAAGAAAAACCGAAATCTTGAATTGAGCTAAACTCCGTCTCACTACTGGACACTTAAACACAAATCACCCTCTTTGCTCCGTGAGCGCTTTCCCATCAGCCCAAAGAAGTATTGCGTATCAACAACTTACACAAAGCCGTTTGACAAAATCCGCCGTTTGGCCCATTAGGATCATACGTTCAGTCGCAGCCTAAGCCGATCTTCGTGTCACCACGGAGCGGCGCGGGGAAACCAACACCTTCGACTTGGGTCGAAGGCGGGGCGAACAGCGGATTCCGCTGGGGCTACTTTCAAAGCCTAGCCCGACAGCTAACCTCGTCGGCATTTGGAAGGGCGATCTTCAGAAGTTGTGCGGCCCCTTGGGGTCGTGTGGCTCCAAAGATTTCCCCCTGATAGTTTATAGCGGGCAGCTCACCCGCCTCCCCTGCCGTGTGCGGGGGGACAGGTGAGCCGTCCAATGCGCGACCGTTACGGACGACATATGAGTCAAACCGAGACGTTTTCTCGACCCCGCCCGGGCCTAGTGCTGGGCGCCTTGGGCGTTGTCTACGGAGACATCGGCACCAGCCCCCTCTACGCGCTACGCGAGTGTTTCAATGGCGCGCACAAAGTGCCTCTCACCAACGAAAATCTGCTCGGAGTCCTGTCTCTGGTGGTGTGGTCGCTGGTGCTAATTGTCTGCCTCAAATATCTGTCGGTCGTCATGCGAGCGAGCAACCAAGGAGAGGGAGGCATTCTTTCACTGCTGGCATTAGCTATCGGCAAGCAGGTCAATCAGGCCAGGGGTCCCTTGGTTTTTCTTGGCGTGTTTGGCGCAGCGCTTCTCTACGGCGACGGAATGCTGACTCCTGCGGTGACGGTTCTCAGCGCCGTGGAAGGTTTGAAGGTAGCCACCCATCAGTTTGAGCCCTGGGTGCTGCATATCTCGGTCGTGATTATCATCGGACTCTTCTCCTTCCAACGGATTGGGACGAGCGCGGTCGGCCGGATTTTCGGACCGGTGATGCTGGTCTGGTTCTCGACTCTCGCCGCCCTAGGAATTTACGGCATCTCGAAATACCCCGCTGTTCTCAAGGCCCTCAATCCTTTTATCGGGATCCATTTTCTTTTCACGGGGGGAACCACGTCCTTCCTGGTGCTGGGCGCCGTCTTTCTTGCGGTGACTGGGGCCGAAGCTCTTTACGCAGACATGGGGCATTTCGGCCTCAAACCGATCCGAAAGGCTTGGTTTATGGCTGTTTTCCCGGGGCTAGTCCTGAACTACTTCGGCCAGGGTGCGTTGCTGATGGTGAACCCCGAAGCTGCGGTCAATCCGTTCTACTATCTCGCCCCTCAGTGGGCGCTCTACCCCCTCGTGGCGCTGAGCACGGCCGCTGCCGTCATTGCCTCCCAAGCCCTCATCTCCGGCGCGTTCTCACTCACAATGCAGGGGATCCAATTGGGCTACATCCCCCGGATGAACATCCTGCACACTTCTTCCACTGAGCGGGGTCAGATCTATATCCCGGCGGTAAACTGGGCGCTCATGACTGCATGCATCGCCTTGGTTCTGGGATTCAAAACATCCGAGAATCTGGCCGCCGCCTATGGCATCGCAGTCAGTCTAACCATGATGGTCACAACTCTGCTCCTGTCGGTCGTCGGACGCCGACTCTGGAACTGGAGCGTGGCGCATATTGTCATCATGGCGCTCTGCTTCGGCTTGCTGGAATTGGCATTCTTCATGAGCAACGCTGTCAAGTTCGCTCAGGGCGGCTGGGTGCCTATCCTGATTGCAGCATTGACCTATATGATCATGTCCACCTGGAAGCGGGGGCGAATGCTCGTCTACGAAAAACTGAGCCGGGATGCTCTGCCCTTGGACTTGTTTTTGGAAGATGTACGAATGAACCCTCCGCTACGCGTGAAGGGCACTGCGGTGTTTCTCTGTGGAAACGTGGCTGGAACACCTCAGGCGCTACTCCACAATCTAAAGCATAATAAGATTCTGCACGAGCGAACCGTCCTATTGCATATCTCCACCGAGGAAGTAGCTCATGTGCCGAGCTCTCGCCGACTTACTGTGAAACAGCTAAGCGAGGGATTCTATCAGGTGACCGGCCGCTACGGATTCATGGAGGAGCCCAACGTAGAACAAATTCTCGCACGCTGCGCCCAGCATGATCTGGCCTTCAAGCCCATGGAAACCACGTTCTTTCTCGGAAGGGAAACCATCCTATCCGCCAAAGGATCCCCGATGAGCTTCTGGCGAGAACGTCTGTTCGCCTTCATGTCCAGGAACGCACAGCAGGCCACCTCGTTCTTCAGGCTGCCCGCAAACCGAGTCGTGGAACTGGGAATGCAGGTGGAGATCTAGGGACCAGCCGACACCTGGCAGGGCCTCACTCAAAGCTGATCACATTCTTGATCCCGGTCGCCTTGCCTACCAGCAGATCCTGATAGCCATCCAAAGTGTGGCGGCCGGTGATGATCTGGCGAACGGCCTTAGGCCAGAGCTGATTAAAAGTTCCAAGGTCGCGAATAGCGGACGTAAACGCCTCCGCATCGGCGTTCACCGTGCCCACGATAGCTTGGTTTTTTAGAACCACATTGCGCATGATCTCGCTCGCCGCCACCGGGATGGGAGCCTTCGGCGCAGGGATTCCCGTCATGACGTACACGCCATTGATGCCGAGAACACGCAGAACATCAAAGGTGATGCCGGGCACTCCCACCGCCTCATAGACCAAGTCGATGCTCCCAATGCGGCGCGAGAGTTCATCCACTGAAATCTCCTCACTGGAAATGTATTCCACGCCTATGGACTCTACCAAGGAGGCCTTAAAATTGGGCTTCTTGGACCGCGAGTATACGAAGGTGTTGAAACCCTGCACCTTGAGGGCCATCGCCCCAAGAATACCTACCGGCCCCGCACCCAAAACAAGAGCGTTGAGCCCCTTGCCCCTGGGTTCGGTGGCCTGAGCACTTCCCCAAGGCAGACGCTGCTGGGTCTTCCAGACCTGAGCCAAAGCCTTCTCCGCCACGGTGAGCGGTTCCACCAAAACCGCTATCTCCCGCAATTCGAGCGGCACAAAGGTAAGAAACTTCTCGTGATCAACGAAGGACTCGGTCATGTAGCCGTGATACTGATTGATCCCGCGCTCCGTAAATGTCCACGTGGAGCAAAAATCCTGTCGGTCGAGTCTGCACGGAATGCAACGGGTGTCGGCACATGGCCGACGGACGCTGGGCACCACCAGGTCACCGACTTTGAACCGGCTCACGGCGTCGCCCACCTCCACCACTTGACCCAGAGCCTCATGA
>CAMAVD010000325.1 GCA_945861575.1 Akkermansia muciniphila
TTCAACACCGTCGCCCACATGGGATGGCATCTGTTCCAAATCGGCCAGTATGCCGAGGCCCGCAAATGGTTTGAGAAATCCCAATCGCTCTACGCCACCAAGAATCCCATGGCGAAGCTGTACCTCGACCGAATCGATCAGAAACTCTCGAAAGAAGCCAAGTAGAGCAGACCATCAGGCTTAGAATCCTGCGCTATAAGAACGGCTGCAGATCTACTGATTGACTTCAGGGTTTCAAGGTGGAGGCAGGCTGAACATCGGAGACGGTTTCCTTTAGACGGATGCGCTTGGCGGTAAACAGTTGTCGAAAGTGAATCCAGACCTCGCTGGAAGCATTGATCCACTCACCTGTCGGGATGCGGGACCTTGCGACAGAGAGCTTCAGCTCGCGCAGCGCTCCCAAAACGCCACCCCAACCCACCTTGACCGAATCCTGGAGAGCGACATCTGCTTTGAAAATTTCGCGATCCTCTTCATCCACCCAGACCTTCCCAGCTAGTTGGGCCATCACCTCCTCTTCGATAGTCCGAGTTTTCAGCCCTTTCTTAGGCTTCACCTCCACCACAAGGGTCGCTCGCCCCTCATGCGTTTCCCGGCCCACAATCGCGTAATCGAATCGCTGCACTGCGTCGTCGCCGATCTGGCTCAAGATAGAATCAGCCCCTGCCCCGCGTTCCGCGCGACCGGAACGGGGCCGCTGGGTTTCCTTGGACTTCTCTGGAGACGCGTCATCGGATGTGTTAGCGGGAGCGCGAGAGGGACCAGGCGGCGGTGGCTGATCATTGATCGAAATCAGCTTTGTTCGAAACTTTCCGTTTTCGAAGGACGTTCGATAGACCTTCTTCTGCTCGTTCGCGATCTCCTTCTCCGATTTGTAGAAGATGGAAATCTTAGTGCGGGTAAATTCGTAAGTGTGGGGAGCTTTGCGCGCGGCCCGGGCTCGCCGGATCACCTCTGATATCAGCGCTTCGCCAGACTCCGGCGTCGCTGCCAGCAAGG
Source organism: Akkermansia muciniphila (assembly GCA_945861575.1). Classification (GTDB taxonomy): domain Bacteria; phylum Verrucomicrobiota; class Verrucomicrobiia; order Limisphaerales; family UBA11320; genus UBA11320. The sequence goes on from CAMAVD010000325.1 coordinate 1,000, forward strand.
CCGCAGGGGTCGCTAGAAGCAGGGCCAGCAGACAAAGCAGAACTGCGCTGAGCCTAGCTAAGCTAGGGTGCACACGATAGAGTCTGCAAGGCACGCTCATGGAGAACAGGGTGTTAAGATCAACCGTCAGCAGCAGAAAGGATGCCCGTCCTCCCATCGGCCCGCAAGGGCATCCTTGGATGGAAGCTTGGCTGCCCAACCGATAATGCGATGGAGAAGCGACTATGATTTAAGCCGATATACCAGACGTTAATTGACTTAACGTAAGCCATAGCCGACACTAACTTAAATGACACCTGCCACCGCCATCCCATTGCCCGCCGCCCAGGCGCTCCGCAAGCTCGGCCGTGAGCTCGCTCTCGCCCGGCGCAAGCGCGGCATTTCCACCGCCGACATGGCCGGCCGGATCTTCGTCAGCCGCGACACGCTCTGGCGGCTGGAACGGGGCGATGCCACCGTTGCCCTCGGCACTTTGGCGACCGCTGCGTTCATCCTCCAACTCCACGATCGTCTCGCGAATCTGGCTGCACCCGCGAGCGACGCCCTAGCCCTCAGTCTGGATGAGCGCCGCCTGCCAAAGCGCATTCGCCGCCCTCGCACATGAGCTGGGAAGTTCACATTGAATGGCAGGGGCAGACTTGCCTTGTGGGGCGGCTGCACGCCGACGCGCGCAGCCCGGCCGTCTCGTTCGAGTATGCTCCAGAGTGGCTGAAACGAGAGGACGCTTTTTCTTTTGATCCCACCCTGCTTCCACTGCGGCCCGGCACCCAGCATGGCCCGATGCTGTTTGGGGCTATCCAGGATTGCGGGCCGGATCGCTGGGGCCGAGTCCTCATCGAACGCGCCGTCCGCAAGAAGGTACTCGACCAGAAACCGTATCGGGACATCGATTATACGCTCGCGCTGGATGACGCCTCACGTCTTGGCGCCCTGCGTTTCCGGCTCGACGCCGAAAGCCCGTTTCTCGCCCCCAGCACCGGAAAGCTCCCGCCGCTGATCCGCCTCCAGGCCCTGCTGCGTGCCACGGACGCGGTTCACTCCGACACCGCGACGGCGGAGGATCTGCAGTTCCTCCTAGGTGCGGGTTCGCCTCTCGGCGGTGCGCGGCCCAAGTCTGCGGTCAGCCTCGCCGATGGTCGCCTGGCCCTTGCCAAGTTCCCCAAGCCCGATGACACGCGCGACATCGCCGCCGGTGAAATCCTCGCGCTCACGCTGGCGGGGGACACGGGCATTCGCGTGGCCGAACACCAGTTGGTGCCCGTGGGCGCGCACAGCGTCGCCGTCATCACGCGCTTTGATCGGGCGGCGCAGGCCCGCATTCCCTTTCTCTCCGCAGCCAGCCTTCTGGGCCTTTTGCCCGGCGACACCGGAGCCTACACACGGTTGGCTGACGGCGTTCGCCAGTTCGGCCACGACGTGACGGGCGACCTGCGCGAACTCTGGCGGCGACTCATCTTTTCTCTCCTCGTCAGCAACTACGACGACCACCTGCGCAACCACGGCTTTCTTATGCACGCGACGGGTCGCTGGTCGCTCTCACCGGCCTACGACCTGAATCCCGTGCCGGAAATAGACCGAGTGCGGGCAAACAAGACCCCCATCAGCGAGGATAACGAAGAACCCAGCATCGCTGGAGCGCTGGCCGTGTGCCCGCGCTTTGGGATCAAAGCACCCGCTGCGAAAAAGATCCTCGGCGAGGTTTTCACCGCCGTCTCCGCATGGCGAACGACCGGCCGCAAGCTCCGCATCAAAACCGCCACGCTCGACGTCTACGCCAGCGCCTTCGAGCACGAAATGATGGATGAAGCCCGAAGGCTGCTCGCGCAATAGATCAACTACCGGCGCATCACCGGACACAGAGTCGGTGTGATTTTGAATTTTAAACGCGCCAAGCTGGAGTGGGAAAGAATAGTCCTGAGCCACCGCGAATGAACGCGAATGAACGTTAATCCAGAAGTCACAACCCAGGAGCCTTTTTCGCATTCGCGTCTATTCGCGTCTATTCGCGGTTACATTTTTCAGTGCACGGACCGGAATCAGCCCCAATCCCTTTTCACTGCGCTGGAACACGGGGCTGATATCTCAAAGGTGCAGGAGTGGCTTGGTCATTCAAATATCTCCACGACCAGGCTCTATGACAAACGCACCAGCCGACCGGAGGATTCGCCCACGTTCAAAGTTGAGTATTGAGCCAGGGGCACTCTTGCCGGAGGGACACCTTTTACAGAAAAGAATCTGCGCGGCTCCCATCTGGGGCACAATGCAGTCTCAAAACCGATAGTGGTCGCATGGACGCACGCCACAACTCTGAGTGAAATCCTCCCCATATAAAAACCAGACCCAGTCGGCGGACGCTGGAAGAGAACCGAGAACGAGTCCGGTTCCATGAGACGGCCACCGACTGGGTGATGCGTGTTAGACGCGGTGCTCCGCGTAAAAGTCACACGGGTTTGATGACAATTGGGCAACGAAACCGGTGTCATAAATGGCGGCGTGCCGGAGTTAAGTCCCGGGCAGTCCCGCAAGCTCCTCAGTGCATAGCGCACGCGAAATCTCTCCAGCGTCGGTCGGCACGGAAGCCTGGCGGGATACGTCGTCCACGGTGCTCAGGCACGGCCTGCGAGGGGAGCTTCGCGCAGCCTTCACGCCTGACCCTCCTCCGCACAGCAAAGCCAAGAACCCGACGACTCCTCACCTCGTCCGCTACAATCCCCTCACTGTAGGCGACGAGGTAACGAGGCCTCCCCGTATCTCATCGCATTCCCTCCACCGCTGCTCACAACTTCCCCGCCCCGATTCAGCCCCGCCTCCTATCTGTGTACATCCTGCAGCCAATCTGCGGATAAAAAGTCCGCAGAACCTAAAAATTACCCTGGCGTGAACTCTGCGGAATGATGTTCGCATTACGTCGACCTGCTACGGGGATCGAGCGCCCAGAGATTCGTAGAATCGTAGCGCCTTGCGATAGTCTTCAATCAGCGACGGAGGTGCGACGCCCTGGCTCCGCTGAATCTCTTCCCGCACGCGCGTGGCCAACCAGTCCACCTCCTCTTGACGCGGGCGCAGGGGCTTGCCCGGGATAGAGAAATGCCAGGGAGCTGTGTGCGCGAAACGAAACCGACCAGCCGCCCTTGTCTCGAAGCAACGCCACGCCACCCAGGAATCTGTCTCCGGCACAAAGCTGTGTGTGAGTGTCACATCAAAGCCACCTTTGGCCCCGGGGACCGGGGGCTGCGTCCATCGCTTCACCACCGCTCCATTGACGACCAGTTCCACACTCTCCATCGGTTGCTCACTGCGAACGCGGCACTCCAATGGATGGGATGCGCCTGCCGCTCCTGCTGGAAAACTTTCCCCAGGCAGACGTCCGTCAGCCTTGGCCAGCAACATCGGACCCGTTGTC
>CAMAVD010000326.1 GCA_945861575.1 Akkermansia muciniphila
AGCGCATGCAGATTAGCGGCATCACCCCCACCGCCAGACAGCAGATGTTGATAAACTTCACCGGCGGGGTTGGGCCATTCGTCCCCCAGTCACGGCCTAGCCTCGAGGCCCCCGGCTGGATCAACGGCCCCGCTTTCGCAACCCGAGAACAGGCCCTATCCGCCGTGGATCAAGCCGGATTTATTAGGATCAACGACGTCGGCGGAACCAACGCGATTCCGTTGAGCGTCTCTCTGCATGGCGAGCTGGAAGTCCCTGAGCCTGTGACGAGCACTGGCTCAGGCTTCGGGCTGTTCCGATTGGAAGGGAACCATCTTATCTTCACCGTACGCGCCACCGGCCTGTCCGGTGCCCCCGTTGCTGCGCATATCCACGGACCCGCCGACGTCAATCAAACGGCCCCGCCCTTGTTCGATCTCAACGACTACGCCGTGGGTAGTCTTGCGTCCTCGGCCGCTGCCTCGGGCACGATCCTGCTGAACGAAGAGCAGAAGTTGGCCGTGCTCAATGGAAAGACCTACGTCAATTTTCACACCCAAGCACACCCAGGGGGCGAGATCCGCGGACAGATTGTTCCTGTGATGATGGAATCGCTGCTCCTCGGAGTTCAGGCACGTCCCGAGTCGGTCTCCACCTCTGGATCAGGAACCGCTGGACTATTGCTGGTCGGGAATCAACTCAGCTTCAACCTCTCTTACCGGGATCTGAGCGGCCCTGCTCAAGAGGCCCATCTACATGGACCTGCGGACGCCACCGGCAGCGCCCCGGTCCTCGTCGACCTAGAAAGCTACCGTGTGGGCAGCCCGGGGACTTCGGGTGGTTACGCTGGCACAATCATCCTCACCCCGGCCCAGCTCGCGACGGTCGCGTCTGGGCGCACTTATCTCAACCTACACACCCCCATTCACGAGTCCGGCGAGATCCGCGGACAAGTGCTCTCGCACATCACGGCGACCCCGCTAAGCGTGGTGTTGGACGGTGCCTCGGTTCGGCCTATCCCGGTGCCGAGCAACGGCTCTGGCCTGTCAATCCTGCGATTGGAAGGGGATGAACTGCGTTTCGATGTCAGCTATCGCGACCTCAGCGGAACAGCACTCTCAGCCCAGCTCCATGGATCAGCTCGGGCCTCCGCCAGGACCAATTCCATCCTCGATCTCACCCCCTACAACGGAGGGGCCTGGGGAACCGAAGGCACGCTGGCAGGCATGGTTCGCCTGAACACCAATCAGGTCATTGCTGCACGCACGGGCCTCCTGTATCTCGATATCCAAACCGCACAAAGCCCCGAGGGAGAGATTCGCGGACAGCTGATTCCTTCGCTGATGCAATCGATTCTGGATCCAGCCCGGGAAGTTCCAGCGCTCCCATTCCCCGGGGTGGGCAATGGCGTAGGGGTTCTCATCCTCTCCCACAAGACGCTTAGCCTGGGAGTGGGCTATCGATCACTGCTAAAGTCAGCAACCTTGGCCCACATCCACGGCCCAGCGACCACCTCGCAATCGGCACAACCGATTGTGAATCTCGAGCTGCTCAATGGCCCAGGTTTTGGCAGCAGCGGAACGCTTGTGGGGACCGTGAACACGACTCCCGCCCTGATCGCAGCGCTGGTGGATGGGCTCACTTATCTGAACGTTCATACATTAGCGAACGTGGGTGGAGAAATCCGAGGACAGATCCTCCGCTAGAAAGCCCTCGCCGCCTTTCGCAATAAGGCCCCCTGCACACCCAGGGGGCCTCCAATGGGCTTTGGCTTGCGTCTGCACAGAGCCCCCGTATGGTCCCGCCTCCATGAGTCCGTCCCAACAGTATTTCGCCAAATGCCGCGAACTCAGCTCACGCGTCGAGCAGCAAACAGCAGCGATTAACACCGTCGCAGACTGGTTCGCTCATACCATCCTCGCAGGCCGTATGGTGCACCTTTTCGGGTCCGGCCACAGCCGCATCCTGGTGGAGGAAATGTGGCCCCGCTATGGCTCATTTCCGGGATTTAATCCCATCGTGGAGCTGAGCCTGAGCTTCCACAATCTCGTGGTCGGGTCCAATGGACAACGCCAGGCAATGTTCCTGGAGAACGTGGGCGGCCTGGCCGCACGTATTCTCCGAAACTTTGATCTCTCGCCACTGGACTGCGCCCTCGTCGCCTCGTCCAGCGGATGCAATCGAGTTCCGATCGAGATGGCAGAAGAGTTCAAACGCCGCGGCGTCAAGGTGGTCGCGATCATCAGCAAAGACCACTCTGAGGCGAGTGAATCCAAGCATCCATCGGGCAAGAAACTTCAGGAGTTTGCCGATCTGGTGCTAGACACCGGCGCGCCTGTCGGGGACGCGATGGTGACCGTGCCCGGCCTCGAAACACCCGTATCCCCAGGCTCCACGATCGGCGGATGTCTGCTGATCAACGCCGTCAAGGCGGAGGTGGCCGCACGATTGACAGCGGCAAACTGTCCGCCAAAGGTGCTCACAGCCAGCGCCTTGGTCGGCCCCGCACGAGCCACGGAGCTCTTCGAAGCGGCCTACGACGAACACGCACGCCGACTCGCCAAACTCTATCAGCAACTCGGCGGCCCCGCGTTCTGATCAGCTCCCCGCCCTCCCCTTCACCTGCGCGATGGCCTTTCGGGCCAACTCGTCGCAGCGCTCGTTCAGAGGGTGTCCGGCATGGCCCTTAAGCCAACGCCATTCCACCTGATGGCGCGATGCGATCTGCTCCAACTGCTTCCAAAGATCTTCGTTTTTCACCGGCTCCTTAGCGGCCGTAAGCCAGCCGCGCCGCTTCCACCCATGCACCCACGTCGTGATCCCGTTTTTCACATACTGGGAATCCGTTAGCAACTCGACCACACAGGCCTGGTTAAGTGCCTGCAGGGCAGAGATCGCCGCCTGCAATTCCATCCGGTTGTTGGTCGTCTCCCGGGCAGCCCCGGACAGCTCCCAACGCTGACACCCATGCTCCAGTACCACTCCCCAGCCCCCAGGGCCTGGATTGCCACTGCAAGCACCATCCGTATGAATCCGCACTTTTTTCAACTCGGCCATCCGTCCATCCCCTTACCGGATACCCGAGAAAAAACCAAACCCCAAACTTTCCATTTGACCAGCCAGAAAAGGGATATATCTTCCCATCCAGATACGTTAATGCGAACACGATAAAACTGAAAACGAGAGCATGAGCAAGAACTACATTTTTTCGTCGGAGTCTGTGGGCGAGGGTCATCCTGACAAGGTCTGCGACACGATTTCGGACGCAGTGCTGGACGCATGTCTGGCACAGGACAAGCACAGCCGTGTGGCTTGCGAGACCTATGCAAAAAGCAATCTTGTGGTGGTGGGCGGCGAGATCACCACCAAGGCAAAGCTCGATTTCAATCAGATCGCCCGCGCAGCGATTCGTGAAATCGGATATGTGAATGACGACGATGTCTTCCATGCCGACAAAGTTCTCATCATGAACGCTATCACGTCCCAAAGCCCGGACATCGCCCAGGGTGTGGACGCGCGTGAGGCGGTGGGCAAGGAAACTGCCGAACAGGGAGCCGGCGATCAGGGCCTGATGTTCGGCTACGCCTCGAACGAGACCCCGGAGCTGATGCCCGCTCCGATCATGTATGCCCACCAACTCGGCCGAGAACTGACGCGGATCCGTAAATCGGGACAGGCATCCTGGTTGCGGCCCGATGCCAAGAGCCAAGTCTCCGTCCAGTATATCGACGACCAACCGGTGCGCATCACCAACGTGGTGGTGTCCACGCAGCACGCCGAGAGCGCGAAGCACAAAATGATCAAGGAATTCATCATCGAGGAGATCGTAAAGAAGGTGCTTCCTTCGCATCTGCTCGACAAGAAGACTGTATTCCTGATCAACCCCACCGGCCGTTTCGTGGTGGGTGGTCCGCAGGGCGACACCGGTTTGACCGGACGAAAGATCATCGTCGACAGCTACGGCGGCATGGGCCGCCACGGCGGCGGTGCCTTCTCCGGTAAGGATCCGTCGAAAGTCGACCGCAGCGCTGCCTACATGGGCCGCTATGTGGCGAAAAACATCGTCGCTGCCGGACTGGCAAGCAGTGCAGAAATCCAGTTCGCCTACGCCATCGGCTACCCGGATCCGGTCAGCGTCTGCGTCAACACCTTCGGCACAGGCAAGGTGTCAGATGAGGCGATTGAGAAGGCGGTCAGCGAGGTCTTCAGCTTCAAGCCCGCAGAAATCATCCGGCAGCTCAACCTGCTTCGCCCGATTTACTCAAAGACAACCAACTACGGACACTTCGGCAAGGTGGATGACGTCAAGAGTATCACCTGGGAACGCACCGACAAGGCGGCCGCGCTGCGCAAGGCGGTCAAGTAAACGCTCCAGCCGGGCCAGAATCGGTCGACCCAACTGCTAGTGAATAACAACACAACA
>CAMAVD010000327.1 GCA_945861575.1 Akkermansia muciniphila
CGACCCTCATCAAGCTGTTGGCGGGGAAGTTGACCACCCCGATTCAGGAGTTGGAGAAGCGCGTGGAGAGTCTCCTTGCGCATTCGAAAGAGATGGAGCGTCAGCTCCGCTCGGCCCAGCAGCGCGAGGCCGCGGCGCAGGCGAAGCAACTGCTTCCCCTGGCCAGCACCATTCAGGGCATTCCTACCCTCATCGTCCGGGCGGGAACCGCCGACGGCGAAACCCTTCAGGCCATGGTCGACGCGATCAAGGGGAACTTCCCTGGCGTGATTCTATTGGCGGGTGTGAGCGAGGGGACGGTGGCCTTGGTGGCTGCGGTCAGCTCGGAATTCACCTCCAAGGTTCAGGCTGGTAAGTTAATTCAGGCTGTGGCTCCGATCATTGGCGGCAAGGGCGGTGGACGCCCCGACAACGCGCGCGGCGGTGGGAAGGACGCTTCCAAGATCGACGAGGCTCTCGCAAAAGCTCGATCATTGATCGGAGACTCAGTCTGACGGGTCAGATCCGGTCTGTGCGCCTCAATTCATCCTGCTCCGCTAGCCTTTCAGCCCGTCCCCATCCTCCGGTGCGGTCTCTTGAGGTTGCAGGCCGTGCTTACCACTTTACGGAGACTATGCTGCCCACTTTCAGGTGCAGTTTCCGGGCCGCGTCGCCTTGGTGGACGGCGATTTCTAGAAAACCGCTGGAACCTGGCACACATACCGGCTTGCCAGGGGCGACCGACTGATAGAATTCATGAACCCGGGTGACCCGTTTGTCCCCGACAAAAACATCCGCCGCACGCTCTGCCCCTAGAAAGCCCTTGTTGGGGATATTGGTGATGGCGTTGCCGTAGCGGTCCAGATAGACGACCGACCCCTTGACGGAATGCGCACGGGCCTGCGCTTGCGGCATGGGCAGCTTTACGCAGGTCTTGATCTCTGGGCCTGCCTCGCTGAGGTCCGCTCCTGCCGCAAGGTGGGCTGCTGCGGGAGCAAAGATGTCGCGGCCATGGAAGGTGTGGCTGATCTCCGGCAGTCTCCACGCTGGATTCGAAATGATCCGGATCTCCAAGGCCGGAGAATGGAGAAGGACTCGCGATAGAATTCCATTGTCGGGCGCCAGGAATAAAAACTCCGCTGTGCGAATGGCGATCGGATGTCGTTCGCTGCCCACTCCTGGGTCCACGATGGCGACGTGGAGAGTGCCTTTGGGAAAGAACCGGAAACCGGCCGCCAGTGAAAAGGACCCCGCGGAGATATCCCCGGGCGGGAGGCCATGGTTCAAATCGACGACTCTCGCCTTGGGGGCGATTCGAGCGATCACCCCTTTCATCGTTCCAACGAACCAGTCATCCGACCCAAAATCCGTGGTCAGAGTGATCCAGCCGGGTTTGGTATCCGTGCGCGACACGTTTGTAACATGGTCCACGGTCGGCGGATTTGCAAAGAATAGGTGACAGCAGGTTCTGGAAGAATGGCTGTCCGGCATGGATTCGAACCATGACAAAAGCCTCCAAAGGGCCTTGTGCTACCATTACACCACCGGACAGACAGGGGCAAAATACTGATGGGCTCGTTCCCAGCCAATCAAATTCTTTTGGCAAACTTCACGCTTTCACGCTGGTAGAGGTAGTTACCCGGCAGACCCCATTGGGCGAGAGCCTTAAAGGCTAAGGAGCCACCGCTGTCCGAAACCCTCATTAAGGTCAGCGGTGGCTCCGTTCGCACTCTCCTCACGCCCAAAGCCATGCGTGGGTTTACTGAGAATGTCTATGCGTCTAGAATCGCTTGCTCACATTGAACATCACCAAAAAGTCTGCGAAGGCCGCGTCGCCGTGCGCCACGGCGGAGGTCATTTTATCCGGCTTGCTGCGCTCCCGCATCCGGCTCACCGCGACCGGGGTGTAGAGGCTAAAGGACCAGGACTTCAGCATGGCGCTGATGCCGGGTTCAATCGAGATGCCATAGCCGGGACGCCGGAAGCCTTCGCTGCCGCCAAAAGCATCGTGCACCGGTACGCCCTCAATGCGGCCGCCCAGCGACACCGTCAACCCGTGCTTGGGCCAGACCACAAACTCCAGACCCGTTCGGCCCATGTAGCTGTCCGCAATCGACATCTCCGACTCGAAGATGTTGTTGCGGAAGGTCGCCACCCCGTTCTTCTGTTGCGGGGTGAAGGTGTAGGATCCGTTCACATAGGCGCTGAGCCGGGGAACGATCTGTTGGTAGCCATACATGTCGACGGTGAATCCCCACCCTCCATCGCCGGGCTGGATCGACTGGTCGACATTCCGCTCCTCATTTACCACGTTGGGTGTTCTAAAGACCCGGAAAGTGTCTTTGGCGTTCTTCTTGCCCGTCGGAGCGTCGATCCCAAACCCGAGCAGGATGTTCTGCTTGCGAGGCTTGGAGGGATCCCACAGCCACATGTTGCCATTCACTCGGATGTCACCCAGCCCAGCGGATTGGGTGTGAAACCGTTCCAGAATGGTGCGAGCGACGTCGTTGGATCGGACCGTAGAGGATCGGTCGTGGTAAACAAACGGGAGGGTTAAGGTAGCGCTGTAGCGTGGCGTAAAATTGTAGCTGATGCTCAGATCTGTGAAGTGCGAGTCATTGATGACTTCGCTGCCTTCATTCTGACGGTGCACCTGTTCCACGTCGCCTACGAAGTGGCGATCCGAGTGGAGCCAGCGATACCCAACGGCCGCTTGCCACTTGGTGGTCGCGTCGCCATGCCCGCCCATCAAGCCGCCGTGCAAACCGGAGATCCCCGTCGGAAGTCCAGCCCCTCGGGACGCAACACAGCCTTGACCCTGGCTGGAGGTCGGGAGTAGGCCTGTGATCAAAAGAGTGGTCGAAAGAAGAGCCCCAGGTAGGAGTGAGGTCAGTGTGCAACTTCTTTGTTTTCTAGTAAGCATAATTCAGGGGACGTTTGGGTTTCGTCCATTCACTTTGCCTTTGTTTTGCGTCCGTGCATGGCAGAAAGGGGTCAGATGGAGTTGTGCGGGGGCGAAGTGCGGCTGGGGCGAGGTGAAATGTGTCCATTTCCCCCTTTTTTCTTGGGAGGTTTGAGGTAGCCAGTCGGATAGGAAAGGGCTTAACTTCCAAGTCAATGCCATCGACGAGAAAATTCTTTTCAGCGGCGACCAGCCTGCTGGTCGGTCTGGGATGCCTTGGATCTTCAGCCCACGCTGTTTCGAAGGTTGGACCGGTCCTCTTCAATCGCGATATTCGGCCTATTCTATCCGACAATTGCTTCGCATGCCATGGGCCGGACGCCAGCCATCGCAAGGGCAAGCTCCGCCTGGATCTCCGGGAGGAGGCGATCGCAAAGAAGGCGATCGTTCCGGGCAAGCCCAGCGAGAGCAAACTCATCGAGCGTATCTTTTCCACGGACGCCGATGAGCTCATGCCTCCGGGGGAGTCGCACAAGGTCCTTACGCCCGACCAGAAGGCTCTTTTCAAGCGATGGGTTGAGGCGGGGGCGATTTATCAGAAGCACTGGGCCTACGAGGCTCCGGTTCGTCCCGAGATTCCTGAGGGCATCCATCCGATTGACTTTTTGGTGGGCGCCCGCCTTCGCGAGCTGGGCCTGAAGCCCTCTGCGGAGGCAGACCGTTACATTCTCGCCCGCCGTTTGCATTGGGATTTGGTCGGACTCCCGCCCACGCCTGAGGAGGTGACCGCCTTTGAGAAGGATTCATCCAAGAACGCCTACGACCGGCTCGTTCAGCGCCTGCTTTCCTCTCCTCATTATGGCGAGCGGATGGCGATCGGATGGCTCGACGTGGCCCGGTTTGCCGACACCATCGGTTACCATTCCGACACCCCGCGTAACATTTGGCCCTATCGCAACTACGTCATCGATGCGTTCAACCGCAACAAGCCTTTCGACGTCTTCACGCGGGAGCAGTTGGCGGGCGATCTGCTTCCCAACCCCACGCAGGAACAGCAGGTCGCGTCGGCGTTCAACCGTCTCCTGCTCACCACCGAGGAGGGAGGGGCTCAGCCCAAGGACTACGAAGTGCGGATGATGACAGATCGCGTTCGTGCCGTGAGCAGCATCTGGTTGGGCCAAACCCTGGGCTGTGCCCAGTGTCATGACCATAAGTTCGACCCGAGCACCCAGCGCGATTTCTATTCGATGGGCGCGTTCTTCGCCGACATTCAGGAGGGGCTGATCGCAGCTCGCGAGCCCGGCATGTTGGTGCCCACCGAGGCGCAGTCTACCGAATTGGCCCGGCTGGACAAGGAGCGCAAGAGGTTGGAGAAGCAGTATGAGGATCCACATCCTTCGCTGGCGGCTTCCCTGGACAATTGGATTCGCGTGCAGCGGGATGCCCTCCAGCGCGATAGGTCGTGGACGGCGCTTCAACCCACCCTTGCCGAATCCGCGGGCGGTGCAAAGCTGGAG
>CAMAVD010000328.1 GCA_945861575.1 Akkermansia muciniphila
GAGGGACAGATACCCTCGAAGCCATCGAAACGACCGGAACGCTCTCCCCCCAAACAGTGCAAAAGCTGAAAGCGAGCGTGGCTCGCAGCCAGGGCGCAAGCGTGGTTCAGCTTAACCGCGTGGTTCCTAACTCGGGAAAGATGCTCATCCACCTCCGTGGGCGAAGCGGCTTGGAGGGTGTCATGAGCGATGAGGTGGAGGCTCAGGGAAAATTCCGGGTGGTGAGTGCAGATTGGGGCCTGGTTGTAATCGCGCCCATCGGCCCCTTCAGACTCTCCGACATCTTCGCGCTGAGGTGTTTCGGAACCATGGGCTTTGTGCTTTCTCTCGTGGAACATTCGACGGAGGCCGAATCCGTTGCCCGCCTAGCGGCCGCGATCGCTTCCCCAGCATCCGTACGACTACTGGAGGCTCTCACGGAGGGTCCGATTCGTTATCGACTCGACTTCATTGGGAAGGGCCATCAGCGGGGCGCAGTGCGCCTTGTGGCCAGTCGTGCCTTCGCCCTGTGTCCTCAGATTCTCAACGATTCACGAGAAGCGCCTTGGGCGATCGATATTCACGGGACGAAGGGGGGGAACTCCGTGGAATTGCGGCCTCGATTGAGCCCCGACCCTCGTCAAACCTACCGGGTCGGTGACGTTCCCGCAGCCTCTCACCCCCCTCTGGCTGCTTGCATGGCCCGACTAGCCGGGCGCGTGGACAACGAGAGCATCTGGGATCCGTTTTGTGGCTCGGGGTTGGAGCTCATCGAGCGCACCCTCCTCGGAGGTGTGCGCCGGGTGTACGGCACTGATCTCAGTCCCACGGCCATCAACATCGCCGAACGAAACTTCGCAGCCGCAGGGCTCGGTGCTGTTGAAGCCTCCTTCAGCTGCTCCGATTTTCGGGAGTTTCCTGGGAAGGGAGGACCGGCGCCGCAGGGGCTCACTCTCATCATCAGCAACCCGCCGCTGGGTAAGCGGGTGAGCATTCCCAATCTCCGAGAACTCTTCGATGACCTCTTCTCCGCAGCCGCTCGCATGCTGAAGCCCGGCGGTCGGTTGGTTTTGATCAATCCCTTTCACATGGATTCACCTCAACCCTCGCTGAAGCTACAGACAAGACATGTTGTGGATCTCGGTGGATTTAACTGCCGCCTCGAGGTCTACCATAAGCTCTCCAAGTAAGCACCCGCCCCAGGCCTCCTGACGTTGTCCCCTACACCCGGAGGCCAAAGTCTCCTGTAGGCGACGACGTGAGAAGGCGTTCCGCGCTTTTCACGCGGCGGCATGCTCATTAGACTCTCCACATGAGCAAACATCTATCGCGTCGTTCAGCCCTGATGACCGGAGCTGGAGTGCTCGCCTCCTGGGGAACCACCTCGCTTTCGGCTGCCCCTAGCCCAGAAGGCCTGCGCCTTGCCTCATTTTCCGCAGATGTCACCGTTCCTTTAGGACATGGAATGATGGGCGGGGCGTGGCATGCAAAGCGCATCGCAGATCCGCTCGAAGCCCACGGGATCATCTTGATTCAGGGAAGCTTGCGCCTGGTTTGGGTCTCGGTGGATTGGTGTGAGATCCGCAACGAGGCCTATCAGGATTGGCAGCTGGCGCTCGCCCGAGCGGTGGATACCCGGCCGGAGCAGGTCATGATCACCACCGTCCACCAACACGATGCTCCCGTCGCAGACTTGCTGGCCGAGCGACTCCTCCGCCAGCGCCATTTGACCGGGAGTGTCTGCGATCCCGACTTCCACGCGCTGGCCTTGGAGCGGGTGCTGATAGCAGCGCGCACCGCACTCAAGCAGGCAAGGCCGGTCACACACTTTGGCACCGGACAAGCGCGTGTAGACCGGATCGCGTCCAACCGCCGCTACACCTTGCCTGACGGGACGGTGCGTTTCGATCGAACGAGCAGCACCCGAAACGCCTTCGCGATCGCAGCGGATGAGGGGCTGATAGACTCGCAGCTGAAAACCCTGAGTTTCTGGGATCGGGACACCGCGCTTGCGGCTCTCAGCTTCTATGCCGTTCATCCCATGAGCCACTATGGACAGGGCGATGTCTCGGCCGATTTCCCCGGGCTGGCCCGGCGCAAACGTCAGGCAGAAACGCCTGGCACGCGTCAGATCTATTGCAGCGGCTGCAGCGGCAACGTTACCGCTGGGAAGTACAACACTGGGTCTCCCGAGAACCGCCTTCTCCTGGCGGACCGCCTCCACCAAGCCATGGCATCCGCGTGGGCGAACACACGGCGGCAGCGCGTCAAACGTATCGACTTCCGCACCGCCCAGGTGAACTTCACACCCAGAAGCGGCACCGGCTTCGCCGAGTCTGAGCTGGAGGCCAAGCTGACCAGAAGCACCCCGCCCTTCCAACAGTGCCTCGCAGCCCTGGGACTCAGCTGGAGACGCCGGGTCGACGCCGGAAAACCTATTGACGTGCCGATGGTGGACTTCGGCGGAGCGCAACTGTTGCTCCTGCCCGGTGAGGCCTACGTGGAGTTTCAGATCGCAGCGCAAAAGGCGCGTCCGGATTCATTCGTCTGCGTGGCAGGGTATGGCGACGGCGCCACGGGTTACATCCCCACCGAGCGACACCGGTCAGAGAAGGACCCCAACCTCGGAGATTGGTGTTGGGTCGATTCAGGTGCCGAGGAGCACCTGCTGGAGGCGATGCGGAAAGTGCTGAAGAAGCCTGTGCTGTGAGGGCAGCAGAGATCATCCCCCAAAACCTAACGCCCCGGCCGAGGAGTCGGGGGCGAGAAGTCGCTGAGTGCCAACTTGCCCTCGCGAAGACTCCCAAGGGTCCTGCCCTCCGCTGGATACATCAGACTTTCCAGCCGATAGGTCAGCTCCTTGGATTCAAGAATCTCACGAATTCTTGAGGCCATGCGGAGATTACTGAGATGCACCGAGACGGGCTGCACCACCGAACCGAAACGCGGAAGCTCGATGGAGTCCCCCGTCATGCCTTTACCGAGATAGACTCCATTCAAATAGCGTGAGGTCGCAGACAACCGTCGGTCAAATCTCAAGTTCGCCACAAAAGGGACAGACTAACTCCTGAACGACCTTCGCAATCCACCCAAAAGCGAGGATCACTCGGCGTCGACCGGCGCCTCCCCATCCAAGAAGGGACCAGGGAGGTGCCACGAGGATCTTAGGATTCAGCGGACGATCAGCTCCGCTTCCAACTCAACGGATACGGGTCCGTTAGGGGTTGTATGCCTTACAATCACAGTGTAGTGACCCGCATGCTGAGGGCCTACACTCGGGATCTCCAAGACGGGACCCTTAGTGTCCAGGAAGGCTCCCTCATGAATCCATGAATAGCGGAGGGGCTGCTGCCCTGTGGCTTTCACTTCAAAGCGAGCCGTCCCACCCACCGCCACCGACAGATCCTGCAGGGCCTGCTGGACGGCGGGAGGTTCAAGGACCACGAGGGTAGCGGTTTGACTTATGACCGTGCCAGCGTCATCGCTCACCTGAACTGCATAGGAGCCCTGGTCCGAGTCACTCACACTTCCGAAGGAGAGCTGACTCTCAGTCGCGCCAGCTATCAGCTCGCCGTTCTTTTGCCATTGATAGCTCAATGATCCGGTACCGCTGGCGACCACGGAGATGCCGATGGGGGTACCCCGTAGAGCTCGAACAGAACTCGGAGAATCAAGAATCACTGGAGTTTTCACGGGCCGATCCACCAGGGCCGGCGATGCCAAACGGTAGAGACGGCCTGACGCTTCTGGATAAGGGTCGACCACCTTCTCCACTCGGCCATGTGTGCGAACCAGCACATTGGTGAGAGTCTGCCAAACTCCAACATCAATCGCCTCACGAAACTCCACCGTATAGGTGCGATTTGATTGGGCAAAGAACTCCAGCGAGGCCGTCCCACCACCCTTCGACAGGTCCGTAATGCGCAAGAAGCTCTTCGGGTCCCTAGGATCGGTCCCTGCTCTATACTCATCCAGATTCGAAACACCGTCACCATCGGCATCTAGGAGGGCGTCTGCCGCGCTGGCCGGGTTCAACTGGTAGAGCGTCTCCCAGCTGTCCGGCATCTTGTCCGCATCCGTATCGGTCAGGACACTCAGCAGGGCGGGAATGCTGCTGGTGGAAGCTCCCGCGATGTTGCTAATGATCACAGAGTAGTTGCCCGTCAGGGAGAGCGATATATTTCGCAGGGTGAAGACGCTGATCGGATTGGGCGAGAGGAACTCGTTTGTTCGCACAGCGCTGAAACGTTGCCAGCGATACCCAAAGGGACCACGGCCTCCCACCGAAACAGCGAATGAGGCTTGCTCACCTAGGAGCGCTTGAACAGGCTGCGGTTGCGCCAGGATTTGAGGACGGTCATACACCGCAAGGTAAGCCTCTTT
>CAMAVD010000329.1 GCA_945861575.1 Akkermansia muciniphila
AAACAATCGCTTTCCCTGTCGTCTGCTTCAGCTTTTTCTCGTGAGGTCGATGATGCTTTGGACCGTGGTGATCCACACTCTTGGAATGAGGGTTCCGATGGAGCAGCACGCCGATTGGGTCTAGGGATAAACGTATGAAGATTAGCACCAAGGTATTCAGTATCGGGCTTTTAGCGCTTCCACTTATTGCTGGAGTGGCGGGGATGTCCTGGAGGGAACTCAGGGCCACCGCGGTCAGCGTGGCGGACTTGACACGCATCCAGGTCGTGCAGCAAAGGCATATGCGGGCGGATATGATGCATGACGCCCTTCGAAGTGATGTCCTGGCGGCCTTGCTGGCTGCAGGTCAAAAGAATGCGGAAGGTATCGCTGCTGCCAAGAAGGATGTTCAGGAGCATGCGGAGCAGTTTAGGAAAGCCATCGCGGAGAATCGGGCTGAGATACTGACTCCCAAGGTCAAGACGGCTTTGGCCGATCTGGAGAACCCGCTGGCGAGCTATATCTCCAAGGCAGAGGAGTTGATGGGACTCGCCGAGAAAGACCTCACCGCCGCGCACACCGAGTTGGTCGGCTTCTCGAAGGCGTTCGATTTTTTAGAGGAGGCCATGGAGAAGGCTGGCGGGCTAATCGTGGAGTCTGCCACCGGAGTTCAGGCTGCGAATCAGAGTGTCCTCAAGGAATTTGAACGTCTTCTGATGGGAATGAGTGCCTTTGGTGTGGTGCTCCTGGCTGCAACCTCCTCCCTGGTTTCGCGCAGTATTCCCAAACCCTTCCGATCCATCGTCGCACGGCTCAGCCAGGCCGCTGAGAACAGTCTTCAGATTTCGAGCAAACTAACGGCGAGCGGTCGAAGTCTGGCTGAGCAGTCTGGAAGTCAGGCAGCGGCTTTGGAAGAGACCAGCGCTTCCTTGGAGGAGTTGTCGAGCATGACTCGCCGGAATGCCGAGGATGCCAAGTCTACCCGGGATCTGGCTCGTGAGGCGAACGAAGCTGTGGAGTCTGGATCCACTGACATGAAAGCTCTGCACGAGGTGATGCTGGCAGCCAAGACTTCGGGCGATCAGATCATGAGTATCGTGAAGACAATTGACGAGATCGCTTTCCAGACGAATATCCTGGCTCTTAATGCCGCCGTGGAAGCTGCTCGAGCGGGTGAGGCGGGAGCGGGCTTCGCCGTGGTGGCCGATGAGGTGAGAAGCCTAGCGCAGCGCAGTGCGATCGCCGCACGCGAAACGGCCGATCGCATCTCAGAATCCGTGGAAACCAGTCGGCGCGGGGCTCAGCTGAGCGGGCAGCTGGCTCAGGTGCTCGTCCAGATCTCGACCAAGGTGCAGCGGATGAGCGATCTGGCAGCGCAGACGGAAGTGGCCTGCCGCGAGCAGAGCCAGGGCGTCTCAGAAATCAACATCGCCGTCGCACGTCTGGATAAGAATACGCAGTCCAACGCCGGCCATTCCCACGAGAGCGCCGAAACCGCTTCCCATCTCCATGAGCAAGCGTTAGCTGTTCAGCAAGGTGTGCGGGACCTTGAGCGACTCGTGACCCAGTCTTCCAGCCAGAGGCAGGCCAAGGCTGAGGAGGCGAGCGAGCCTTCCGCCTCCGCTCAGGAGGCATCTAGCCGTGGAACCCGGCCCGCCCACAATCCGGACACGTTTTTTGCGCCTTAGGGATCGTGCAAAAGTAGCTTCTGGTTTTGGCGGGGGCGCAGAAGATCCACCCCGAGCTGGCTGCTTTTGGGGAAATCGCTTGGTCTCAATTCTGCGGTCGGGCTCGATAGAAACGCGAGCCGGGCTCCGCAGTGGTCGATTCGTTGACCCCCAAGGCTCCGGTGGCTGGAAGCACCACGTTCCTGACGGACACCCAGTTGATCAGATTGGTGGAGCTTTCAACGGAGTAAGCCTGACCCGCCTGTCCTGTGAGGATGAACTGAAACTCCCCGCTGGGGCTGAGGGTGGGATCTCCCAGGATCGGCGGCACAGCTTTGACCGCGAGGGCTTCGAGGGTCATGGCGAAGACAAGGTCCGAACTTCCCGATCCGAACTGATGCACCTCGACAGCGATCATATTCTCTCCGAGCACTGCGTGGGTCGTGGGGAGTATGAAGGGACCTTCGATTTTGGCGTTGGCGACCGTTCTCAGGGCGCTCGTGCCGTAGACAACATCCCCATCCGTCATTCCCAAGCGATAGACTTCCTGACCGTTGAGGTAGATCACTGCCCCGTCGTCCACGGCCAGGGTGGTGCTGAGTTGCAGTCGGTTGGTGTCTGACAAGGTTATGCGGGTTCGGAAGTAATAGGTCATTCTTCCGAGGGTCAGGCGTGTGAGCTTGGGCACCGGGATAATATCGTTCTCTACATACAGTGCGCCTGGGCCGGAAGGCCAGGCGGAATCGTTGTAAAGGCGGCTCTTCCAGTCCGTCGCCGTGAGATCGGCGGTCTGCTGATACCGCCAGACATTGGTCAAGCCGAAGGAGGCGACCACGTTCGTGCCCTCAGCCGAAGGGGGTAGGTCATTGTCTATGAGGGTGACGGTAGCCTTGTTCGCCAGCGAGAGGGTGTAGCCGACCCCTACGGAGAGCACGATATCCACGGTCTCAGGCCCTTCAACCCAGGGATCCTCGATCGCAGAGATCGGAATCGAAACCGAGAGCAGTTCCTCTGGGATTACTGCGATGCCTGAGAGCGGCTGATAGTCTGCCCCGGCGCGTGCTGTCCCGGTTTGGGAGTAGCGAACGGTGAGCGGTGACGCTGTGGCGTAGGAACGGCTGATGGTGACCCATCCCGGCGCCCCCCCGGCTTCGGCGGTTACGGCGACGGTGTTGGTGATGCTCAAAGTAGGGAGCGGGTTGACCGTCAGGGGGGCTGCGCGGCTGCTGACATGACCAAATGCGTTGCTAACCGCGACCACATACTCCCCTGCTTGGGCGAGCGACACGTCGCTTAGTGTCAGGGTTTTCAGTGTCGCTTCAGGCAAGGGAATGCCCTTGAAGAACCACTGATAGCTGAAGGGTGGTGTGCCGTCGGTTGTCACCTCGAATCGAGCGCTGGTGCCTACCAGTGCTACCTGTGGCGTCGGCTCTGCGATGATCCGAGGACGGCTGCCCAACGTCAGGCGCGCAGGCTCTGTCAGGAGGGTGCCGAAAGAGTTGGAAGCCCAGAGCTGGTACTGACCTGCATCGGCGGCCTTGATCGAGGCAAGGACGAGGCTGCTGTTGGTGGCCTGCGGTACCACGACCCCATCGTGCAGCCAGAGCAATTTCATGGGTTGGGACCCAACCAAAGCGACCGAGAAGGTGGCTGTGTCGCCCACTACCGAAAAGACAGGAGCTGCTTGAGAAATCGCATAGGGCGCGCCGCCGGTCTTAACGACGGCCACGGCGCTGAGGACCGAGCCTCCCGGATTGCTTACCAGCACGGTATAAGCCCCGGTGTTGGTGGGGCCCGTTGACTTTATCAGTAAGCTTGCGTTCGTTGCATTGAGAACGGCTTCGGCACCCAATCGCCATTGGTAAGAGAGCGGGCCGGTCCCGGCGGCGGTGGCGGTTAGGGTCGCGTCGAACCCTTCAGGAAGGATGATATTCTTGGGCTGGACCGTAAGGATGGGCACCGGTGTGATACTGGTCCCGTTGCCTCTTCCGGGTGTGGGTAAACCGGCGATCCAATTCGTGGGCTCGTTCCCATAGGAGGAAGCCACCTGCCGTTGCAACGAGGCTCCCAAACCCTGCTTGAATCCATCCGCCTGGCTCGGCCAGGGGGCCGCGTCGGCATAGTGAACCCGCTCCGCCAGGACATAGGGAACGAAGCCTGCATCCGGGTGGGGAGGAAGTTGAGGGAAGTCCGGTCGGTAGAGCTCCACTTTGTCGATGCTATTGTCTAGCTTGCCCTGGTAAGGGCCGAAGATCTCAACGCCCGCAGGGACGGAAAACTTGGATCGGAATGCGGCCAATATGCCTGGGTCCGTTGCTGGATTGAAGGAGGTCAAGAGGAGGAAAGCGCCTGCCTCCAGCTTCCTGCCGGCTGGAAAGTTGAAATCGACTGCGTCCCTCAGTCTCCAGGTGTTCGTGGGATAGAGCGGATCATAGAGCGGCACAGCGTCGCTGGAGAGGTTTTGCAATTCAATGAACTCATCGACGATGTTGTCGTTCGTGCCGTTGGCAGGGGGGTGGTAATGGATCTCGCTAATCACCACGGGGCCGATTTGCGGCGCAGCATTGGAGGCCCCGAGGCCGAGGTGAAACTCGTTTGTGGTGGCAGGATCGTCGCGTCCGAAGCTCCGCGAAATGAGTGAGGGGTAGTCGACACTGGCGGTGGTTTCGAAGCGTCCGAACGAGACGCCGTTTTCCGAGGGACCGAACTTG
>CAMAVD010000330.1 GCA_945861575.1 Akkermansia muciniphila
TCAAGGAGTCATGTTTGGACAACATGATCCTGTTTGGGGAATCAGCTTTGCGCGAGGCGGTTTTTCAGTTCGTTGAACATTATCACCAGGAACGAAACCACCAGGGGCTCGAGAACAAAATCATCCGTCCTGAGTTCGCGGAGTTCCCACACACCGGCACTATTCGTTCACGTCGGCGACTCGGCGGAATGCTGCGCTATTACCGAGATGCCGCATGAAAATAGCCTCGTTCGAATTTGTGGACACTACGGGAGACAAAAAAGGGGCTGACCTCGCGGTCAGCCCCTGAGCCTTCAGATCCACCGGGTCCCAGCCCAACGATCACCACCATCCATACGCATGGTAACGATGATTGTGGATCCACTTCGGATAGAGGGCCTCCAGCTGATAGCGGGTTGAATAGCTGCGCAGGAGCCCAAACCAGTTCTTATTGTAGACGAAGAGATCTTCCCATCCAGCAGCACCACGGAAATCTGCAACGTGGAAGCTGTCCGAATCACCAAGGTTCCAGGACCCAATCCAATCGTCCTGCCAACTGCCCGACACCGTCCCATCTCCCCTGGCTCGCAGAATTCCCAGATACTGGGTCGACCAATTCTTCGAGTTGTAGACCACTAGATCCTGCTTTCCATCGCCATCGGCATCCGCGACGAAGAAGCGATCACGACGAGACAGATCCCAGCCGGGAACAGATCCTTCATACCGATGCCGGAAGCTCAACTTGCCCTCCTGCATGGCAAAGAATCCCAGATACTCCGGGGTCCAGTCACGTCCGTTGAACACCGCCAGGTCCGCCGTCTTATCCCCGTTGAAGTTGGGCAGGAACAGCTCGTCCTGTCGCCGCATGGTCCAATACAGTCCACCGTTGATTCGGATCTCGCCGTAGTGTCTGTCGGTGAGCGCGAGCTGAGTCCCAGTGGAACGGAACACCATCAGATGCACCTGATTCCAATCCTGCGTGTTCTGACTCATCACCTCCTTGCGCCCATCGCCATTGTAATCACCCACGAAGAATTTCTCGTGACGCCCCATCTCCCAACCGGGCAGATACTTGTCGTAGCGGCGGCTGTAGCTGAGCGTGCTTCCAGTGGACCGAAGCATCAAGAAGTAGGGCATCGACCAGTCGGTGCCGTTGTAGACCATGAGGTCAGACTTTCCGTCGCCGTCGAAATCACCGGCGTAGAACTGGTCTCCGTCGCGCATCGCGCCCCAGCCCGGAAGTTCCTCGTCGAAACGCCGCACAGGTTCGAAGCCTGTTGCGGTGGATCGAAGAAGACAGAGGTAGGGCTTGGACCAAGCGTCGAGATTGATCACATACAGATCGGTCTTGCCGTCCCCATTGAAGTCAGCAGGGATCAGGATGTCGGACCCCCGGAACTCCCAGGACTTGGACTTGGAGGCATTGTAGAGGATGTCGGTGTGATACCAGGTGGGCTCAAGCACGCCCGTCACAGGCCGCGGGGCCTGGCCGGTCACGGGATCGTTGGCCCCCACATTGCGATCGGCTGCGAGATACAACGAGAGTTGCCGATCGTCCAACAAAGCGAGATCTGTGTGTCCGTCGCCGTTGAAGTCGCCTGCCACGCTCTTGCGAAAGTCAGCGTCCTGACGTGAGCGGGCATTGTCCCTCATCGCAGTGTAACCCACCGGGTTATGCCGAGGGAGATTGTCGTTCATCCTTCCGCGCCAGCTGGGACGATAGATCCCGTTCCACCATTGTCCGTTTCCGATCGAGGCGCCGGGGAAGAGCCCGACATCCTGTGTGGTGTCCACAATGTTGGCGAGCGCAGTAGGCACCGGGCGTGTGGCTGGGATCCAATCGTTCCACTCGATCGAGGCGCGTGTGGTGGTCTTGGTCAGATCGATGGCTCCGGGCTCAGCACCCGTATACCAACCGCATCCAGCTTCCCCGTTGTTGCATTGATACTCATCGCCCTGGCCGCCGAAAAAATGGCCGAACTCATGGGCAAACACGGTCCAATCAACTCCCCGCGTGACGGCAAAGTGACTGCCGCGTGCGCATCCGCCGAAGGAGCCGGTGTTTAGCACCACCGCCTTCACGTTGGCTTCCGGAATCAGGGAATTGACGAGAGCATCGATGGCTGCGGTCGTTCCAGGACCAGGCTCCATCCAGCAGCGATTCCAGTCGCCGCTGAAACGGTAACCCAATGCGGTATCCTTCGTCGAGGTAACCGCCCCATTTCCGTTAACACGAGTCACGCCAGACTCTTTCGAGAAGGTGTTGATGCGGAAAATATTAATCGCGTTCAGGATCTCCGGATGAACGTCTTTCGCGAGAAGATCGCCCATGACGGTGTCCTTGACGTAATTATCGAACAAGGCCTGGTCGGCTGCCGTGTCCGCAAAGCCTTCCGCGATAATGACCATGTTGAACTTCTTGGCGCGGGAACCGCTAGAGTGTAACTGGGTCAGGGTGGCGGCGCGAGTCACGCCAGCGAGGTCCACGTCTTGCAGCCCAAAGCCTGCTCTCGGCGTACTGGCAACGAGACGATTGAGCGTTTCGCCAGCCGTCTGCCCAAGGAGCTGAAAGCGGTCTACATTTTTGAGAAAGGTCTCTGGCGTCAGCACGCCAAGACGGGCCGCCTTCACATATCGATACACCTGAACAGACAGGCCAGCGAGATCGTCATCGCCTTCCAACACCGGGATTTGAATGCGAAGATCCTCTTTCGACGCGGGAACATGGCCATGAGAGCCCCGGAAGGGCGGCTGGTAGACCCGCACTTCGAACGGATCTGGCAAGGCTCCGATGTAGAAAATGTCATCCAAGCGGGACGGTTGCAGCTTCTTAGATCGAACGACGTAGACCAGAGATCCCACGGGAGGATCCTTCGGCAGATCGTCCTCCTCGAGTTGAGTGCGGGAGTCGAGAGGACTCCCTGGCAGGCTATAGGCACCCAACGAGCGCAATCCACCGTTCACACCCAAGGTGAATGAAAACTGGAGATGCCGGACCTTGTCCGGCCGTATGGCATCCTGGATCTGATGCACTTCCTTGCTGTCCGCAATTTCCAAGCGCAGTCCCTTGTCATTGTTCGGACTCGGGGGAAGTTCGCGACCCAAGTCCACGGGCCTCGTTAGACCTTCAATGCCCTTGAAGCCGTCATCAATCCGGCCGACACCGATATCGATGGCCGCATCCGGCAATCGCTTTAGCTGCCGTCTCTCCGGCAAGGTCAGGCGTTTGGAGAATCCCGGATCATCCTTTTCGGGCCCCAGCGTCCAGAGGCGCAGGCCCGCATTGGAGAATGCGTCCTCAAGGCTGGCTCCGACGCCATTAAGAGCCGGGAGAGTCCTTACGTAGCTCGACTCATTCGTGCCGAAGATCCCCTGCCCCGTCTTGGCTGAGAGCGTTTGGAACAGCGCACTTGCTGGAATGGACGAGCCCACGCGGAGGTTCACCGAGGATCCATCGTCCTTCAGATCCACATCGAATAGATCCACCTTGAAACGAAAAAAGCGATGAGGAACAGCGGTGACCCCGTCGGTGAACGTGGTCGGCACAGTGAAGGTAACAGGCTTGGTGCCCACGATAAGCGTGGGCGCCGAGGCATCGATCCAAGTCGCCTTGCTGATATCGTCACGCGATTGAAGCGTGACCTGCGAGTTGGGAGGGGCAACGACCTGAAGGTCGACCAGGCCGCCCGATCCGAATTCATCCACGAAGGGTTTAACCGAAACGATGGAGGGGGCGGCGGCCTGCAGTGAGAGGCTGCCCAGGAGTGTGAGCGCGGCAAAAGCCGTCCAACAAGGTACGGCGGGAGGTTTTTGTGGTGTCATAGGTTGAGAGAAGAAGAAAGCCAGCCGGAGAGACGGGAGCCAATCGGGACAGCCTTGGCCTAGCTGTCAACCGCAGTGCGCGCCGTGTCGGGCTTCGTTCTGGAACATGCATCTACCCAACACTACGCAGCCTAGGGAACGAATCTTTCAAAAGAACGAAAAACAGGAAGACACGACATCCAGATAGTAGGTAATCCTCATCAAAGGACCCGCTCATCCACGCATCATGTGATGCGAAGGTCTGACGGTTAAAAGCAAAGCCCGGAAGTTCGAGGCTCACTCCCGCTCGACACCATTGTTCCAAAAGCGCTGAAGCTCTTCGGGCTTCGCAATCTTCAAGGGACGAACAATGCGGAATCCGAGGAACTGGGCATCAGTGAGATACCAGATGCTCTTGGGAAGCTGCGGGTCCTGCATTTTCCACCTCTTGTTGGAACCACGACGAGCCGCACTGCGAAGCTTCTTAGGTTCATCATCCCAGGACCCTCCCTTTGCCACCTGAGGGTACGGAGTCAACTGAGGGACGTAGGG
>CAMAVD010000331.1 GCA_945861575.1 Akkermansia muciniphila
CACCTCAGGCCCGAGACATCGAGGTGAACTCGCTGGGTGTCGTGAAGGTGCTCCGGTAGGCTCTTGGCCACATCCAAGGCCAGGCAACGGGACTGTTGGCTGACGAGGTTTCTCCCACGTCTCCATACACCCCCACCCTTCCCGCAGCAAACAGGTCGCGGGGGGATGGCGTGGTGCGATTGAGGCGTTGAACCTAGAAACGGTAGCACACGCCTGAGCGTTGACGGGCTACGGTCCCTCGGTGATGAGAAATGTTCCCTTTTGAGGGAGATCGTCCTTGAGTGTTTGGATCAGTCCCGAAGGCCACTTGACCTCGATTTGCATGACTTTGGAGTCGGCGGAAAACCCGAAATGCAGGGGCGAGCTGCTTTGTGCCAGGTAGCCTGATTTCCCATCGTGGTAGCGATGGAAAATCCCTTGGCTGGTTGTGAGCTTGACCGAGGCTCCGAGGCCGTCCCGGTTCGAACGGGTTCCCCGGAGTCTCAGCTTGAGGGAGCCAATGTTCTGCCGCTCGCTCAGGTTGCTGACAAGCAACTGCGGGCGGTCGTTGAAATCATTCAGTACGATATCCAGATCCCCATCATCGTCGAGATCCAGGAGCGCTGATGAGCGGCTGCTGGTCGGACCTCGGATGGTTCGGGTGCCGGACTGCCCTTCGCAGAGCCGATGGCCCTTGTCGATCCCATCGCAGTCGAGCGTGAAGTAGTCGATCTCGACCTTTCCATCCGCTCGAGGTTCGACTCCCAGTTGGAACTCAGCGTCTAGAAATCGCTTGCCGGCGTCGTTGAGGAGAACGGAGTTGACGGCGTATCTGAACGGAAAGCCCATTCCGGCGGAGATGACCAGATCCTCATAGCCATCAGCATTCAGGTCTCCGGCGCTTATCCCCCAGGGCCAGTAGGTCTCCAACCCCAGGGCATCAGAGCGCTCGACAAATCCTCCTCCAGCCTGGGCCTGATAGAGTGCGTTCCCGAAAACGTAGCGGTCTGCCGAAAGCTCGAACACGTTGGCAAACTCAGGTCCGCAGTACGCCTCAGTCTTTTGCCGTTCCACGCGCGGATCGAAACCCATGGCCCGGCGTCTCTGGCCTTCTGTCATGTCAGAGTGCATGTCTGTCACGAGGAGGTCCATGCGGCCGTCGTTGTTCAAATCAAAGGATTTGACGCCCATCGCCCCCCACGGCGTGCGTGGGAACAGCGAATCCGTCCTGTCTTCAAAGCGCTTTCCCCCTTGGTTTTCGTAGTAGCGATCCTGCCCTTGCATATTCGCGACATAGAGATCCGGGAAGCCATCTTGGTTTGGGTCCAGCTGAGTGGCATCCCCCGACCAGGTTGTATCCATGATGTTCCACTCCTTGGAGACCTCCTTGAAGCGAAGATTCCCCAGGTTCCGGTAGAGGAGGTTCTGTTCGTTCAGCTCAGGCTGCAGGTGCGCAGCGAATGCATTCTCTCTCGCAAGGTAAAATCCCCGATGCCCCTTCTGCTCGAGAGTGAACTTTCCCACATTGCAGAGGAACAGATCTATGAGGCCGTCCCTGTCTACGTCCAGAAAGACCGCCCCTGAGGAGTGGCCGGAGTAGCTGAGCCCGGCGCTTTCAGTCACCTCGACAAAGCGGTTGTTGCCTCGGTTCTCGAAGAGATGGTTTCCATGGCGGACGGTCGTCACGTAGAGGTCGGGGTCGCCGTCATTATCGATGTCTGCGAAGGCGGCCGCGACGCTGATTTGATCGCTCAGGCCAACGCCTGCCTCGGATGTAATGTCCTTGAATCTCGCGTTTCCCAGATTGCGGTACAGCCGATTCGAGCCAAGCTGGGTGGTGAAGTATAGATCCAGCAGGCCATCTCCATCTACATCCGCTACGGCTACGCCGTTGCCATGGTCGTAATGTGCCGGCTTCCAGTTCTTCCCGGCGTCATCCACGCACTCGTGGCGGAAGGTAATTCCGCTTGCAAGCGTGCGGTCAGAAAAGCGGAAGTTGGATTGGAGCTTCGATTCCCGCAGAGCCTGCTCTTGTTGGCGTCGACGGAGATCCAGCAGCTGCCTCACCTGTTTCTCCTTGTCGGCGGACTCGGTCGATGCGGAGGCCGCGTCCACTTGACTGTGGAACTGCAGAAGTGCCACAAGGGAAAGGAGTCCGAGTGCGGGGTTTGTTAAGTGATGTGGACGCGTGATTGAAAGAGGCACAGTCGTGTTGACCTGGATCGTCGCCTAGGACCGGAGCGGCCCAATTCAGACTCTCAAGGTTTCTCAGAATAGAAGGGTTGGACATCTGGAATCAATGCTTTTTCACCGTTGCGGGTGGGGTTGGTTCCCTTCTAGGGTGTTCCCAGACATGAAGGCAACCAGGCCCTATCTCATCTGGCGGTGTGTTGGACTGATCTTGTTCGGGATTTTGAGTGTGCCGAGCTGGCTGGCCGCTGCCGACAAGCCTTCCTGGGAGGTTCGACCCGGCCACCGCTTTCTCGATCTTAGCCGGGTGCTGGCACAGGCCAAGTCCGGCAACGCTGGCTTGACCCTTCTTACCCCTTCCGAGACAGGCATCCATTTTACCAACCGGCTGGAAGTCGCCCGGGCCAAACAGAACAACAACCTCCTGAACGGCGCGGGGGTTGCTGCGGGCGACTATGACCGCGATGGATTCTGCGATTTGTACTTCTGTAACTTGGATGGAACCAACGCGCTCTACCGGAATAGGGGAGGATGGAGCTTCCAGCGGGTTGAAGACGCCGGAGGGGCCTCCTGCGTCGGGCAAGCCTCCACGGGTGCGGCGTTCGCCGACGTGGACGGCGATGGTTGGTTGGACTTGGTCGTGACATCGTGCGGTGGACCGAATGCCCTGCTCATCAATGATCGGAAGGGACGTTTCGTTGACCGCACCTCGGCGGCTGGACTCACCTCCAAGGCCGGCAGTACTTCCCTTGCGTTGGCTGATGCCGATGGGGATGGCGATCTGGATCTGTATGTGGCGAACTACGCCGATCTCTCCATTCTCCGCAGTGGAGGGGAGATTCAGATGCGCATGACAAACGGTCAGAGGGTCATAACCGGTAAGTACGCCGATCGCCTCCGGATCGTGCAGGGCAGGATGATCGAGTTGGGCGAACCTGACTCACTGTATTTGAATGATGGCCGAGGTGTGTTCACGCCGGTGTCTTGGACGGGGGGACGCTTCCTCGATGAAGCGGGCAAACCTCTAGCGGAGGCTCCTCAAGATCTGGGCCTTTCCGTGATGTTTCGAGACCTGAATGGGGACCGATTCCCTGACCTTTACGTTTGCAACGACTACGAAGGGCCGGACCGATTTTGGATCAATGATGGCACAGGCCGGTTCCGGGCTATCGAGCCTCTGTCCGTTCGTCAGACCAGCCGGTATTCAATGGGGGTGGACGTGGCGGACGTGAACCGGGATGGCTTCGACGACCTCTTCGTGGTCGATATGCTCAGCCGCTTCCACTCCCTGCGCATGGTTCAGATGATCGATACGGATACGGATCCTCGGATCCCAGGACGCGTGGAGGATCGTCCGCAAATCCGCCGCAACACGCTCCTGCTTGCCCGTGGAGACGGAAGCTTTACCGAAGTCGCCAACTACGCTGGCCTTGCAGCCTCGGACTGGTCGTGGTGCACGGTCTTTCTGGATATAGATCTGGATGGCTATGAGGATGTCTTGGTGGCGAATGGGCACGAGTATGATATCCAGAATCTTGACTCGATGGATGTTATCAAACGTCTCGGCAAGCCGACGTCGTCGGCGCAGGCCCGGGAGCATCTTCTGCTCTTTCCTCGATTGAGCACCCCAAACTGCGCCTTTCGAAATCAAGGGGATCTGACATTCAGGGAGCAGGGAGACGCCTGGGGATTTAACTCCCGCCAGGTGTCCCACGGGATCGCGTTGGCGGATCTCGATAACGATGGCGATCAGGATGTGGTGGTGTCGTGCCTAAACGCCCCGCCGCTAATCTATCGCAACAACGCGGCGGGGCCGCGTGTGGGTGTGAGGCTGAAAGGGCTTGCTCCAAACACTGCAGGGATCGGAGCCCGGCTCCGGGTGAGGAGTGAACTAGGGGTGTCGACGCAGGAGATTATCTCAGGCGGGCGGTATCTCTCGGGGGATGAGGCATCTCGCAGCTTTGCCGCGCGTGGAGCCACGGAGATCGAGGTGCTCTGGCGTGGGGGGCGGCGCAGCTGGCTTACCAACCTAGCGCCCAACGCCCTTTACGAAGTCGACGAGGCGGCTGCGGTTGCCACGGCACCACCAGGTGCCC
>CAMAVD010000332.1 GCA_945861575.1 Akkermansia muciniphila
AGTAGAGGTTGAGGACCAAACGAGGGCTTAAACCCTAGCTGCCTCTCGGACTGTCCCGATCTGAGTGCGTCGGGCTTAGGAATCGTCGTGACGGCCTGGAAACACGTAGACTGGTGTCTGGACCCGTGCGGCAAAAAAAACCCTCCCCCGGAGGGGAGGGCTGATGCAGACAGGCAGACAGTGCCTCGTGTCTATCTGACGACGCGATAGAATTTTTGGGCTCCACCTGTAGCGACCGTCACAGGGCTCGCGGCCGCTTCCTCCACCGCCACATACTCACCGTCCACGGTGTCGGAAGCGTAGAGGGCACCGCCACCTGCCCAGGAGAGTTGGACTCCACCCTGCATGCCTTCGATTTTGAGGCGCGGGCGCAAGGAGATGGAACGTGCGCTGGCCACCGGGCCCACACCCACCGGCGTGTAGGTGACATCCTGTGTCACGAGGACCTTGTCGATGATGAATCCATCCTCACGCATCCACACAT
The DNA here is from genome assembly GCA_945861575.1 of Akkermansia muciniphila. Classification (GTDB taxonomy): domain Bacteria; phylum Verrucomicrobiota; class Verrucomicrobiia; order Limisphaerales; family UBA11320; genus UBA11320. The sequence continues at coordinate 485 of CAMAVD010000332.1, forward strand.
TGACCTGATGCTCTCCGGCGGAGGTCACCTCGAAGCTCGCCCGGGAGCTGCCATCCAAGGTAATGCCTGACCACACATACCCCGCGCCCTGGGGGAAGAACCCAATCCGATCGCTCGTGGCGGGCAGAACCTGATCCAACCCCACATTCACCGAATCATTCTGGCCCAACCCAGGAGCGCTATCGGCAAGGCCCCTCACCCAGACGTAGTAAGTCCCCGTCTTTAGGAACTCGATAGAGTAGTCCATCCGGGGGCTAATCGCGGTGTTGATGTTTACGTTTAGATTCACGTTGGGAAGCGCCTCCATGGCCCCCTCACCTGAGAACCCCGCGTTTGCCGTAGTCGGCATCCAGGAAAGATTATTCGCCTCGATGGCGACAGCGTTATCGAACTGCTCGGCCTCAACCACCAGGATCGCAGGACGCTCAGCGGGTCCCACGCCAGAGGGGACATAGTTCGGATCGCTGACGAGAAGAACCTTATCGAGAAGAAATCCATCCTCCCTCATCCACACGTTCAGCTGATGGACGCCGGGAGAGTCCACCACCAAGGTTGCCCGTGAGTTGCCGTCCAGAGTGGTCGAGGACCAAAAAAAGCCCGCGCCCTGCGGGAAGAAGCCAATCCGATCGCTGGTAGAGGGCAGAACCCCGTCCATGCCCACATTGACCGAGTCGTTCTGGCCCAGGCCTGGCGAGCTGTCAGCCAGAGCGCGAACCCAGACGTAGTAGGTGCCCGGCTTCACAATCTCCACGTTGTAGTCCAGGCGGGGGCTGATGGCTGTATCGATGTTCACATTCAGATTCACGTTCGGAATGGCCAGCATGGCTCCCTGCGCGGAAAATCCGGGCGTGGCATCATTGAACTCCCACGCGTGGCCATTGGCCTCGCTGGGAGTATTGGCGTCAGCGTGCTCAGCCTCCACCACCACCAGAACCGGCTTAAGCGCCGGCCCCATCCCTGTGGGCTGGTATTCCGGCTTGTCGCTGAGGATCAGCTTGTCGATGACGAATCCGTCTTCCCGCATCCACACATTAACGACGTGCCGACCCGGGGTTTTGACGACCAGGGTCGCACGGGTGTTGCCATCCAAGGTCGTGTTCGACCAGACATATCCGGCCCCCTGAGGAAAGAATCCGATACGATCGCTCGTCGCAGCCAGCACCCCGTCCATCCCAACGTTGACAGAATCGTTCTGCCCAGGACCGGGCGAACTGTCGGCCAGAGCGCGCACCCAAACATAGTAGGTGCCCGGCACCGTGAACTCCATATTGTAGTCAAGACGCGGACTGATGGCGGTATCGATGTTCACGTTCAGATTCACATTAGGAAGGGCTTCCATGGCACCTTCCCCGGAAAAGCCTGCGGTCGCTGTGGTCAGCTCCCAGGAATGATTGTTGGAATCGATGGCGATCTTCTGATCAAAGCCCTCGGCCTCGATCACGATGAGTCCGGGATCATCGATCGTGCCTTCCACCACGAATGTCCATTGATCGTCCGAGGTGAATCCTGTGGTGTCTGAATAAACGAGACGGACGGTATTGGTGAAGCCCGAGGGGAGACTGCCTGGAGGATCGAAACTGATCTGGGTCAGCAGAGAGCCGGCATCTTTGCTGATGAGTGGCGTCACGAGAACTCCATTCAAACTGAGCTGGATGCTGTCTGGGTTCACCGATACCGAACCATCGACGAGCGTCGCAGCGATCATGGCGTTCACAGGGACCTGGGTCTCGTTGGGCCTGGGCTGAGTGGTGTATTGCAAGTAGGGATGAGTCACAGACACCTCCCGATAGGCAGGGACACCGCCAGAGGGGTAATCCGCAATATGAACGCGGGATCCATCTGGGGTGACTCGATACCACTCGAGCGAACTGGCACCGATGCCGGAGAACCAGAGCAGCCGAAACGGATAGACTCCAGCCTGCTGAACAACGAAGGAAAACTCGTTCTGGCCTTCCGGACGGCTTCGATCAAATGCAGCGATCTGCGGGGCGAGGAGCTGCCGAGGGTTGGGGCCAGCAGTCAGCCGAAAGCCGGATTCCCGATAGGTTCCCTCAGCCGTCGTGTTGTAGTTTCGCATCGCCCCAATGCCGAAGGTGTAGACGCCCGGTGCGAGTTCAAGGTAGGTGAGCACCTCCAGAGCGTAGTTCTCGAAGGGAGTGTTGATACCGGGGAGCGCCGCATCATCCCCCAAGATGCCCGTGGGGGTTGATGTGGAGCTGAAATCCAGAAATCCCTCCATCGGATAGGATCCGTCGGCCTCCACTCCGGTCAGGTCGGCTCGGTTCTCGAGAATGCTCCCGTCGGCCGGATCGACCAGCTTGTTGGCAAACTGCAACTCGGCTCTCTCAAGGGATGTCCCCAGGTTGCGGGCGATCTGATGGGGATAGACCTTGAATCCAAAAGCCCCCTTATTCACGACTCCCTCCGGCAGGGCGTAGCTGCCGGGGAGAGTGAGGTAGGAATAGACCGTGAACTCGTAGTCGACCGCCGTCGAACGGCTGGGCACTCCGTCGTCAGAATAGCTCACTTGCACCCGGTGACTAGTGCCTGGAAGCAGGAGCCCTGGCGGGTCAAACTGAAAGCTGGTTTTGTCTCCCTCTTTGTTTATCAAAACGGCAACCACTTTGTCATCGAACTTGAACTGCAGAGTCTCCGGCTTCACTTGGGTCCCCAGATCCTGCAACTCGACCCGAACCACAGCGTCGGGCGAGACGCTGCTCCCCCGTGGCTCGGCCGACACAATAGCTGTGGAATCCACCACAGCGGTCTGGATTGAGAGGTCGTCGATCCAATGCATGTCGATGGGGTCACCAAGGAAACGTTGGAGCGCCGAGTTGGCTGCCAAAGCAAAGCGGCCCGGTGTCGGTTGGAAACAGAGCAGATTGCTGAAGACGAGGTTGTTGCCAAATTGGAGATCCAGAGTTCCGTCCCGATCCACCTGGATACTGACGTTCACAAAGTTTTTCCCGGTGGGAAGAAAGCCCACCTTCTTTGAGGCGAGGATCCGACCATTCCATTTGACGTCGATGGCCGGAGCCTCATCGGCAGCCCCGGCATTGTTAAAACTGTCGAAAGAGACGATCAATCCCGAGCCGACACCCTCTTCAGGCAAGGGAAAGAGGCTGTCGGGAATATCGGGGCCGAAGCTGAAGCTGAAACCATCTCCCTGAGGAGGAGAGGCCGTGTCGTTTCCCATCCTGAGCTTGAAGGTCGCCAGAAAACTTCCGACCGAAAAGCCAGAGTCGAGCTCATCAATGACAAAGCTGCCGGCATCCCCATTCGCCTGAGTCAGCTTCAGGACCGGTCCATCCCCAGTGCCACCGGTTGCATCCAAGAGCGCCTTGCCATAAAGAACACCGGGCACCCCTGCGTCCGGATCGAAGCTAAGGTCAATGCTCCCGGCGTGCGTCGTAGACGACAGGACCCCGACCACAAAGGCCGGGAGGAAGTGCCAGGATAGGATCCCACAACTAAGTCGTCTCGACGTGGAGCGATCCGCAGGGTATGAGCGATGGTAGGGTCTCTGAATCATATTGGTTTCCTCTGGATTTGGATGTGCTTTAGTTTTGGGTATACCATGGGCGAACCCGCCTACCTACAGCGCCAGCAGCGGAGAACCATCCCTCAAAGGCGAAGAGAACAAAACGATCGCGCCCGAAGAGACAAAGCTCCATGTACGCACTACGAGTGCTCTGGCATGCGATCAACAGGTTCGACCTGCAGGTCTGCATAGTATGGGGTAATGGGCAAACCGTAGATCGGTGTTCCGTGTCATTTCA
>CAMAVD010000333.1 GCA_945861575.1 Akkermansia muciniphila
AAGGCGCTGTGCCCGTGCTCACGTTGGCACCAGAGGCAACGCTTGCGGACGCCCTTCGCTCAACAGACTCCCCGGAACTCGCAAACGGCGACCTACCACCCGGAGCGTGCTGGAGCTACGCCCAACGCCCCGACCGCCCAATTATCCGACCTATGCGACGCCCAGAGAAACAACGCCCGCCTGTGCAGTGGATGCAATTCGCCCTCGGCAGTCGCATACCGATTTACGAAAAATCCGCAGTCACACTCACACAGCGCTTTCGAGGAGCCGCTGCAAAATGTCTACTGCTCGCCGCTACCGACGGCAGTATGGACGACTGGAAACAAGCCCCGCCAGAAATGCAAGAACTTGGCGCAACGCTGACGGGCAAAAATGCAGACGGCAAACCACTCATCGGGCACCGTCACGCGGTATTTTTTCTCCATTTCGAGGGCAGCGAAGCAACGCGCCTCTGCGCATGGAGTGCCGATGGGTTCACCCATGACGAACAAATCGCCATGCTCCATGCGTCTGAACGCGAAGTGTCGCTCACCTACAAAAAATCCTCTTGGACCGCGAAGCTCATTCCTCTCGATAGCCTCGTCCCGCCGCCGCCGGAGATTCCGGAAACAGGAACACAATGCTGGAAAAGCATGACGCCCTATGTCCCACCGCGCCATGTATTCGACCGCCGAGGTAACGTGAAACGTGGAGAATCCGTCGCCGAGCAAATCGCCGAAGAACTTGCCAAACGTGAATTTCCAACCGCCACCATAGAAATTGAAGAAGGTTCATCACGCTGGGTGAAAGTCCACCAACCAAGGCGAACCCGTGACGGTGCCACAAACGACGACAAACGCGGCTACACCGTCCGCATCACCTTTTCCAAGCCAATCAAAGGCCCAATATTTCTCGGCCACTCCTGCCACTTCGGTCTCGGCCTGTTTCAGCCTATTATGAGTTCGGGAGCCGCGCAACTCGGCGAGAGCGACTCCGCCGCATCCATCCACACCCGGTCGAACGATTCAACGACCGAAACCCATCGACTTAGTCCGAAAGCCGTTTGAGTGAACCAGAATCGTCACTAACACCGAGGGGGCCTTCGCTAGGCACATCGAGGGCAAGGTCAGATCACAATCGTAAGCCGCGCCAGCCCGCGAACAAGCCGCAGCAACACTAACGGGGAAGGCCATCAAACCGTGACGAAGTGTCACGGCTTGAAATGACCGCCGCTGATGGTAAGCAATACTTCCATCTGTGGAAATCTTGCAGCCCATCTGCGGATCAACATTCCCCACCGGCCCGAGCCCAAGTCACCAGTGCACGTTCTTCGACAGTGAGCCTATCGCCACGCCACACCATTTGGAATGGCCCTTCACCACGACACTTAACCCTTGGGTCCTAGCCGTATTCTGCCGATCAATCTGCTCAGTGGAGGTGGCAGTTACGGTAACTCTGACGTTCGTCGCTTCCATTCAATACCATGAGCGATGAACGGCCCCCGGGCTCACCCAAAGATCAACCCCAACAAACAGAACTGGCCCTCCATCCCCTCGCGTCGCGCGCGGCACCTCCAGGGCCATCCAATCGGCTTCGGCCGACCTCTCACCAGGATCCACCCAACTCAGAGCCACCAACTCTCAAAATCCTGTTAAAGCTCAAAGCCATCGAACCGCTGCCAACAACGCCAGAGCGGATACCTCCAGACCAAGATCCAGCCCCTCCCATCGCTCTCCAAGAGTCGACCCCCACCGCTAAGCCAGACTCATGTCCCAGCGAAGTATCCCCTGCCCTCCCCCTGCAACCCGAGCCCCCACCGCAAACGATTCCAGCACGGATGCTGAACGAGTTCGTCTATTGTCAGCGGCTGTTCTACTACGAATTCGTCGAAGGGGTCTTTGTCGAGTCGGCGGACACCCTCCGCGGAACGGTGATTCACCAACGTGTCGATTCAGGCAGCGGTGCCTTACCTAAGGCAAAGAAGAAGGCCGCGGCCACGAAGGAAACAGTCCCTGCCGATGTCGCTCAGGTGGCCTCCAAGCCGGACGGAGATCCTCCGTCTGACGCCGAACCTGAAACCATCCACTCTAGGTCGGTACAGATGGGGTCGGAGCGCTTGGGTGTGGTGGCCAAGATGGACCTGGTTGAATCCAAGGCCGCATCCGACGACCTACTGACAGCGGTGGAGGTCTGCCCGGTGGATTACAAGGCTGGCGCTCCTCGCGAGGGCGAGGACGCCAACGAACTCTGGGACACCGACAAAATCCAACTCGGCCTTCAAGCTCTCATCCTCCGTGACAATGGCTACCGCTGCAACGAAGGCGTCATCTACTATCGAGCCACGAAGCAGCGCGTCCGTCTCCCGATCACTCCCGAGTTGGAACAGTGGATCCTAGGCACCATCGCCGAAGCGCGCCGGGTGATCGTGGGCGCGATTCCCGCCCCCTTGGTGCATTCCCCCAAGTGCGCGCGATGTTCGCTCGCTCCGGTCTGTTTACCAGACGAGACGCGCATGCTAGCCATCCAAGCCGGACTCCCATCGACAGAGGGCGAATCGACGACAGAATCGATCAGCCCAGACGCCCCTCGCCGTCTGATCGCTGCTCGGGACGACACGCGCGCGCTCTACCTCAACACCCAGGGCTATCGTGTAGGTTGCAAGGAGGAGGTGCTTCAAGTGAAGGAGAAGGATCGAGTCGTGGACGAAGTGCGCATGCGTGATCTCTCCCATGTCGCCCTGTTCGGAAATATCCAGATCACCACTCAGGCCATTCAGGCGCTCTGCGAACTCGAGATTCCGGTCACCTACTTCTCCATGGGCGGCTGGTTCTATGGCATCACCCGAGGACATGCCCTGAAGAATATCTTCCTGCGCATGGAGCAGTTCCGCCTCGCTCGGGATGAGCAGACTTGTCTCAATCTGGCGCGACGCTTTGTACACGGGAAGATCCGCAATCATCGCACCCTCCTCATGCGAAACCATCTGGAGCCACCACCCGAGATCATCACCAAACTGAAACGCGCCTCCGAAGACGCTCTGGCCGCGACGTCTCTCGAGCAATTGCTGGGTATCGAAGGAGCGGCAGCAAGTCAGTATTTTCAACAGTTCAACGGCATGGTGAAAGTGGAGGACGATCTTCCAGGCCTCGAGATGCCTCAGAGCGAAGCGAAGCAGCTGGCCTTCAATTTCAACTTCAGCCATCGGAACCGACGTCCGCCGACCGATCCCGTCAACGCCATGCTGTCACTGGCCTACAGCCTGCTGTCGAAAGATTGCACCCTTGCGGCCTTGGCAGTTGGCTTCGACCCCTTCCTGGGCTTCTACCATCAACCCCGCTTCGGACGGCCGGCACTGGGGCTCGATCTCATGGAAGAGTTCCGGCCTCTGATCGCGGAGTCAACTGTGCTCAGCTGCATCAATAATCGCGTCATTACTGATAAGGATTTTGTCCGGGCCGGAGAAGCGGTCAATCTAAGCGCCGCTGGACGCAAGCGATTTTTTCAAACCTACGAGCAGCGGATGTGTTCCCTCATCACCCATCCCCTCTTCGACTACAAAGTAAGCTACCGGCGGGCGTTGGAACTCCAGGCACGTCTGCTGGCAAAGACGCTCACGGGAGAGATCGCGGAGTATATCCCCCTATTGACCCGATGAGCTATGCGCACAACCTATTTGGTCTGCTACGACATCGCCGACGACAAGCGACTCCGGAAAGTCTTTCGGACCTGCGGCAACTTCGGCGATCACCTCCAGTTTTCGATTTTCGAGTGTGATCTAAATCCGTCGGAAAAGATTGAACTAGAGACCACACTGAGCAAGATCATCGACAGCGAAGAAGATCAGGTGATTTTCGTCGGCTTAGGGCCATCGGCAGGCAGGGGAGACAGGGTGATCACGGCCCTGGGACTACCCTATAGGAAGCTGGACGCCCCCTGTTACGTGGTCTGAGACGGACAGATTTTTGACAACTACACCCGCGAGCGGCGACATGATGCACAAAACACCGTCCCCGCTCGCACGCCACAAGTAACTAATAACAGGCGACTAGTGAACAGCCCCGACCACAATACATGCCCGCATGCACTCCCCTAGGTGCCAGCACTCGCAATCAAAGGGTTGCGAACCTGCCCCAGAAGGAGTAGCAAAGCGGCTCCTTCCGCGCTCACGTGAGCGCGGCCCCGTTGAAGCCGGTTCCGACGGCTCAGAGCGTGTATGCACGTTACCCTTCCGCGCTCACGTGAGCGCGGC
>CAMAVD010000334.1 GCA_945861575.1 Akkermansia muciniphila
ACAACGACCAAGTTGCGACAGAACGGCATAACCTCGCTTGCGTAATTATCATAGGGAAAAGGTGGAGGCTATTGACTTGTCGGTGGAATGCCAGTAGCATTAAATTAACAGTAAACGACATGGTAATATGATTAAGCTCGAAGACATCCACTCGCTTTCCGATTTCCAACGGAACACAAAGGCTCACGTTGAACGCCTCAAGGAGACAGGTCATCCTGAAGTGCTTACCGTCAACGGCAAGGCCGAGTTGGTGGTCGTGTCGGCGGAAGCATTTCAAGCCTGGGCCGACAAGATCGAGCGGGCGGACGCCATCGAGGGCATCCGGCGCGGACTGGCGGAGGCTGAGGCGGGCAAGGGCCGTCCGGTGCGCGAAGCCTTCGCCGCCATCCGCAAGAAGCACCGCATTCCACGATCATCGTGAAATATGAAGTGCTTGTTACGCCTTCGGTGGAAAGAGAACTGGAAGAGGCATACCAGTGGATTTCCGAACGTGCGCCGGAGGCGGCGGTCGGATGGTATAATGGCGCGCTCGACGCCTGCCTGACGCTCGAAACATTTCCCGAGCGCAGTCCGCTGGCAACCGAAGGTAAGGCGTTCGACCGCGAGATTCGCCAGTTGATCTACGGCAATGGGCATCATGCCTACCGCATTCTGTTCGAAGTGTCGGGCCGGACGGTGCGAATCCTGCACATTCGGCACGGGGCGCGTGAGCGTTTGAGGCCGGGGTAAGAATGACCGCGCCCCAATTACCTGTTGCGGGACCGCGATTCCATCTATGGATCGATCTTCAGGCACCGAGTAGAGGGCATGGGCGTCCAGCAAGAGTTGACGGCCCCGAGATCCCGTAGTGTCCACAAATTCGAACGAGGCTATTTTCATGCGGCTTTTCTGTAGTTCAGAAGGCCACCGAGCCTCTTACCACGGTGCATCGAACCTTCGGCTGGGAACTCCACAGACTCGGGTCGATGATCTTATTCTCGAGTTGTGGGTGGCAAAAACTGCGTCGAGCACAACCATTGATTGGCACGGGTTTGCGATCAAGATGAGAGAGTTATGTTGGCCATTCTCTGGACCGTTCTGACTTACCCCCTTTCGTTCTTCCGACGTCGGCACGATCTCGCCCTGGCCTTGCGTAACTGGAAATCCACCGGCACCACCTTCGGCTTCTGCATGCCTTGCGGGTTCTCCTTCCACTGCTTCTCCCAATCATCCAACGACGGCACCGTGACTTCGGCGTTTTTCGAGTAGGCGTGATGAATCGCCTTGGAGTTATGCCCGAGCGCCTGTTGAGCGAAGCGTTCCGGATAACCGCACTTGAGCGCCCGTTCTGCCCACGCATACCGGTACGAGTGCAGCGACACTCCTTTGATGCCGAGACCATCGCAGCGTTGCTTGAACTCCGTGGCCCGATCGCCGGGCCGCACCGTCCGCAGGTACTCAAACAGCGCACCGGCTTGCGGACGTCGTTTTAGGATGGCCGCCACGTCTTCCCCAAACCGAATCAGCGCTGGCTGATTGATCATTCTTGGCCTCCGTATTTGTCGATGGCATCCTCGGCTCTTTTGATTGCATCCAGGAGCGGTTGTCGTTTCGTTGCGTTATTTGGCATCCGTTTTAACTGGCCCGTCGGTGGGCTTCGGTGAAGCTAAGGCAGCCGTCTTAATGCCGACCCAGCTCGTGATCAGTTACCTGCGGTTCACCGTCGCTCCACACGACCGTCAACAGACAATCCCGGAAGAACCAAAAACGGTTAACTGGTGGTGTCGTCCGGTGTGTCCTCAACCCACCGGCTAGTGGCCATGAACCCGGCGGGTTCAAAGCGGATTGCCACTGGAGTTTGACTCGGCCTTCAGGGTGCACTACTTGCGGGCTTCTGGCGTTACACTGAGCTCCAGTCTCTTTCCTTCCCGGAGGACCACCATTTTGACCGGTTGACCGATCTTTACGGCATCCAGGGCGTAGGTGTAGTCGTAAATGTTGGCAATTTTCTGGCCCGCGAACTCAACCAGAACGTCGCCGGACCTCAAGCCTGCCTTGTCCGCAGGGCTTCCCCCGCGCGCACCCGAAAGTTTTACCCCGGCTACTTCCGTGGCATAGTCCGGGATTGTGCCTAGGTAGGCCCTCAGAGTCTCTCTCGAGCTTCCACCCTTGTCGCTCCGCTCGACTTTTACATAGTCGGGGCGTTCGGGGGAGCCAGCCAGATCCTTGATCACGCCGGCCGCAAATCGGGTCACGCGCTCCAAGCCTTCAAAGTTGAGTGTGGCGATCTTGTCGGCCGGACGATGATATTCCTCGTGCGTGCCGGTGAAAAAGGCGAGCACGGGCACTCCCTTCGGGTAGAAGGAGGTCACGTCCGTTGGGGGGAAGGGATCATCCAGGAGTTGCAGGTTGAAGCCGGCGGACACATTCCGTTTTTCCAGTAGCTTGCGCCAGAGTGTCGAGGAGCCGATGCCGTTGAGGATGAGCTTTCCTTCACGCAGGCGGCCGACCATGTCGAAGTTGATATACGCGAGGGTGTTTGTGAGCGCTACGAGAGGATGTTCCGTGTAATGAGCGGATCCCAGCAGCCCGAGTTCTTCACCGGACCAGAGCGCGAAGACGATGCCATGGCGAAAGGAGTTCGGACGCTCTTGCCGCTGGCGGACCAAAGCGGAGGCGATCTCCAACACCGCAGAGGTGCCTGATGCGTTGTCATCGGCTCCATTGTGGATTTGGCCTTCCTCGTCCTTGCGTCCGAACCCACCGGTTTCTCCATGTCCGAGATGATCGTAGTGCGCGCCGACTAGAACCACAGCTCCGGGGGTAGCCCCTGCGGCCGGAGGTAGCCATCCAATGACATTTCGATCCGTGCCTTTCACATGCTTCACTGCGGTGGTGAAACGGACTCGGGCATTGGTGAGTTCAAGGCCCGTCTCCGCATGTGGGTTTTCGGTGTCCAGGCCCGCTTGCAGATCCTTGAGAGTGCGGCCGGATCCGGCGAAGAGGCGATCGGTCGCTTTGCCGTTGAGGGTTGCGGCGATGATCCCCGAGCCGGCTTGAGTCGTGTCATAGCTGAAGCCTGCCAGTTCTCCGGCATTGGGCGAGTTGGGACCTGTGACCACCAGCAGCGCTCGGGCTCCTCGGTTCCGGGCGATGAGGGCTTTGTAGCGCAGGCCAGCATAGCGATTGAGCTCCTGTCGTCGCTTGGTTTCGACCGCCTCCGGGACATAGCGCAGGACGAGAACAATCTTGTTGGAGACATTCAGTCCCGCGTAGGAGTCGTATCCTGGCCCGCTTCCGGGTGGCATGAAAAGCCCGTAGCCCGCGAAAACGACGTCTCCTTCTGCCGTTCCATTCGCAGTGATCGACAGAGGCCGATAGTCCACACCGAGCTCCAGGCTCTCATCCGCCTGACCCGGGGTCAGGAGATGAAAGCGATTCTGGTTGGTGATGACACTGACGCCGGCGGTAAAGTCGAAGGGTTGAAAAAAATCTTTGCTTGTCCCCAAGGGTTGCAGACCGGCTTCGCGAAATTGGTTCGCGAGATACTTTGCCGCCTGTTCTGCCCCGGGGGTGCCGGTAAGCCTTCCCTCGAGAGCGTCCGATGCGAGGAATCCCACATGAGTTCTTAGATCGGACACTGCGATCTCCGGGGACAGGGAGGGCGGGACAGTCGATGCGGGCGGGGTTGCTGCGGGTATTGAGCCGCGGGCGGGTGATAGGGTGAGCGCGGAGAGGGCCGCGTCATGGTTCCAGTCTGCAATAAAGATCTGCGAAGTTCCCTGCGGAGTTCGATTGGAAGTCCAGGAGAGACGCTTGCCTTCGGGCGCGAAGACGGGCAAGCCGTCGAATCCGTCGTGCGTGGTGACTCGCACCGGTTCGCGGGTCCCTTCCGCATCCACCAGATAGAGTTCAAAGTTCGAGAAACCTAGCTTGTTGGCCGCGAAAATGACATAGCGTCCGGAGGGATGGAAGTAGGGTGCCCAAGACATCGCCTTGAAATCGGTCAAGCGTCGAATGTCGCTCCCGTCCAATTTCATGCTGTAGATATCCGCAATGGTCCCATTGTCCTCGAAGCGACGCCAGAGGATGCGCTGGCCGTCGGGTGAGAAGAAGGGGCCGCCATCATAGCCCGGACTGGTCGTGAGGCGCCGGGGATGGGTGCCGTCGGCGTTGACCAGATAGATCTCCCCGAACCAGGCGGGATCTGTGTCCAGCCGCTT
>CAMAVD010000335.1 GCA_945861575.1 Akkermansia muciniphila
CCATCGCGACCGGATTCGCACACGATCCCCCGAAGCCAAACCCAATCCGGCCAGATCCACCGGATGCACCTCCACATACACTTCCGGCGGATAGAGCGAGCGCAGAACCGCAGACTTCCCGGTGCGCGTGTTGGTATGCCACTGAGCACTCGTTCCCCGCCCTGTCAACAGCACAACAGGAAACTCGGAATTGGCCGCGTGCACCATCGCCCGAGGAGCAGCGTAGATAAAGCGAGCCCGAGAATCGGGGGTGAAAAAAAGTCCGTCTCCAAACAGACGTCGCTCCGAGACCGGCAAGGGATCCTTGTCACCACCCGAACTGGGAGAATGACCACAGGCTTCACGATCCGCCGAACTGAACGGCCATTGGATACCTCCTGCCGCGTCCAGGTGGCCGTAACCCCGAATCCCGGTGATATCGCAGGGCCGACCCGCGGAGAGGCGCTTCAGAATCTCGAAAACAGCCTCAGGCGAGGACCATTCTTTGAACAACGGCCCATTGCCCGAGTAGAGCGCCACCAAGCGGAGAATGTTGAAATCGCTCAACGCCTCGCCCGGGGCCCTTCGCACTTTGCGAACCACACCCAATCGGCGTTCGCTATTGATCAACGTCCCCTCCTTCTCGCCCCAACCGGCAGCGGGGAGTATCAGGTCAGCGTAGGCTGCCGTCTCAGTGGTGGTGTAGAGATCCTGCACCGCGAGAAATTCGAGCTTTTGGAGAGCTCGACCCAAAGCTCCTGTCCCTCCCCATGAATGGGCGGTATTGGTAGCAATGATCCACAGGGCCTTGATCTCGCCCGACTCCACGCCTTCAATGATCTGGTCGTAGGCCAGGGAGTTTTGCTGTGGAATCCTCTCCACAGGTATCCCCAGTACATCCGCCACCTCGGCGCGCTGAACTGGGTTCAGAAAATCCCGGCCACCCAGCAGGCCTGTCGCATTCGCGAAGAGCCGGGAGCCCATCGCATTGCACTGGCCGGTGATGCTATTGGCGCCGGTTCCTGGACGTCCAATATTTCCGGTCATCAAGGCCAGATTGATAATCGCCTGAGCGGTGCGGGTGCTCTCGTGACTCTGATTCACCCCCATGGTCCACCAGAAGCTGACCGCCTTTCCGCGATGGATCGTCTCAGCTACGCGCAACAACTGCCCTGCGGAAATCCCGGTTTCAGCAGCCACGCGCTCAAGGCTAAACTCGAGGACAAATTCCGAGAAGTCTGCATAGCCGGAGGTGTGACTTTCTACAAAATCGATATCGACCCAGCCGCGCTGGATCAGCAGAGCCGCGAGACCATAGAGAAGGATCAGGTCTGACTTGGGACTCAGCGCCAAATGCTGAGTGGCGTTCATCGCCGTTTCAGTCCGTCGCGGATCCACCACGATGATCTCCGGTTTCTGCGGGTTTTTCAGAACCCGCTGCCAAAGAATGGGGTGAGCAATGCATAGATTGGACCCAATGAAGACGAGGACGTCGGATTGCTCAAAATCTTGATAGGAGTAAGGCGGGGCATCGAAGCCGAAGGATTGCTTGTAGGCCACATGCGACGTGGCCATGCACTGGCGGGTGTTCGAGTCGCTATGCAAGGCCCCAAAACCGAACTTCCAAAGCGCTCCGGCGAACGCCATCTCCTCGGTGCAGATCTGTCCGGTGCTGAGCATCGCAACACTCCCAGGCCCATGCAAATCCATGACGGACCGGAAACGCTCGACCATCCCGGTGAGAGCTCTGTCCCAGGACACAGGCTCCATCCGTCCGGAGGATCGATTCCGCAAAAGGGGGCGAGTCGCACGATCCGGTGCGTCCAGGGGAGTCAGAGCTTCCCAACCCTTCGGGCAGGCCATGCCCAGGTTGACGGGATAGAGGACGGATGGACTCAGATTCACGGCGCTTCCTTCACGCAAATGCATGTCCAGGGAGCATCCGGTGGAGCAGAATCCGCAAACGGATCGAACCGTCGCTTCTGGGCGGAGACGGGACGGAAGCTTGCCCAAACCGAAGGCGGCATCGCTCAGAGCCAACTCCTCGGTCATCGGACCGTCGAAGCGGCGGAGAAACGACTGCGTTGAGAGGAGGTTCTTCACTGTGCGCCCCCAGGCATACGAGTCGGGGAAACCGCCCGGAAGAAAAGATGTCTCTCTAAAATTTCGGAGAGGAGAAGGGCTGCGAGAGCCAGTGCAGCCCAGGCCATCCAGTTTGGAGCCATGAGGCAGATAGCAGGCAGGGCCACTCCCCCGGAGAGGGCGGTCCCCAGGCGCAAAAGGAGATGGGTCTGGAGGGGACCTATGAGAATGCGCCCACTGCGCTGGATCTCGTTGAGAGCGGCGCCGGATTCCAAACCTGTGGCGAGGTCCGATTGCGGGAGGTTCTGCAAGGAGCTCACCGATCCAAACTCAACCAAGAGCTTTCCCACCGCCATCAAACCCATGGGGAGAGCCCACATTACATTCCCAGACTGAATCCAGAGCGCCGCAGTCGCTGTGATGCCGCAGGTTCCAAAGAAGCGAAAAGCCGTCAGGGGGAAACTCCAAAACTTCCGCACAGTCGCGACATAAATCATCACGGAGGTCCCGACGCTGAGCAAGCCCACTCCAGCCGCAGGCCAAGCCATGACCGGCCACACGCAGGCGAGCGAACCCATTCCGACATACCCACCAAAGCCAATCACCTCGCGACTGAACCAGGAACGACGCCACCCCAAGAAAGCCCTCCAAGCCCTGAGCGGCTGTCCCAGATGAGTCAACCCCGCAGCGAGCCCGACACAGGCAGCCCCCAGCGAAGCGATGAGCAACCCGCGCACACCGTTCACCGCGCCAGCAATCTGCAAGCCCACCGACATCTGGGTCAACAAAAGCAAAATCGCCAATGGATGATGCGAGTCTGCTGGGAACAAGCGGTCACGATGCACCGGCAGGAAGCCATCGCGGCCTGAAACAACGGAGCGATACTGCGTCGTGGCAACCGTGATCGCTGGATCTGGCGAATGGGGGAGAAACGCGTTAGATCCGTCAGGCACACCGTTGGGCTCGGGACGATAGCGTGCCATCAAATCTTCCTGGCTTACAATCGAGATCCGGATGGCCTCATTCGGACAGGCTTGGACACAGGCAGGAGCCTCCCCATCGGCCAATCGGTCCTGGCACATGTCGCACTTTCGGACAATGCCCCTGCGCTTCGAGTAACGAGGCACTTCGTAAGGACAGGTCATCAGACAATAGCTGCATCCAATGCACTGATCATCGAGATGTCGGACGATTCCGGTGATCGCGTCCTTATCGTAGGCCAGCACCGGACAGCCGTTAAGACATCCCGGGTCCACGCAGTGATGGCACGCGGTTGTCACGAACTGTCGCTGAGGCTTGGACCAGTCAACGCTCTCGACCAGCCCCACGCTCCGCCAGGTTTCCTCTTCATCCAGCCCGTTCAGGCTGTGGCAGGCGCTCACACACGCCTTGCAGCCCGAACAGCGGTCAAGGTCGACGTCGAAGGCGTACTGCTCGCCCGGCTTCGGCGTGGTCAGCGGGATGAGACGGCGATATTGCGGCTCAAGAAGCGGACGGTGTCCCTCGCCATGCCAGATCGAGAAGTGCTCCACAGCCGACAGCTTAGACTGCTCGGACAGGATCCGATCGATCGCTGTCCGGGTGTCATTCGCTGAGGGCTCTGGATCGATCGCTTTCACGATCGCTTAGAAGTTGACCGTGAGTTGGAGGTAACCCCAGTCGGCATCACGCGCTCCTCGTGTGGGTGCCGAGAGGCTCTTGGAGATATAGCCCCCATGAAAGAAGTGAGCATAGCCTGCTTCCAACTGGGCATAGCGGGTGAGGGCGTAGCCGACGATGAAGTCTATTTCGGAACCAACGAAGGAGCCGTAGCCAGGATTGATGCCATAGCCGGTGCCAGGAGTGGCGGCGACGCCGCCGCGAGGAGCGCCCCCCACCGTGTATAGATTGTCGTTGGACTCTGCGAGCCAGAAGAGATGCCCCTCCAGCGCCAAGCTGATCCGCGGGCTCGGCTTGAGGGTTAACATGGGACGGATATTGTGCAGATTCTGAAGCGAAAAGTAGTCCGCGTATCCGTAGAACTTATGATTGGTTGGAAACAAGTTCTCGAAGGTGCCATGTTTTCCGTCCTGAGGATCGTCATCTCCGGATCCGTAGGCGTACTCAAGCCC
>CAMAVD010000336.1 GCA_945861575.1 Akkermansia muciniphila
AAGCCCCGGAATACGTTGCCAGCATCACCCGGGTGTATCGTCAGGCGCTTGACCGTTTGGCGGTAGAGCCTCTGGGTGGAGACTCCAGCAAGCCGTCACCGACGGACAACTACGCGCTGGAAATGGCCTTCTCTCGGGGACTTTACACAGGTTGGTTTCGTGGGATTCAGAACCAGGAGTTGGTCCACGCGCGATTCGGTAAAAAGAGGGGCGTCTTTCTCGGGACAGTCCTTCAGATCCTACCCCCTGAAGTCAGAATTCGGTTGGAGGGACCTGTCAAGCCGGGTGATGGAGTGGTCTTCGACGCCGGAACTCCGGACAAGCCAGAGCAGGGTGGGCGGGTCTATGAAGTGCACGAGAGGGGTAAGGCTCCACCGGCGGGAGCGCCTCGCGAGGTCGGGCTTCGCTTTGGTCATGAGGCCCTCGACCTGCAACAGATCCATCGAGGAGACCGTCTTTGGAAAACGAGCGACCCTGAGCTGGAGCGCCAAGTTCGGCGCACGTTTGAGGGAGATAAACCCAAGCACACCCGCCCGATCTCCTTGGAGGTGCATGGGATCTTGGGTGGCAGGCTTACGGTGATCGCCAAGGACGGTCTTGGGGCTGTCGCTCAGGCGCAATCAACCATGCTCCTGGAGCCTGCGCAGAACCGTCCGCTGACCGAGCCAGTCCTTCGCGATCAGCTGGGGCGATTAGGGGGGACTGCCTTTCAACTCGGGACGTTGACCTGTGATTTAGCACCAGGGTTGATTCTTCCCGTCAGCGAGCTGAATCGGCTTCGACGCGACGTGGTTCAGTCCTTGGATGCCCAGCGCGCTGCTCCCAAGCGGTGGACACTCTCCGACGCCCCCTCTGTCGCGCCTGTGGTTGAGGTAGACAAGCGCGGCAACTCTGAGCGTTCCCCGGGTTTGGTGGTGCTGGTTCGAGATCTGGCCCAGTTGGAGGCCGTAGCGGGACTGCCGGTGCATACTGTCTACTGCGAGTTAGAGGATCCGAAGGGATATCGGGTCGCGGTGGAGCGCTTTCGAGCGCTGAGACCGGGCGAGGCCTCAGAGAGGGGATCCCTGTTTGTGGTCCCACCCCGCATCTTCAAGCCGGGGGAGGAATGGATCTTGAAAATCGTTCATTCCTGCGAGGCGGACGGGTATTTGGTTCGCAACTACGACCATCTTCGCTGGTTCGCCACGGATCGGATAGTTGGGGACTTCTCCCTCAATATCGCCAACCCGCTCGCCGCCGAGCACTTCATGAAGCAGCACGGTTTGGAGTGTCTGACTGCCAGTTATGATCTTAACTTCGAGCAGCTCGCCGCGCTGGTTCAGTCCTCGCATCCGGAGTGGTTCGAGGTGACGATTCATCAGCATATGCCCATGTTCCATATGGAGCATTGCGTCTTCTGCGCTTTTCTATCCAAGGGCAAAGACTATCGGGACTGTGGCCGACCTTGCGATCGACATGACGTGCGGCTCCGGGACCGGGTCGGCTCCGAGCATCCGCTCAAGGCAGACGCCGGTTGCCGGAACACCCTCTTCAATGCACTGGCCCAGACCGGGGCAGAGTATGTGCAGAGATTGATCGCGTTGGGGGTGCGTCGCTTTCGACTCGAGTTCTTGCGGGAGACTCCAGAGACGGTCATCAAGACTGTGGAAATGTACCAGCGTCTTCTTCGAGGGGAGATCACCGGTGCAGATCTCTGGCGCGAACTAAAGCTGAAGCATCAGCTCGGAGTGACCCGCGGACAAATGGAGCGCGAAGAAACTCTCTTCTCGTAGTGTCCGAAAGTCCCAACGAACTCAAAGACTCGGACGGGCGCGACTTTCTTGACATGACCATGGCCTGGGGGGCGGCACTGGTGGGACATGCACATCCCACGGTGGTCGAGCCGGCCTCCAAACAGGCGCTGTTGGGGGCGAACTTCGCCTCGGTGAACTGCCGTTCCGTGGAACTGGTTGAGAGATTGCATGCGATCAATCCCTTCCTGGAGCGACTTCGTCTCGTGGCCTCTGGAACCGAGGCCACACTGCTTTGCCTCCGCGTGGCCGTGGCGGCCACCGGTCGTCGGAAGATTCTCCTCTCCGATGGACTTTTTGCCACCCACAGGCGGATTACTTGGCCGAGAGCACTTCGTCCGGCAGCATCCGCTCGCGCCAGGCTTTCAAGTGACGCGGAATCGTGCTGGTGGCCGTCACGTCCCACAACGACGTCTTCATCTGCCGCAACGCGAGCACGGAAAGCACCTCGCCCTGAATCCAACCCGTCTCCATGGAATAAAGGCTCCAGCCGATGTCTGCATCGCTGCCCCAGTATTCCCAGCGGCGATAGTCTAACCCGCGGAACCAGCCACCGTCGAGCTGAGGTTGGGCGTTGCTCTTCACCTGCACCCGGCAAAGGAATCGCACGATCTTGTCCGCAGCTTCGCGATAGAGGGCATCGCCGGTTGCGGCCGCCGATTCGTGCAGGCCCACGAGGGCAAAGTTCACGGTGTAGAGCAGGTCGGTGTTCGGATCGCCATTGGCTTGAACAAGCGTGGTCTCCCCTGTGCCATACGCGTCGTTGCTGGCGGGGCCGTGTTTGATCTTCGTAAGGATCGCACCGCAGGGATCCAGGTCGCCCGTGAGATCGGTCGCCACGCGTCGCAGCCATTCCCGGTGTTCCGGTGTATCATCCAACCGCACCAGCCAGGCCAGCGCCAGCAGCATGCGGGCCCGCTCCTGGTTGAACTGATCGTTCGTCGCCGTCCAGCCTTGCGGATACATCTCCATCATCCGCCGGATGCCCTTGGCGGCGCGCTCCCGGAAAAGCGGAAATCCGGTGGCCCTTGCGGCCCAGAGAAAACATGCCTGCATGTAGGCCTGGTAGTGAGGCGACAGGTCTTCGGACGATCCCTTAAAGTGCCGTTCCCAACCGCCACCGGCGAGTGCCGGCAAATCGATATGCGGAACGGCGAAGCCCTTGCGCCCGGTCAGCCGCATCATCGCGAGGAGTTGCTGCGCCAATCGTTCGTCGAACCGATCGGTGCGCAGTGCCGCCGCGGTCCGCAGCAGGCCGAGCCAGGCCCGCGCATTGTCATCGCCCCACAACTGGTGATACCCATGCGCGCCAGCGAAGTAGCGCGGCACATCGTTCCAGCCTGCCAGGCCGAAGGCCGCATGTTTCGGATCGGCGAAGGGACCGTTGTAGAGCACCGATTTTCCCGTCAGCCAGTCGGCGAGATTTGACCCGATGCGGCTGAATTCCGGCTGCTGCAAAACGGAACCCGCCAGGGCCAGTGCTCCGGCCGATTCACTGACATTATCCGCCCGGCGCCACCACAGGATCGACTGGGATCCGTCGTAGTAGATCTTCGAACGAAATCCCTCCAGCAATCCCAGGCTGCCATCGCCCGTCGCGGCGTCTCGAACCCCAGGTCCCGCGCGGTGTCCATCGGGCCAGTCCGCAGTGGGCGGGCCCTGATTGGACGGTCGATCGTAACGCGCCTGCCACGACGGATGGACCAGCAGACCGGACTTGCGATACCACTCGGCCCCGCGCTGCAGCGCCCGTCGTTCGACATCCGCCGGCAACTCGGCATCCCGGGCGAACGAAGGCTGCACGGTCGGCGTCCAGCGCAGCTTCGGAACCACGGCGTCCGGTTGCACCCATTTCAGGATCATCCGCCACACCGGTTCCCAGGCATCCAATGGTGCATAGCGAGCGGTCACGAACTGGCTGAGTTTGGTAGTTGCCACCAACACTCCGCCGGCGGGATGTTCGAAAAGAATCGGGTGGACGTTGGTTTTCGGAAGCCCGTACAACGCGTCGTCATAACCGGCGATTCGGGCGACCACAAGATGCGGATGGCTCGCCTCAACCGGCAGGTAGTGGCAGTCGTGGATCATTAGGATGCGCATTTTCTTCAGCGCGTCGCCAAAGGCGTCGCTGGCCACCACGGTTCGTTCCAGGATATTGCCCCAATGGCCGGTCTTCAGGGTCTGCGGTGCGCCGAGCTTCAGCGACGGTAGCGACGATGGATATTCAACGTAGAGCCGCTGCTTCTTCTCGCGCGCCATGTCGAATAACTCCGGAGCCA
>CAMAVD010000337.1 GCA_945861575.1 Akkermansia muciniphila
GGTGATCACCTGCCTCAACACCTGGAACGAGTTCCTGCTGGCGATGCTCTTGATCCTGGACCCAATGAAGAAGACTCTCCCTGCGGGCATGATCGCTTTCGAAGCGGCGCATGGCACCTTCTACCCAGCCCTGCTTGCTGGGTTGACTCTGATCTCGGTTCCCACCCTCATCATCTACGCCCTGTTCAACCGGCAGGTCATGCGCGGCATGCTGGCCGGCGCGGTTAAATCCTAAGTTCCCACTGCGATGAAACGACGTTCAAAACGCCAGCCGTCTCGGCCCATACCCATCAGAGCCGTCACCAAAAGTGAAGCTGCGGGATACTGGGGGGTGGTGGAGGGATTCTACGGCCGCCCTTGGACAGCTGACCAACGAAAGGAACTCTGCTCATGGATGGCGGACGCCGGGCTCACTAGCTACTTTTACACGCCCAAGGATGATCCAAAACATCGGGCCCTGTGGCCGCAGCTCTACACGGCATCAGAACGTTCCTGGATGGAACCTCTCATCCGTAGTTGCGATCGGCGAGGGATTCGCTTCATCTACGGACTCGCTCCGGGCTTGTCCCAAGGGATGCAGGCCGCTGAGGTGGAGCGACTGCTCGTCCGAAAGGTGCTCAGTCTCCAAGAACTCGGCTGCCGCCACTTCGCGCTGCTCTTCGATGACATTCCAGCCGAGGGAGCGAAGCACTATCTCCAACGCTACGGTTCCTGGGCAGGGGCGCATATCGCCTGGACCCACCGAGTGCGAGAGGCCCTGTTGAAGCGTGATCCCCAGGCTCGCTTCCTTTTCTGTCCCACGCCCTATTGTGAGGCCTTCTCAGGCCCCATCGGGGAAAGTGCTTACCTCCATCAATTAGGCCGCGAGCTCTCGTCAGACGTAGAGATTTTCTGGACGGGAAAGGACATTGTGTCCCGCACGATCAAACCGGGCGAGATGCGCGAGCTTTCCACCGTGATCGGGCGTCCCCCCGTGATCTGGGACAATCTCTTTGCGAACGACTACGACATGCGCCGCCTCTACCTAGGGCCGTATGCGGGCCGGCCCCAGGAATTGAAATCCACCGTCCGAGGGATCTTCATCAATCCCAACTGCGAATACCGCGCAAACTTCATCCCGTTGCGCAGCTTTGCAGACTATATCCGAGGCGGTAAGAACTGGAGCGTGGAACGGTCCTATTCCCAGGCGCAAAAGGCGTGGCGTGACCAGTTCATCGACCTCAAGGGGACGCTTCCCACGCCCGCGCAGATGCGACTGCTCTGCGATAGCCTTCACCTGCCCTTTCACCATGGACGCGTCGCCGCCCGCGCCCTCGACGACGCCAGGATTACCCTCAGGAGCAAAGGCACTCGAACGACAGAGACAGGCCAACGACTACGGCGGTGGGCGACCGGAATGGCGGACTGGCACACACGCATGACGGAATTGCGCGATCGCGACCTCACCTACACCCTCTACCGGCATGTCTGGGAGCTCAAGGAGGAAGGGGATCTGCTCCTGCGCTACCTGAGCTGGCTCCAGGACAAGACGCCAGGCAGGAAGCCATTCCGCTCGCTCTTCCACCAGCCCGGCACCTATCGAGGAGGTTTGGCCTCCGACCTGCAACACTGTCTCAAGATGAAAACGTCGGGCGAATTCCAGGGGGTCTAGGCTCTCGGAAGCCCACAGTCAATCAGCCCACCCAAAGCATCATGTCGATCCAGATACGGAGCTATCGCCCATCGGATGAGACCGGCACCTATGACGTCTGCCTGAAGACAGGCGACGCAGGCCAGGATGCCACGGCCCTGCATGTGGATCCTCGTGCGCTTGGAAACATCTACGTGGGACCGTACCTCTCGCTCGAGCCGCAGCTCAGTCTCGTGCTGGAGGATGAGGACGGAATCTGTGGCTACTGCCTCGGTGCGCTTGACACCCCCCGTTTCTTCCACCGATTCACCACGGAATGGCTTCCTCCTCTCCAAGCCCTCCATCCGGATCCGACCGGCGACCTGGAGAGCTGGTCCCCGACCCAGAGGATGTATCACGAGCTACATCACCCAGATCTTTTCCATCCAGAGCCCATCGCCGAGTTCCCCTCGCACATGCACATCGATCTCCTCCCCCGAGCGCAGGGAAAGGGCTGGGGAGTGCGGCTGGTCGGAGAACTCCTATCGCGGCTGCGAGATGCGGAATCCCCGGGCGTCCATCTGGGAATGTGGGGGCGAAATGAGCGAGCGCTGCGATTCTACACCAAACTGGGTTTCCATGAGCTGACCCGGGTAGGCAACGGGGAGAAGGTAAGCCTGTACTTGGGAAGGGCGCTGTGAGGAACGTCAGGGATCTCAAACACCTTCTGATTGAGCGAAGCGCAATCCTTCTGCTGATGGCCGCACTGAGCGGCTGCTCAAGCGCGGGCTACTACTGGCAGGCGGCAAGCGGTCATCTGGGCGTGCTCCGCAAACAGGTTCCCATCGAGACAGCGATAAACTCCCCAGAAACCTCCCCGGCCCTACGTGAAAAACTCAGGCATGTGCTGGCGATCAGACAGTTCGCGAAGAATGAGTTGCACCTGCCGGTCGGCGACCACTACTCGCGCTACGCAGATCTTCAGCGCCGCTACGTGGTCTGGACTGTCCACGCCGCGCCCGAGTTCTCGCTGGAGGCTCATACCTGGTGGTATCCCTTGGTAGGACGGCTCAAATACCGTGGCTACTTCCTTGAGAAAGAAGCCCGCGCCCTCGCCGCCACGATGACCACCCAGGGAATGGATGCGTCCGTATCAGGCGTGGAAGCCTACTCAACGCTCGGACTGCTCAAGGATCCTGTCCTGAGCACCTTTACCCACCACCTGCCCGCCAATCTTGCCGAGATTCTGTTCCATGAGCTCACCCATCAGAAGCTCTTCATCAGCGGTGATACCGACTTCAACGAAGCGTTCGCGGTGGCAGTCGCCCAGGAGGGTGTACGACGCTGGCTGCGCAGGCACGGGGCACCAGGAGACTATGAAAGCTATGAAGCGGATCTCAAAAAAGAACGCCGCTTCAACACCCTCGTTCAAAACACACTTCAATCCCTAGGTGAGCTTTATGCGAGTAGCGCCACTGAGAGCGTCGAGACCCGGCGACAGCTGAAACAGTCTCGGATCCAAAGGATGAAGGAGGCGCACGAGGCCCTCCGCTCGGAATGGGGCGGAACATCCCCCTACGATCCCTGGTTCACCAAACCGATCAACAACGCACGATTGAACACCGTGACGACCTACCACGAGCTGGTACCGGGATTCCACCGCCTGATGGAACAGGAAGGCGGGGACTTGGATCGCCTTTTCCTTCGAGTGAAGGCGCTTGGAAGGCTGCCCCCAGCCGCCCGCCGCAGGGCTCTCAGTTCACCCTGAGGAAAACCGGTCGGCGTGCAAAAAGGCCTTCGAGTCTCAGGGCGACACGAAGCGACAAACCAGGTTCACTCAAGCGGTTGGAATTCAAGCCGATTTACTTAAAGATGTCGTCAGATCAGAAAGCGATAAGCTCCCAAGAGCAGACCCGGGCGCGGGCCACGCTTGCGAAGGTGCGCAGCGGCCTGGATAAGGGCCAACTGCCGGTCATGGGGCAGGTGGTGGCGCTGATTCGCGAGATCAGCGAAAAGGCGGATCAGATGTCCGCCCAGGATCTGGCCAAAGCGATCAGCAGCGACCCGTCAACCATGAGCCGGATTCTAGCCATCGCCAGCACCATGGGCTACAATCCGGGTGGGGCAGAGATCACCTCGATTTCTCAAGCGGTCATCGTCATCGGATTTGAGCGCATCCGGAATCTGGCCGTATCCGTGCTCTTGCTCAAGAATGTAGACCAGCAGGGTGGTGCCGAGACGAATCGAGAAATCGCCGGACTCTCATTAGCGGGCGGCCTTTTCGCCGCGTGCCTCAGCAAACGCATCGGAGGTGTGGAGCCGGATCTCGCCTTTCTCTGCGGAGCGCTACGCAGCTACGGGCGCATGCTCATGTCCAGCTTCCTGCAGGAAGAGTATGAGAAGGCAGTGGAGATTGCCAGCCGCGAGGGGGGAGTGACGGACCAGGCGTTCAGAGATC
>CAMAVD010000338.1 GCA_945861575.1 Akkermansia muciniphila
GCGGTGCCCACGTCTGCCCCAACCCCAGGCAGCCTGAATGCGCTCTTTAGCGTCCCAGGCTCGTATGTCTTCCGCTGCACGGCAGATGATGGACAAGCCCGGACAGCGCAGGACCTCCTGGTGAATGTCACAATACAAAGTCTGTCCACTCGCTTCTCCTCCGAGGAAACCTCGGGGCCCGAGATCACCCGAGTGAATGTGGCCGAGATCTCGGATACAGCGATTCGCCTGGCCTTTCACACACGGGAGCCCTCACGTGGAGCGTTTGAGTATCGCCTCACTTCTTCCGAGATCTGGAGCTCGCTGGAAGAATCGGGAGAGTTATCCTACGAGCACACACTCACAGTGGTCGGCCTGCGGCCAGACGCCGACTACAGCATTCGGGCCTTGTCGCTCAACGCCGAAGGTCTGTCCAGCACCTCTGCACCTGTCCTCATCAAGACCCTCCGCGAGGTCAAGTGCTATGAGTCACTGCCGCTAGAAAGAGCCTTCTTGTCTTCCTACATGACTACCGAGCCTACCATTGGGGGGCGCACGATCCTTCGTTCCCAGGCGGCAGGAGCGGCTGAAGCCACCTTGCAATTCGAGGTCGCGCAGATGGGCACCTACACGCTCTGGGCGCGAGTGCTCGCAAACTCCAGCCCGACGGCCGTCTTTGGCATCTCCGTGGACGAAACCGTCGCCGGAGTTTTCGAACCGACACAGAATGCAGAGGGAAACGATTGGGCATGGTCACGGAGCCTCGCGGAAGCACCGGACGGCGGCGCCATTCCGTTCACCGTAAGCCTGTCGAGGGGAACGCATACGCTGCACCTCTTCGGCCTTGAGGACGGCGTCGCTCTCAGCCATCTGCTGCTCACATCTGACGCCAGCTATCAGCCCGATGATGTGAACCCGGTCGTGGGAACAGTTCCCCTCCAGCGCCTCGCCGGGCCTGTCTTCGCGGCAACCCTCAGGCCTGGTTGGAGCCTGACTGCCAACCCGCTGCAGCGAGCTCCCTCGACCCTTCCCCTTGCACTACTCAATCCCCCCGAGGGTACGGTCATTCACGCCTTCGCTTCTTCGACCGCGAGCGAAGGAACCATGCTCTTTGGTGAAGAGGGCTGGACGGACCAACCGACCCTGGAGTGGATGCAGGTGGCCTCGGTGTACAACCCGAGTGATGAACCGATCCAGATGGCATTCGCCGGCACGCCAATGAGTTTCTATCGGCTTCCGGAGTTGATAGAGGGAGAGCAAATGCTTGTGATGCCTTTTCCTGCCGGAGGGACTTTGGAGTCCCTATTAGGTCTGACCTTTCTGGCAGGGGACGCCTTCACCTACTTCGATAGCGCGACCGCAAGCAATGTGACCTGCAGTTTCGATGGATCCAGCTGGGATCGAATCCCTACTCTTAGCGTAGGTGAGGCAGCGATTCTGAGCCTGGTCCCTCGCGAGCGGTGAAGGCCAATCCTTATGGTCAGAGGGACTGGATGAAGCGCTCCATCTGGTCCCTCTTCGCCTGGATCGATCGCACCAGCTGAAACTGCTTGCGACAACGATCGAGATTATGATCCTGACGATGCACCCTAAAGTAATGGTCCCCCTCCAGGTAGTCGGTTAGAAAGCGGATACCAATGGTGAAGGTAATCAAAGCCCCAGCCAGAACGAGATAAGACTTCTCGCTCGGGGTAAGGAAGGAACGGGTGGACTCGACGTATCCGCGGGCCAACTGCTCAAAGAGGGGCATCTCCAGCTCGACGCGATCCAGGTAGGTCTCATCCTCAGCCGTGCGGCTGGTGGTCGTACGCACCATGTCACCAAAATCATAGAGCACCAAACCAGGCATCACCGTGTCGAGGTCAACCACACACATGGCCTCACCCGTCTGGAGATCGAGCATCACATTGTTGAACTTGGTGTCATTGTGGGTGACACGTTCAGGCACCTCACCACGGGCATGAGCGTTGAGCAAAGTGTCAACCATCGGATCCTGGTCGAAAGCAAAGCTGATTTCGGGGGCGGCAATCATGGCGCGATTGACGTCGTCTTTGGCCACAGCTGTCTGCAGGCGCTGAAACCGCTTCCGAGTGTGGTGAAAATCAGGAATAGTGACCGCGAGATCCTGACTGGACAGATCGCTGAGCAGGCTTTGGAAATGACCGAAGGCGAGACCGGCTTGGTAGGCTTGCTTCGGGGTCTCGGCAGCTTCGTAGGTGCGCACCCGCTCCACAAAAAGGAATGTCCTCCAAAAACGTCCCTCCGAGTCGATATGGAATGGCCGACCCTCCCGACTCGGGATGACCCGAAGAGCGCGTCGGTCCAACTCCCCCACACCCTCCTGAACCAGCCGTTTACGGATATGCTCCGTCACCTGGAGGACGTTCCCCATCAGTGCGATCGGCTCCTTAAACACAGAGGTGTTCAAGGTTTGGTGGATGTAACGAACTTGCCGACCTCGATCCAGGTAGGTGACAGCAAAGGTTTCGTTAATATGTCCGATCTTGACGCGATGAGCCTCCTGAAAATCCCCTTCAATCAGGAAGTGACGACCCACGGTCTGCAACTGCGTGCGCTCTTCTGTGCTCATGGAATATGGCCCCAGATCTCATGCGAAAGGCGATACAGCTACGCAGTCCGACTGGAGAGAAGTGACATTACCACAGTTTGCGGGCGGATCCAGTACGGAGTTGGGGGGGCGACTTAGTCTTTGCCCTTAGTGGCCTAGCTTCCTAGGATAGGGGGGTGGACCGTACCAGCACATCCTTCCGCGACCCCCCCCTCAAAGGGGCGGGACCAGACCCTTCCTTGGAGGGCTTCCACCTATGACGCAGGATCCGCAACCCCAAAAGGCCGGTGCCGAACCAGAAGCACGGCTCAGGATCTACTTCCTGCCGAACCTTCTTACAGCGGCCAACCTTTTCTGTGGCTTCATTGCCCTGACCTACATTGTTGAGGCCAAGCTGGACAGCGACGACTTCTCCGATATCAGGCTAGCTCTCCTCTTCATCCTGGCGGCCTGTATCTTCGACCTATTTGACGGCCGAGTGGCTCGTATGGGCGGGCAGGAGAGCCCATTTGGCAGAGAGTTTGACTCCTTGGCGGACATCATCTCCTTTGGAGCGGCACCCGCCTTCCTCGTTCATCGCATCGTGCTGCGTGACCTCTTCGGCCAGCACCAGGAGATCGGGTGGTTCATCGCCTCGGTCTACCTGATCTGCGGTGCCTTCCGCCTCGCGCGCTTCAATTGCCTCGCCGCCATGCCGGGGGGCGGTGGCGATAGGGATTTCGTAGGATTTCCTATTCCAGCAGCCGCTGGAACCGTGGCTTCACTCACACTTTTCTTGATTTGGTGGGAGGAGAAAAACTTCAGCAAAGGATACCTCCGCTACATCCTTCCAGCGCTCCTTCTGTTTCTGTCGGCAATGATGGTGAGCCAAGTTCGCTACCCCAGTTTCAAAAAGCTAGACTTTCGATCACAGAGGACCTTCTTCCGCACTCTGCTAGTGATTCTGGTGGTTGGAGCCGTTCTGATTTTCCGAATGAAGATCCTTCGATTCCTGCTCCCGATCGCCTTCACAGCCTACCTAGTCTACGGCTTTATCCGCCCCCACGTGTCCCGACGTTTCCGCCAGGAAATCGAGGATGACGAAGACGATGAGCCGCCTCCGCAAGACGTCCCCAACCACTCATGAATGTTCTCGACCTTCCTCCCGTACCCCTAGCGGCGCTTACGGGCTTTGCGCTCGGTGTGGTGTTCTGCATACCCATCGGCCCCATCAACCTGACGATCGTACATGAAGGCGCTCGACGGGGTTTCGGCTGGGCCGCCATGATCGGCGCGGGTGCCGTGGTCATGGAGTCCATCTACTGTGCTTTGGCCTTCACCGGGTTTGCCTCCTTCTTCCAGAAAGGGTTGGTTCAGGCAACCATGGAACTGGTCAGCTTCGTCTTCATGCTCTGGCTCGGACTGAAGTTCTTGATGGCGAAATCGATCGAAGCGAACAGCAAGTTCGAGGAGCGGATCGAGGAACGGCTTAAGCCACACACCGCCTTCACTATTGGCTTTGTACGCGTGA
>CAMAVD010000339.1 GCA_945861575.1 Akkermansia muciniphila
TTAGCGCTCAAAGCCGCCGGGTCAGGCAAAGAAGATCCAGGAAGAAGGAAGAAGAGATCTGTTGAAGTGTTTGAAGAAAATCCATCAAGAAAACTGTGCGGTTTTCAGACCGGTCGTTTTGCACGGTTTAGGTCCCGGCCTCCGCAGGCAAGTGCCGACCAAACGATTCGGCTCTGGGACACGACCACCTGGCAGCAGGCGAATGTATTGCAAGGGCATGGAAGCGAAGTGTACGCGGTTGCATTTTCCCCCGACGGAAAGCACCTGGCCAGCGCCAGCATGGATGAAACGGTCTGCATTTGGAATGTTGAGCCGGAACATCGGGTACAGGAGATCAAAGGGGCAGAGGTCCTTTACGCAAGCGGCAACCTGGCCGCGTTCATGGGAGGCGGAGAATTGTTCGCGGCACGATCGGGAGACCACATCACTGTCTGGAATGTCACTACCGGCCGCCGGGAACACGAGTTCGCGCCGCTGACGACGTTCCTGGGCGAGGACAGTTCTGGAGAAAGCATCCTCACTCTGATCTCTCGGGCTGGAATTGCGGTCCTCCAGTTCTGGGATCGGCACGACTTTCGGCTCAAGAAGGAGCTTCGAGTTCAGGCGGATGTTGCCGACCTGGGAGGCGTTATGTGGAGAGACGTTTCGTTCAATCTCAGTCGCCAATCTCTCCTCTTGAGCCTACCCGGGGAGGTGGTCCAGGTTGATTGCGCGAATGGCAGCATTCTGAGACACATAGTACTGCCCGGGATGACGGGCTTCACGTTCAGACTTTCCAGCGACGAAACGACATGGGCCGCCTTTGTTCCGAGATCGGATTTGGCCGGAGTTGGACCCACGGGACGATCCCACGAAGCAACCGGATTAGAAGGCCATCGGGCCGGCATTCGCAGCCTTGCTTTTTCGCCTACTGAAGGTCTGCTGGCTACCGCAAGCTTTGACAACACCGCGCGGCTATGGGATGCATCCAGCGGACGGCAGGTTGCGGTCCTTAACGGGCACAAAGAGGGAGTAATTGACTGCGCGTTCTCCCCGGACGGCAGGACGCTGGCCACGGCGAGTGGAGATCGCACGGTGAAACTGTGGCACGTCCCCACCCAACGCGACATGTTGACCTTGACTCACGACTTTCCCGTCGGCTCGGTTGCTTTCTCCCGCGAAGGCAATTATCTAGCCACCGAAACGGTGGATGGAACTTACCACTTTTGGCGGGCGGCGAGTTGGGAGGAGATTAACACAGCCGGGGCGCCGGTGCGCTCAGACTACGAGAGAGCAACCGTCCGTGAGGGCAAGATTTCAACGGTCTCCGACACCAACGATAACGCGACTCAAGCCGCCAAGTGGCAGCGGAGACTGGATGACTATGACCTCCAGAAAAAGCAAGCTGTCCCCACATGGCAAAAAGATCACGCTGCCAGAATTTTGTCGGATCATCCGCTTGCTCTTAAAGACTGGGGCCGAACCGGGAGCCGACCGAATGATTACACGATCGGTTTAGACGATTCGACTAACCTTGACGGCCAGACCGTCGTTTCCATCAAATCCAAAGAGTCGCGAATTGACATATTTGGGACTTACGAGCAGGCGTTCCAGTCCAAAGATTTCTTGGGAAAGGGAATTCGGTTGTCAGCGAGGATCAAGGCCGAAAGCATTGAGCGTTGGGCCATTTTATGGATGCGAGTGGACGGTCCCAACGGCGAAATATTCGCAATCGACAGCAGGGAAAGCCGACAAATCAAAGGAACTAGAGATTGGGCGCAATACGAGATCGTACTGTATGTGTCCAACCGAGCCAAAGCGGTTTCCGCTGGGCTATCCGTCATTGGGACGGGTCAGGCTTGGATTTCCGATGTGAAGTTCACCGTCGTTCCGGAGGCACAACTTTACGCCGAGCTATTGAAAGAGCCGGGTGCCCCGCCCTTCTGAAGGCCTGCGGCGACTTTAGCGGATAGATCTGCCTTGGCCGACGGGCTCCGCTGCATTCAACCTGCGTGGGTCGAACATGAATACAAGACGCCTGATCGCAACCCCCTTGGCCGCGCTGTCCGTGAGCGCTACTCTCGCGCTCACTCAGGTCTGCGCCCAACATCCCCACAAAGATCCCGCCTCCGCCAAACCTTCCACCGCCATGAATGCAGACAGCACGATCGATCCCTATCTGTGGCTTGAAGAGGTCACCGGCGAAAAGCCCCTGGACTGGGTGCGCCAGCAAAACGCCCTCAGCACAAAGGAACTGCAGGCATCCCCTGATTTTGCGACGCTGCGCGAGAAGCTGATCAAGATCCTCGACTCCAAGGAACGCATCCCTTTCGTCCAAAAGCACGCGAGTTTGTATTACAACTTCTGGCGGGATGCGAACCACGTCAGAGGTCTCCTGCGCCGGACGACTCTGGACGAATACCGCAAGGCCGAGCCCGCCTGGGAAACCGTGATTGACCTCGATCAGCTCGCGGCTGCCGAGAAGGAGAACTGGGTGTTCAAGGGCTACGATGTGCTCGAGCCCGACCGGGATAGATGCCTGGTGGTTCTTTCCCGGGGGGGTGCCGATGCCTCGGTGTATCGGGAATACGACCTGGTCAGAAAGGAGTTCGTGAAGGACGGTTTCACTCTTCCAGAGGCGAAAAGCAGGGTGGATTGGCGGAACCGCGACACGCTCTATGTGGCCACCGACTACGGTCCCGGCTCGCTGACCAGGTCCGGCTATCCGCGCGTCGCCAAGGAGTGGAAGCGAGGCACTCCGCTTTCCGCCGCGCGCATCGTGTTTGAAGGCAAGGTGGATGACGTGAGCGCCAGCGTGTCTGTCTCTCACGACCATGGCCGTGTCTATGAGTTCGCCCAGCGCTCCCCTAGCTTCTTTACCACCGAAACGTTCGTGCGCCGTGGCGACGAGTTCGTCCGAATCGAAAAGCCGGCCGACGTCGAGGTGAGCACCTTCGGTGAATGGCTGCTGCTGCAGCCTAAGCTGGACTGGATCCTGAACGGAAATACCTACAAGAGCGGAACACTTCTGGCCGCAAACTTCGAAGCCTATCTCAAGGGCGCACGCATGCTGACCACGCTCTTCGAACCCACCGACAGAAAGTCCCTACCCAGCATCAGCGCAACCAAGAACTATCTCATTCTCAACGAGCTGGAAAATGTTCGAAGCCGCCCCGCCCTGCTTCGCTACACCGACGGACGCTGGACTCGAACAGCGATCGACGCGCCGCCATTCGGGAATGTCGGAGTCAGTGGAATCGATCCAGATGAGTCCGACGACTTCTTCATGACCGTCACAGATTTCCTCACTCCATCGAGCTTGCACCGCGGGCGCGCGGGGGAACCCGACCGGGAACGTCTCAAGAGCCTTCCGGCGTTTTTCAGCACCGAGGGCATGGAGATCCAACAATTCGAGGCGCAATCCAAGGATGGCACTCGCGTCCCCTATTTTCAGGTCAGCCGCAAGGCGCTCACGCTGGACGGCACGAACCCCACCCTGCTCTACGGCTATGGCGGATTCGAAATCTCACTCCAGCCAAACTACAGCGCTGGGTCCGGCGTGTCGTGGCTGGAGCGCGGCGGGGTTTATGTGTTGGCCAACATTCGCGGCGGCGGAGAGTTCGGGCCGGATTGGCACAATGCTGCGCGAAAGGAAAACCGTCAGCGCGCC
Source organism: Akkermansia muciniphila (assembly GCA_945861575.1). Lineage (GTDB taxonomy): Bacteria > Verrucomicrobiota > Verrucomicrobiia > Limisphaerales > UBA11320 > UBA11320. The sequence continues at coordinate 3,650 of CAMAVD010000339.1, forward strand.
TACGACGACTTCATCGCCGTGGCCGAAAGCCTCACCAGCCGCAAAGTGACCTCACCCAAGCACCTAGGCATCCAGGGCGGATCGAACGGCGGACTCCTCATGGGAGTCATGCTGACACAGAGGCCCGATCTCTTCGGGGCGGTCGTCTGTCAGGTGCCCCTCCTTGATATGCGCCGATTCAATAAGCTGCTGGCAGGTGCGAGCTGGATGGATGAATACGGTGATCCCGACAAGCCCGAGCAGTGGGCGTATATCCAGAAGTACTCACCCTATCAAAACCTGTCGAAGGACCGGAAATACCCGCGCGTCCTCTTCACCACGTCCACGCGCGATGATCGTGTGCATCCTGGCCACGCCCGCAAGATGGTGGCTCGCATGAAGGAGCA
>CAMAVD010000340.1 GCA_945861575.1 Akkermansia muciniphila
CCGGTCCCGCGACCAACGCCACCCTGAAAAAGCAAATTCCTATCAGACAGAAACACACACTACCACCGACACACATGAAATATAAGTCCTACATCCTGACAACCGCAGCTGCTGTTCTCCTCCTGTGTCTCCCACAGGGCATCACAGCCAAGGAACCGGAGCACGCCAACGCTGCTCCGAAAGTCTCCCCCACCGACGCTCTCGCACGCCTGAAGGCTGGCAACCAGCACTTCGTCGCAAGCAAGCTGGAGCATCCGCGCCAGACGGCCAAGCGACGGACGGAGCTGGCCACCAGCCAACACCCGTTTGCCATTGTGCTCGGCTGTGCCGATTCGCGCACTTCGCCCGAGGTGATTTTCGATCAGGGGTTAGGAGACCTGTTTGTGGTTCGTGTCGCGGGCAACGTGCTCAACGACGAAACGGTGGGAAGCATCGAATATGCGGTCGAGCATCTGGGCGCGCAGCTCATCGTCGTGCTCGGCCACGAGCGATGCGGCGCGATCAAGGCCGCCAAGGAGACCATCGCCGCCAAGGCCGAGGCTCCGGGGCACATTCAATCGCTGGTGAAGGCCATAGCGCCAGCGGTCGAAGCCACCATCGGCGCGGACGCTGAAGCCACCGCCAAGGCCAATGTTCTGAACGTGGCTCAGGCGCTGCGGAGCTCCGCCCCGATCCTCAAAGAGATGATCGAGAAAGGCACAGTTTCCGTGGTTGGCGCGCACTATGACCTCGACACTGGCGCAGTAGAGTTTCTCAAGGATGCGCCCCCCAAATAGATATCGGCGCGGCCTAACAAGCCGGCTCATCCAACGGCGGGTAACGTCCTTCTTTGAATTCTGGCTTCCCTCCCCGCCGTGGATGGCCTATACGTTGGACATAAGAATCCATGCTCATGAATGTTAACATCGTTGTGAATCAGCCGAACGAACGCGGTTTCTTTGATCCATCGCGTATTGGTGACGCGGTTGCCATGCAGACTCAATGGTCACCGCTAAAAAGTGGGGGCAATAATTTCAGAACAGACCCCCTCTCTCCCCGATCCCGGTCCCGCGACCAACGCCACCCTGAAAAAGCAAATTCCTATCAGACGGCCCGGCCAGTCAGGGCATGGGAGCCGCAGCGATCGGGGGATTCGCGCCGGGAGTGACGGCCGAGTATTTTGTGGGCAGCGATCCAGGGCCGGGATTGGGGCAGCCGCTCGGCGTAACCAGCGTGGCTTCGCTTTCGTCATCACTCGCTGGCGCTACCTTGCCACAGGCTGGCATGGCTCCGGGGACTTATCCCGTGGGTGTGCGGGTGAGGAATGCCGCCGGGCGCTGGAGCCGTCCGGTGTTTCGCAGCTTCACCCGGCACCCTTCCTCGCTCATCACGGCCACCGAGGCGGATGTGGCGGCGCGTCCTCCTGCGGGTGCGCCGGATGCGGCGGTGACTCAGGTTTGGAAATTGGCGATGGCTCAGCAGTGCCCGGTGATGACGAGCCAGGTGGTGATCGGCGGCGTGACCGTTCTAGTGGAAGCGCGTCCCGGCGAGACGCCGCAGGCGTTTTTGCTGAGGGTGCATCAGGCCATCAATGGCGACCCGCGGTTGGCCCCATTGGTGGTGGCGCAAATGAGCGGCAGTGACGCCATCGAAGTCCGTGCCCTCCAGACTGGTGCCTCGCCCGCGACCTGGTTCACCGCCTCCGCGGCACTCACCGTCGCGGTGACACGACCGGGCAACCTCGGATCGGCCGGACGCCGCCTCACGCAGGCGGAGTATTTCCTCGATGTGGACCCGGGCACAGGATTGGCCGCTGTCGCCCCCATCACACTTCAGGCGAACGATTACTCTGCCGCGCTAAACACTCTGCCGGTGAACATCCTGGCACTGCGGGCAGGCAATCACCGGATCGGTCTCCGTTTCAGGAACGCCGCCGGGCGCTGGGGCCAGCCGCTCTATCGCGGCATGAACAGCTTCACCCTGTTCGGTTCGCCGGATGTCACTCCGCCCGCGCTCACACTCACCGGCGGCGATACGATGAGCCTGCCTTACGGTCAGACGTTCACGGAGCCAGGATTCACCGCCGTGGATGAAACGGATGGCAATCTCACCGCCACGGTGGCCGTTAGCGGTCAGGTGTTTCCGCTCATCCCCGGACCCCACCTCGTGCGGTATGCCGTGGTGGACACAGCCGGAAACCGCACCGAGCGCACCCGCACCGTGCAGGTGGTAGATCCCCATGTTCCCGTGCTCACCGGCTCTGCGCTGCTGGCCTACAATGATCCGCCCTCGTTCCTCGACATCTTCACCGGACTCACGGCATCGGACACCGAATCCGGCGACCTTACCTATCGCGTGCGCCTCGCTTCCGGTTCGGTGAACTGGTTCCAAAGCGGCACCTATCCGCTTGTCTTCCAGGTTACCGATGCCGGCGGCAATGTCACTTCGTTCAACCGCACCGTCTCCCTCACGTCGCGAGCGACGCAGTATCCGCCCTTCACCATGTGGATGACCGGTTACGCCGACGGACGCAACATCATCCCGGAAATGCTCATCCCCACCGCCGACCCCGACGCCGATGGCCTCTCGAACGAGGCGGAATGGAATGCCGACACCAACCCCTTCGATCCTTTCTCCAATCTCGAACTCGCCTTCGCCTCACCTACCTCCCTCTGGTGGTGCGGTCGCATCCGCATCAACTACCGCCTCGATTCCAGCCTGAACCTCGGAACATGGCTGCCCCTCACCGGCACGCTGAATACCGACACCGGCGAGGACTTCGAAGTGGACTTCTCCGCCCTGCCCGGCCCGGGGAACCGCAGGTTCTTCCGGCTCATCACCGGGCCAAGGATGCCGGTGCTGGTGGGGCCGTGAGATGTAAGCGCCATGACGTCATGGCAAAAATCTGAATATCCCCCAAGACCAAAATCTCAAAATCTCAAAGTGAACCGACTTATTTGATCCGCTGGGAATGTTCCCTGCGCTGGACCAAGTTACTTGGGGAACTGTTTTGCTTTTGGCCCCATGACTCCCTCGTCGGAGGATTCGATCAAAGGGCATTCCTTGGATTGGGTTGGATTCTTGCTCTCATTGGTTTCCCGCATTTTGGACGGTCGAAGCGGGCTACTTCACCAGTTCCATGAGCTTACCATAGTTCGTCACCACATCGTAGCGCACCTGGTCGCTGGTGATCTTGGCGAAGAACTTTCGGGCGCACTCGATTTTTGAGTCTTCAATTTTCCGAAGCTGCATGGTCGAGATGTCCCCCTTCGTTTCGGCGATGAAGTAAACGTGCTTCACCTTGCCCTGCTGGAAGGCGATGGCCCAATCGGGGTTGTAGTTGCCGACGGGGGTGGGGATCAGGAAGGTCCGGGGGAGTTTGGCATAAACCACCACTTCGGCGCTGGCGTCCAGCTCGCCAACGAACGTCCGCTCTACGCCGGAATCGGTGAAGACGTAGTCGTAGATGTGCCGGTTGGCTTTGAAGCCTTTACTCAGATCCTCCTTCTTCGCCTGCGTGAAGATGTCGAGGCTATGGGTGTCGTCGGTGGGATTGTAGGTGAGGTGCTCCACGATGACGGTCGCCTTCTGCTCATTCATGATCCGGGCGGCCTGGAGCAGGAAGTCCTCAGGATTCGTTCTGAATTGGGCAAACACGGCTGGGCTGATGCCGCTGAGAATCGCCGCGACGGTCTTCCGGGTCAGTTGAGTGGTTTCCGCGAGCTTGCCGACAAGGTCATACTTCACGGCCGAGCGAGCGGTACTCGTCAGGTGGCTAGTTACATTGGACCGCAGCCGGAAGGCGTCGCCGCTTCTGATTTCATCGTAACTGCCTTCGTCCTTCTGTTCGCCTTCAGTGACTGTGTATTGCAGGCTGTGATGAAGTAAGAAGAGAGCGTTTTCATAGGGCGCAAGATCACCAAACCTGTGCGACCCGGTCAAACCATGATTCCTGCGCAAGTCCGGCACTGCCTTCCCTGTCTGCCCACGCTACGCTTTACGGGGACGCCAATTCTAC
>CAMAVD010000341.1 GCA_945861575.1 Akkermansia muciniphila
TCCACCAACCGCACGGTGATCGGGCTGCGAACATCCACTTCCGTCTGTCCAGGCACCGGAGCGACGCTGCGGCAGAACGCGGGGCCACCCCCGCTGGAATACACCCTAACTGCTCTGGGGTTGGTGCGATCGTTGAGCAGAATCCGCCCGCCCGTGCAGGCGTCGACGCTGAACACCTCAACGGCAGCAGCACCCGCACCTTGCCACCAGTCGAGGCGCATGAAGTAAAACCCAGCCTTCTCGACAAAGAAGTCGATGATCGAATCGGATGGACCGCGTCCACCGTCGAACTGCGCGATCACCAAACCAAAGGTATCGCCCTTCCCGTGTCCCAAGCTCAAACGGAACCCATCGTCGCTATTAACGCCCCATCGATGAGGTCCCGCCTCCAGGAACACAACCCCACGGATCTCCGCTACGATGTTATTAAGGAAGATGCCGCTAGGCGGAAGCCCGGGGATAGATGCATTCGGTAGGAAGGTCTCGAAACCGGGGTAGTCGGTTAGGCCCCAGTTGATGGTCGGGGTGGCGAAGAATGGGGCACCCTCCCCCGAATTGGGCAGCGCTTGGGAGATGTCCGTGAGACTCGGGAACAGGCGCAAGGTCTCGGGATCTCGGTAATCCTCAGCGAGCTGCCGTTCGGCGTTAATCAGGGTGTTCGGGTCTCCTGGAAAACGAGTCACATTCAACTGGTGGATGCGGGAGATAAAGCCCGAGCTCGTGTCATCGAACGCGGAGACGCTCAGCCATTCAGAACCCACAAAGGTACCGACAGGATCCGTGTGTACATTGAAGTTCTCCCAGAGTCCCTTCAGCGAGGCGGGAAGCTCCAAGGACCCGAGTGTCACGGAGAAGGGAGTGGAGGATCCGTGCAACACGCCGCTGCGGGGATCACTGGCATTCGCCCAAGAAGTAGCCCGTTCCGAATCGTAGGCGCGCAGCTGGCAGACAACCTTTTCACCCGGGCTAAAGCCTTTCAGGGTAACACGTGGGAGCGTTTGGAGTCCCCCATTAACCACCCCAGTCTGAGATCGAGGCACCTGCACCAAATCGCATTCGGAGGACTCTGCCCTGCCCACCCACAACTCAACCGTGTTCCATGGGATGACAGCAAAGATGCTTTCTCCGAGCCTTCCACCTGTGTAGTTCACCCTATTTCCTCGGAGCGCCCGGTTCGGGTCACCTTTCTCAGGGCCGAAAATCGTACCTCCGCTCATACTAACGTAGCCCTGCGCAAGGGTCTCCTTGCTTCCCGCGATCACTCCAAGCAGAGAGAGCAGGAGGGCGATGAACAATGAACGATTACCGGCATACCTCCCTTCACAAGTTACGGGCGCAGGAATTCCCTTCAGGCACGCCGCTGCCGACACCGCTGGCTCGCTGGTCCGGGTCACAACGGGTAAAGAATCGGCGGCGCTTCTCCCCGAGGGGGATTTCCAACGGCGCATTTGAGGTTTAGTCTGCATAGACACTCCAAAAGTCATCATATCGGTCCGTCCTTCTGCGAATCAGTGGAACGGAACCATTGAAATGGGTCCTCATCCTCGATGGATGTAGATAAGTGAAGAATCAAGTTCAGGGAGATCGAGCGCGTGGGAATCAGACGCTGCGAGGATTGAGCCAGGGCCGGCTTAGAAACGCTGCGAACGAAAGACGAGGCAAAAAGAGTGGTCTGGGCGAGACCAGGGGATGACCGCCCGGGAACCAGCCGAGTGTTCAGAGCTAGGTCATCCAGTCTCCACTCATCGGCTGAAGCCAGGGAGGGTGGCGGCCCGGTCGGGGGGTAAAGAGCGGTCTCCAAGGTATTAGAACGGTTGAGGGAAATTCGGGTGCCGCTTCCAACATTCTGCGAGACGGACGCCAGCGCCAGGTTCAAGATCGCTCCCCCGGTGACAAACCCAGAAAGATCCACCGTATCCACCCCTTCTTCAAGCACCTCAATGACCTGATCTGTCCCAAGGCTCAAACTGCCCGTGTAGACGTAACGGTCGTCCCCGCGACCCCCAAACATACGCTCATTCCCAATCCCGCCGATCAGGACGTCATTTCCCCGATCCCCTGACAGGAAGTCATTTCCACCACGGCCCTCCAGCCGATTGTCCGCACTGTTTCCACGAATGTCATCATTCTGGTTGGTTCCAATGACGTTCTCCAGGCCCTGACACCCGATGAGCTCCAGGGTCAGTCGGTTCCCACTTTCAACGCGCCGAGGTTTGCCGTCAGACAGATCCAGGAAAAGGGCGGTCACAAGCCCACTGAAGTCGAGGGTATCCACGCCACCCCCGTCGATGTCTTCCAGGATTCGAACGGTGTGAATCGAAAGCGCGTTCAGGCTGTAGGTGTCGTCTCCTTCGCCACCGATGAAAAGGTCGGTGGTCGCAACGGTAGGGACGCCCCCATCCACAATCCGATCGTTACCACCCCGCCCTTCGATAACATTGTTGAGGACATTCCCGGTGAGCGTATCGTTGTTCTGTCCTCCGATCAGATTCTCCACGCTGACCGTGCTGACGACCAGGGTCTCCCATCGCAGCTGGACTGTAAGTCCGACGGCAACGCTCTGAATCAAGGTGCTGCCCAAATCCAAGCGGACCGACTGGGTCTGTGTCATGGAGAAGTCCAGGGTATCAATACTCGTGTTGATCGCGAAGATGAAGTGAGCGTCCTCTTCCACTCGGTCAGCGCCCGCATCGGTATCTGCATTGAAACGATAGACATCCGGGCCATTGCCGCCCTGCATCACATCATTGCCTTTTCCGCCGTCGAGAAGATCGCCAAAGACTCCACCCCGCAGGGTGTCATCGCCATCGCCGCCCAGTAGTTGCACGGAGCCGAAGAATTCGCGGGCATCGAGACGGTTGGAGGCAGTGCTGCCGCGCAAGGTTGCGGTCTCTACCCCAAGCAGGCTGTCAACCTCCGCCGATCCGTCCGTAGGAACCACGACCACCGAGGCCCAGACAAGATTGCTTTGGGTCGGATCGGCGGGGTTAGTGATGAGCGTGGCGTTCAAGGGAATCTCTTCCTCCACTCGGTCACCATTCCCAGTCCCGCCCACCAGAACATCGTCGCCGCCACGGCCGGTCAGAACATCATTGCCGTCACGGCCCTCCAAACGGTTCACGGCGTCGTTACCCAGCAGGACATCCCCCTTCTCGCCACCGATCAGATTCTCAACGAAAGGAAGAACGAGCGTGAGGGAGGAAAGTGCCCCATTCGTGATGGCCTGACGCACAAGCAAAGCCAGGTCGACTCGGATTCCTAGAGTTGAGGTGGCGGAGAAGTCGAGGACGTCTTGACTGCCCTCGCCAGCAACTTCGCTCACGGTGTCATTGCCCAGGGCATCGTCGGCGTCGAAAACGTAGCGATCATTTCCAGGGCCTCCCGCCAGGACATCGTCCCCTGCCCCCCCCGATGAGGACGTCATCGGCCAAGCCACCCAGCAAGCGGTCGTTGCCCGCCGCACCGTCCAGGATCACGCTCCCACCAAACGCGCTGGCATCGATCCGATTATTGCTAACGCCTCCCATAATCCGGGCCTCATCAATAAGGTTGAGAACATCCGTCTCAGTGGCCCCTCCGCCCGCAGCAACGAAAACCAAGCGGGTCGGAGTAAGCGTAAAGTTCCCATCGCCGTCCTCGACCAGGATGTCCAAGCCGGTGCCGCCCACGATCGTATCGTTGCCCCGTCCACCACGGAAGAGATTGGTGCCGCTGCCACCCCTAAGGATATCGTCACCCCCCTGGCCATCGAGAAGAACGCGACCATTAAAGCTGGAAGCGTCGAGCTCGTTGGGACTGCTGTCGCCCACCAGGCTGATCTCGTCGAAACTCCCCGGATTGAAGGTGTCCGTCTCACCGGTATTGAGAAGCTTGAGTATGCCGGCGGAGAGTTGCCAGTTACCGGCGCGCTCCTCTTTCAGAAGGTCATAACCGGCGGAACCTCCATCCAGCTGGTCATTCCCCTCACGGCCCCAGAT
>CAMAVD010000342.1 GCA_945861575.1 Akkermansia muciniphila
ACGGCTGCCCCGGCGCGGCAGCAGCAGTTCATTTTGAAAATCGGCGTGCTTCTTTCTGGGAGTGGTTACCCTCTGATCCGTTCCGCTCCGGATCCCGAAGGGATCACAGCCCATAGCCGGTTGGTTGAGGACCTCCGGGACGACACCACCGGTTCTCTGTTTTAGCGTAAGGATCCTGGAGGGATCCCAGTCTTCGGCAAGCGTGAGCCGTCTGGGTGACAGGAGTTCCCTGCCAAAATAAGAACCGCTGGCACGTCACCTTTCTAGATTGAAGTGAAACCCGTCGGCTTGCACTGTTCAGCCCATGACAGACTGGTCGATGCTCGCGGTTGCACTCTCTGGAAAGTTCCTAGGGATTGAATGGCATACGTGGAAAGTGATTGGCTGGGTGGGGAATGTCTGTTTCTTCAGCCGTTTCATTGTTCAGTGGTACGCCAGCGAGCGGCGGCAGCAGGTTGTGATTCCATCGGCCTTCTGGTGGCTGAGTCTCTCGGGTTGCCTCTGTCTGCTTTCCTACGCCACATTTTACCAGAGGGACTCGGTCTTCATTTTTGCCAATGCCTTCAGCTGGATTCCCTATCTTCGGAATCTCGTCATCCATAAGCGGAGCAAGCGGGCGTCCCGGGCGTGCGTGGAATGCGGTATCCGCAGCCCTGCCCAAGCCAGCTACTGTGCCGATTGCGGCACCTTCCTCCGAGACACCGAGAAGCGAGATTAGGATTTTCCCGTCTTAAGGCTTCGTCGCGAAGGTCGATTTCCTGCACGTGGGAACTATTGAGTATCGCTTCGTGTTTGAGGGCATGGCCCCGATGCGATTCCAGGTGGCGCTGGATCGAGCTGACTCCGACGCGGTGGATGGATCTCCCCACGCCGATTGGACACGGCTTGGGGTTCATCAATGTGCGAACTGCCCACTTAAATCAGCCGATCGCAACTACTGCCCGGCGGCAGCCGATCTTGAGCCGATCGTCGAGCAATTTCGTGGTATCTCATCCTACGAGCCAGTGCGTGTGGAGGTTGTGACCCCCCAGCGCACTCACACGAAGTCCTGTGATGTTCAGACGGGGTTGCGATCGCTTATCGGCCTAGTGATGTCGACCAGTGGTTGCCCCTGGTTCAGCCGCCTCCGTGGCTTGGCGCAAACCCATCTGCCGTTTGCAAATCTGGAGGAAACTCTCTTTCGAGTCGTTGGGGCCTATCTGATCCAACAGTATTTCGCGGCCCGCGATGGTGAGGTGCCGGACTATTCACTGGGCAGGTTAGAGGAGCTGTATCAGGGTTTGGCCAAGGCGAATGAATCCTTCAAGCGTCGACTTGAGTTTGCCTCGACGCAGGACGCAAATGTGAACGCACTCTGCGCGCTGTCGGTGATCTCCCAAGGGGTCTCCTTCTTCATCTCGGAGCATCTCCAGCATCTCAAAGCCCACTTCGCCCCCTATCCGATGAGTCCCGCGAGCGTTCCCTTTCCTCCACCCCATTAACACCACTGAAGACACTCCCCGAATTTGTAAGACAACTCACTCGACTTTTCAAATTGCCAATCGACCTTTCCCCGCACTATCTCGCACACATGAAGCAGCTTTCCACTGGTTCCTTTAGCCTCTCGATCTTCTTAGCTATTGGTTTCACGGCGCTAGCGCAAGAGTCAGGGCCTCCGACCTTGTTCGTCGCCCCCCTCAAACCAGACACTACCCTGATGTCGATGTGGCAGCCCGCATTGGGGCAGGGGTTGGCTGAGATGCTCATTACGGAAATTACCAAGCTTAATAAATTTCAAGTGCTCGAATCCACCGCCTTAGAACAGCTTAAAGATGAGATCAGGCTGGGAGAAGATGGCTATGTCGCTGGGGAAGAGAAGGTCGCCAAGGGTGGCTTTGCTGGAGCCGACTTCATGCTTGTGGGCACGGTGACCCGTTTTGGCGGAGCAACCAAGGGGATAGGCCTGGGTGGCTTCATCCCAGGGAGCGGCGGAAATCTGGGCCTCAAGACCACCAAGAACGAGGTTCGAATCGACTGGCGTATTGTGGATGCTGCCACACGAAAGATCCTTCATTCAGGCAATGCGGAAGCGGCTCATACTGGGACAGGCTTTAGCGTAGGTGTGGGTGTGAACGGCCGTGGTGGCAATATTGGTTTCGACAATAAGGAATTCATGGGGAGCGGTTTGGGGAAGGCGACCGCCAAGGCTGTGAGTAATATCGTCGTCGCGGTCTCCCCGTTGAACCTGCCCCAGTCGGGCCGGCGGATGATGGCGGCCAAAGCGGCTGCTGCCCAGGCTCAAGTCCAGACTCAGGCTCAGAAAGCGGCGCAAGCTGAAGCCGAGTCGTTTGCCACTGCCCTCAAAAAAACCCCGGGCAAGGTTCTTGCCGCTCCCGCCAACACTGCGGTCATTGTTTCGCTCGGGAGCAAGCATGGCTTCAAGAACGGCGACAAACTGAAACTCTACGAGACAAGTGAGATTAAGGACGACAAGGGCAATGTGGTGTTCACGGAGGAGAAGCTTGTCGGTGATCTCACGATTGAATCGGTCAATTCGGAGACGAGCAAAACGGTCTATACTGGCGACAAGCCTGTGAAGATCGGGTGGGCTGTCAAAGGCAGCTAGCTCATTTCAGATCTGCACCGCCCACGATGACACGTAAACTCCTCGGAGCACCCGCTGCCGCGCTGATCCTAACGCTCTCGTTCGCATTCTCCGTCGGCGCTGCAGACAGGCTCTATTCAGGCAAGCCGATCCGCGCTCTGATCGTCACAGGTGGATGTTGCCACAACTACCCATTCCAATCGCAGGCCATTGCCGATGGGATTGGCAAACAGGTGGCCTCGGAATGGACGGTGGTGAACGAAGGAGGGAAGGGGACCCGAGGGCAAATCGAGCTCTATCAAAACGCCGACTGGGCTAAGCCATTTGACATCGTCATCCACAATGAGTGTTTTGCAGACACGGACAGCGCTGAGTATGTCCGTCGAATCACCGCAGCCCACAAGTCCGGCACCCCTGCGATGGTCATCCATTGCGCCATGCACACCTATCGCGCCGCTGCCTTTGACGACTGGCGCGAGTTTCTTGGAGTCACGAGCCGAAGGCACGATCATCAAAGCCGGTATCTCGTCAAGAGTGTTGCAAAAAAGCATCCCGTGATGAAGGGCTTCCCGTCCAACTGGGTCACCCCCATGGACGAACTTTACATCATCGAGAAACTTTGGCCTGGTGCCGAAGCCTTGGCGTCCTCAGTCAGTGAGACGACCGGGCAGGCGCAGCCCGTTGTTTGGGTGAATAGCTATCGGGGCACGCGGGTCTTCGGGACCACCTACGGCCATTCGGATGACACCTTTCGCGATCCGGTGTTCATCCAGCTCCTCGCACGGGGCTTTCTGTGGGCTGCCGGCAAGTAGGTCGCCTGCGGACCTGCTGCAGAAGGGCTGACTTCCCCTCCTTCCTCTTTCGCAACCCCTCCAAACGCTTCTGATGTCCGGTTCGGGGGGGCTTCTGGCGGAAGACTTATTTCGCGGTCGAACCCTGCAGGGCCGAGGGGAAGCCTCGTTACCTCGTCTGCTACAAGCTCAGCGACCCCGGCCGGCCCAAACGCAGATACGTGATGACCGCCACTTCCAAGCCCACCCGGGCCAGGAGTTCGTGCCTATTGACAGCCTTGGGGGTTGCTCCATTGTTCCTTCCGGCGCTTGTCGGCCGGGTTCCGACGATTCCTTCTCTAATTCTATGCCTGATTCTGTCTCGTCCGCCCCTGTCCGGGGTAACACTGTCAAACGTGTGGGTATCGCTCTCGCCAGCCTTTTGGTTGCTCTCATCCTGCTCTACCTCGTGGCTGCGAGCAGTTGGTTTCTCAAGGCGGTTGTCCTGCCCCGCGTCTCGCAGTCCATCCATGCCACGGTAACAGTCGAAGACATCTCCCTGAGCCCATTTTCCTCCGTGTCGATTCGCGGGCTCAAGGTGG
>CAMAVD010000343.1 GCA_945861575.1 Akkermansia muciniphila
CCAGATCCGCTGGGCAGGCGGGCAAGGCTTGGTGCTTCAATCCACCCGCAGTCTAAGTGGCAGCCCGCTAGCCTGGTCGGATGTGGCTGGGAGCGCTCCGAGCGTCAGTCCGTTCCAAGTCCCCTTGGACAGCGGGGCACATTACTTCCGTCTCCGCAGCCCCTAACGCCCGGTTGTCGCATGCCTCCGATCTTTTACGACACCCACGCTCATCTGGATTACCCAGAGTTCGCGGCGGATTTCGACCTGCTCCTATCCCGCGCTGCTGAGGCTGGCATCACGCGGATCGTGTCCATCGGCACGGACTTCGAGAGCAGCCGACGCGCCATCGCTCTCGCTGAGAAACACCCCAACCTCTACGCGGTCGCGGGCTGGCATCCCACCAATGCCATGGACGCACCCGACGATCTCCGACCGGAGCTGAGGGAGCTTGTCCGCCATCCCAAAGTGGTGGCGATTGGCGAAACCGGCATGGACTACTATCGCATGCCGAGCCAACAGCCGGACGGCACCGCCGAACAGGATGACGCTTACAAAATCAAGCAGGCGAGGCTCTTCGAGCAGCAGCTAGAGGTGGCCGAGGAAGTGGGTCTCAATGTAGTGGTACATCAGCGCGCCGCCTGGATCGACACCCTCAGCAGGATGAAAGCCTGCTCCGGGAAAGTCCGCGGGGTCTACCACTGTTTCTCCGAACCCATCGCTGCCTTGAATGAGGTGCTTGGTATCGGCGGGCTGGTCAGCTACACCGGAATTCTGACCTTCAAGAACGGCCAGAACATCCGTGACGCCCTGGCAGCAACCCCCCTCGATCGCTTCATGCTAGAGACCGATTGCCCCTATCTCGCCCCGTTGCCCTACCGTGGCAAACGCTGCGAGCCCGCCTATGTGAAAGAGATCGCCACCGTGGCCGCCCAAGTCCGAGGCATCGATCTCGAGACATTGAGCCAAGCGACCTGCCAGACAGCCAAGGATTTCTTTTTCCGAAGGGTTCGAAGGCACGCTGAAAGCTTGTCGAAAGTTCTCTGTGCCGCTTTGATTTGGCCGTGAAGCGATTGTTCCTCTCTCTCCTTGGCCTTGGGATGCTGGCGAGTCTGTCCGCCTGCACCACCCGTGGGCCGGCGAACTCAGATCAGATGCCTTCCCTGGCAGCCCAAGCCCTTCCGGAGAAGGCCCCCCCGCCACTCCACTCCGCCCCCGGAGAGTGGTTTCCCAATGTCCGCGGCTTTAACGACGTCCGCAGCAACCCCTTCAGCCCAGTGAACCGTCAGGTCGGCGTGCTCGTGATCACGGACGAGGCCATCTACTTCGAACAATGGAGCAAAAATCGCAAAGCCTACGAGGTCGTTAAACGCATCCGGCTCAAGAACATTGAGGAGGTCAGCATCGACACCTACGGGGCCAGCCGCCGTCTTGTCATCCAAAGAGATGACTTGGGTTACGATTCCTTCGGTTTGACCCAGGCTGGAGGTCTTCTGGTGGACAAATCAGAGACGGAGATCGTTCATCGACAGCTTCGCAAGCTCATGCCCGACAGGGTCAAAGACTTCAAGTAGCATCAAGTCGCCATCGAGAGAGCCGATACATAGGGTGTGGAAGGCTCCCAACCATTGACGATTCTATTTGCTGAGGATGATTCGGTCTCCGCAAAGATCCTCGGCCGAACGCTGCAGAACCTCGGCTACACCGCCCATGGGTTCGTGAACGGCCAGCAAGCGCTCGACTGGTTCATCGAGAAGCAGCCGCCCATCATCATCAGCGACTGGATGATGCCCCTGATGGATGGTCTCGAGTTTTGCAGCAAGGTCCGGGCGTTGCAGTTGCCACACTACACCTATTTCATCCTCCTGACCGCCAATGCTGGACAAGCGAACTATCGCAAAGCGATGGACAGCGGCGTGGACGACTTCCTATCCAAGCCGTTTCGTCGCGACGATCTCTATATACGCCTGCGGGTGGCCGAGCGCATCGTGCGGCAGCGCTGGGAAACCGACGCCAAGATCCGCTCACTGGCCCATTTCCCCTCAGACAATCCGAACCCGGTGCTTCAAGCCGACCGAGAGGGTCGGATCACCTACGCAAACCAAGCGACCCTGGGGCTCCTAAAACTCTGGGGCTGCGATGTGGGAGGCAACCTGCCCGGATCCCTGTTGCCGCTGCTCAGCCAAAGTCCGGAGTCGGGTCTGGTAAGGGAGTGCGAGCTTTGTTGCGATCATCGGACCTTCTCCTTCGCTGTAACCTCCGTATCCCAGGAGGGCCTGATCTACCTCTACGGGCATGACATCACTGCACGGAAACATGCCGAGACTCAGCTCATCGACATGCGCAACCGCGCGGTCACTCAATCCCTGCAGGATGCCTTGACCGGAATCGGCAACCGCGTGCTGCTCGACCAGCGCCTGCCGGAACTGATCGAGAAGATGAAGGTCAGCCAGCGAAAGCTGGGACTGGTATTGATCGACATCGATAACTTCAAGGACATCAACGACAGCTACGGCCACAAGGTCGGCGACCAGGTCATCATCCACGTGGCCCATGCCCTGCGCGACCATCTGAAGTCGCGGGACAGCGTCTGCCGCTGGGGTGGCGACGAGCTCGTCCTGCTCATCAGCGACCTTCCCAACCGATCGGTGATGCGGCAGATCTGCGACCGCCTCATCCAATTCGTCAAGGAAGGCGTGGCCCAGTCCGATCTACCTAAGATCACCCTCAGCATGGGTTTCTCGGTCTATCCCGACGACGCAGAATGCCCTGAGACCCTGATGCAGAAAGCGGACCAAGCCCTCTACCAGGCGAAGGCAGATGGACGCGATGCATGGCGTGAGTACTCGGGTGACTCCGTCCTCTTCACCAGCACCCAGAACGTCTATCAGCGACTGAATGCAGCGATCGAGGAGCAACGTATCACCGCCTTCTTCCAACCCGTGTGGGATGTCGTGGGCAACCGGCCTGCGGGAGTGGAAGCCCTGGCCCGCTGGCCGGATCCGGCGCTGGGGTTTGTCTCTCCTGACGAGTTCATCCCCTTGGCGGAAAGCAAGGGGCTTATCATCGCGCTGAGCCGTCTGGTCATGAAGAAGAGCTTCGAGACCATGCAGCTCTGGCGGAACCAGGGCCTGGACTTGACCCTCTCCCTCAACCTGTCGAAACGCCAGTTGGTGGATAAACATTTTCTCACCGAGCTCTACACTCTAGTCGACGACCACCAACTCCCTCATTCGAATATCATTTTTGAAGTCACCGAGAGACAGTCCATCCTGGGCCATGCCATCGGACGCCAGCGACTCGAGGAGATGGTTGCGGCCGGATTCCGACTCTCCCTGGACGACTTCGGCTCCGGTTACTCCTCGTTCGACCTAGTGGGAGAGCTACCCTTCCATGAAATGAAGATCTACGGAGGTCTCATTCGAAAGATGGATACACCTCAAGGAAAGCGGATCGTACAGGCGATCATCGAGATGGGGCTTACCCTGGGGCTCACACTTGTGGCGGAAGGTGTCGAGAGTGAAGAGCAGGTAGAAATCTTGCGCTCGATGGGCACACAGAAGATCCAAGGATACCACTATTCCAAGCCGCTACCTCAAGACAAGCTCATGGACTATCTCAAAGGAATGGCTCAGCGGGGTCATTTCTCACGTCCGGACAATGTGACGGAAGCAAGCCAGAAGATCTCCTTCTGATTTGGCAAGCAGTCTCGCGGCTTTGCGATTCTAGATCTCTAGCGCCTGTCAGAGGTGTCCCCGTCGAACGTAAGTTCGGCAGTGGAGCCCGGTAGTCTCGAGGGATCCCTTGGCTCGGAAAATTCATCGCGACTCTCTCCTCTCAGCCGTCGATGAAGCGATACCCCACGCCTCGGACGGTATCGAGGTAGCGCGCTGCGGTACCTAGCTTCTCACGGAGGCGTCGCATATGGG
>CAMAVD010000344.1 GCA_945861575.1 Akkermansia muciniphila
GTCCAAACGGAACAGGAAACTCATTATGGCAGGGAACTGCTGTCCCCCATACGGCACATCGCTTGCCGAGGCCTGGGATCCCTCCAGGATCCTTCCACTAAAACAGAAAACCGGTGGTGTCGTCCCGGAGGTCCTCAACCGACCGGCTATGGGCTGTGATCCCTTCGGGATCAGGAGCGGAACGGATCAGAGGGTACCCACTCCCAGAAAGAGGCACGCCGATTTTCAAGATGAGAACTGCTGGAGGTCTTGCTACCTCGGCCTCTACAAGGACAATGTTGGGGCGGGGCTTCAGGAAAACTACAGGCTCCATCTCACCCTGCCGCGCGATCTTGGGGAAGGAGCCATCTGATCCTAGCCTCATTCAACCCGGACCTGCCATCGCATGAAGGGCCGTCAGCGTATCGAGTTTGTCTGCGTCCTTCGCTTCCAGGTCGGGACGCCTTCGGAGGATTCGTGGCGAATGCAAGATCCAGCCCGACTTGTGTCGTGTGGAAGGGGTGAGATCTTCGAAAGCCAGCTCGAACACCAGTTCAGGCTTCACACTTCTCAAGGGTCCAAACCGCGCGAGGGTGTTCTCGGAGATGAACGTCGCCACGGCTTTGGTGTCGCAGGCGGATAGACCTGACTCCAACTTTCCCACTGGCACGAGCTCCGCGCCTCGCCACAGCGCGAGGGTGAATTGGGTAGATGAGTTGCGCGGTCCTGCGCTATTGGGCTGGGCTCCCGTGAGGACCGCGAGGCAGATCAGAGGTGCTTTCAGCCAAGCCAGCCAGGAATCTGACTCGGCGGTGGCCCCGTAGGCAGAATCGCGGCGCTTTAGCATCAGGCCACCCATTCCACGGGTGCGTGCCTCGGAGCGGAGTGTCTCCGCCGTCGGCCATGCTGGCGTGCTGAGGACAGGAGACAGGTGTATGGGGTTGAAAATCTGCGGAGAGCTCCCGCCCAATTCTGGCATCTCGGGTTCGAAAAAGTCGCCTTGGGACCACTGGGAATTCTTCCGCTCAAGTGATGTTGAAAGGGCCGATACGGTGAGCATCGTCATCAGGACTTCCAGTCGTTCTCGGCGCTTACTCAGGGGTTGGCAACGGAAGTCCTCTCCGGCCGATTCCAAGAGATCTACCGCCATAAAGATCACCGGCGTCTCGCAACTTGAACCCCGAGAGACATCTGTTGCATTCAACCGCCGTTGAAGCTGGGCGAGGGGGAGAGGCCCTCCGTCCTTCCAGGCTAGGATCACACCGTCCATCACCGTTCCTTCGGGCAGCGCGGCCGTGGCGGTGGCGAGTTCGGGGAGGGCGTCGTTGAGGAGCACATCGTGCGTGGACCACACGAGGCGCCCCGCCTTTTTCCGCACCAGTTGCGCGCGCAGGCCAGGCCACTTCCACTCGACCTGCCAGTGGCTGGTATAGCCCAGCGACTCCGCCGAGCCTTCCAGAGGTGATGTCGGATGAAAGGCGTAAGGGGACGCAAGATTTGGCCCCGAGGAGTCCTTCGACATCAGCCTGGCCAGGGAGTCTGGGGAAGGTTCCTCCAGTCGTTCCATGCGCTGCGCAAGCACCGCGATCTCAAGGCCGGACACTTTGGACAACGCTCCAAGGAGTAGGGTCGGGGGAATCCGGCTCTTCCACCGGCCGCCCAGTAGTTTGTGCCAGAGTAGACGTTCTGCCGATGGGAGTTCGTTCCAGGTTCGCAGGACGATGGCCCCTTTCTCTGCGTCGCTCTTTCCCACCAGGGCCAGCAGACGACCCTGCATGAGTTCTGACAGGGTTGGAGCGCAGGCCTGGGAGGTGGGCGAGGGCAGGAGAAGGGCGAGTGTCTCCGCCCAATCCGTGGTTGCGGCGTTGCACTCGTCCAGCATCCAGCTCGGGAATCCTGTGACTTCCTGCGCCCAGGCTTTTAGTTGCTGAAGAGACACGGCTCGGCGCAGCTTCGGCTGGTGAAGAAGATGCAACGCCCACGCTGCGTCCTCGGCGGGTGTGCTGCGAAAAAACGCTTCCAGGAGCGCGATCTTCTCGTGGATCCCGGAGGCTCGCTCCAGCGATGCGAGAAGCTGTGTGAATGCTCTCATGACGGCGCTGATCCTTCCTCCACAACTCTCGCTGGAGCCTCGAGACTCGCGGCGTCCAAGCCCTTCTCCCGCAGCCAGCGGACTAGCGGTCGGGTCGAGCCGTGCGTGACGAGGATGCGGCGAGCGTTGGTGGCTTGGATGGCTTGGGTCAGGCCCGGCCAGTCCGCGTGATCGGAAAGGACGAATCCTGTGTCGGACCCTCGGCCCTGTCGGCCCCCGCGCACGTGCATCCATCCTGAGGCGAAGGCACGTGATACCCCCCCTGGTCCCACCAGCGAGGCAGGCTCATCCGCCTGGGGCGGTGTGATCACCAGCGCCCGACCGGCTGCCGTCCGGAGCCGTTCCTCGCTGAGTCGCTCAACCTCAGGCAGGCAGATGCCCTCTGCACGATAGGCTCGGAGAGCGGGGAGGATCGAGCCATGCACGAGCAGGGGGCCTTGCGCCGGATCGAGGCCTGATAGAAGCCTCTGTGCCTTTCCGAGCGAGTAGGCGTGGAGCACGCTTGTGCGTGCTGCCTGGGAATTGCTCTGCCACCAGGAACGGATCGCATGGAATACCGACTCCGGTGTTGGCCATTGATAAATCGGCAGGCCGAAAGTGCATTCGGTGATGAAGGTGTGGCAGCGGACAGGTTCGAATGGGGTGCAGGTGGGATCGGGTTGAAGTTTATAGTCCCCGCTGACAACCCATACTTCGCCTCGGTGCTCCAGGCGGATTTGCGCCGAGCCCAGGACATGCCCGGCGGGGTGAAAGGAGATTTGGACGTCCTTGAACCGGAGCGATTGGCCATAGGCAACCCCTGTGATTGCAGCCGATGGCTTCAGTCGCTCCCGCAGGACTCCGAGTCCGGGTTGAGCGCACCAGTAGCCCTGGGATCCGCTGCGTGCGTGATCGCTGTGCGCGTGCGTGATCAAGGCACGCTCCACTCCTCGGCGTGGGTCCACGTGGAAATCCCCCGCGGGGCAGTAGAGTCCGTTGGGCGTGTTGACGAGCATGATCGAGGTCTAGCAGGCCTTCGGGCTTAGAATATCGTTCTGATGGGTACCCACCAGGGCTAGTCCTTGGCTCCAGTGCTTTCTGGGTGTCGGCCTGCTCGCATCAAAATCCGGCAGCCGGATTTTTGGAAACGTCATCTGACGTGTCGGTATCGGCTGGTTTCGTGTTTGTTCGATCCCCTTCGATACGCATCTGATCCTCGGGGATCTCAAGCGTGAGACTCTCCCCATATCGGAGCCCTTCGATAAAGGGGAAGAGGAGTTCCAGAACATCCGGCTTCTGGAAATGCTCCGGCTTTGTTTCCGGGTGGGGATGGTAGATGAAACCCGCGATAGGTGGCCGTGTTGCAAACACCAGTCGGGCATCGAAGAGGGAAAAGTCCTCTGCGGGTTCCGTCGGATGCCACTTCATTTCCCGAAACGTGAAGCGAGGTGCCAGAGCGCGATAGGTTTTTGGGGCAATGCTGACGTTGAGCGTGCCGAGATGGTAGGCACTAAGGTCGAAGCCGCGGGCTTGGAAGTGGGGGATTTGCATCCTCAGAGTTCCTCCCGGAAAGCGGGGGTTGTTGTTCAGGCCGGAGGCCACGCGATGTCCTTCCACGAGGGTGGCCGTGATGCGTTGCCAAGGCTTCATGGGTTTTGTGTTCATGCGGTGGGGTTCCGGGTCGGTGTGAGGTTGTACCACATGACCGTGCAGAGGGTCAGCTCAGGATCCCCTTGATGACCGAGCTGCCAGGCTTGGTGACATTGCTGAGTCGCATGTTCACACCTGAGACGGGGTAGGTGAATCGCATGTGATCAAATCCCATCAAGGCCAGGAGCGTGGCATGAAGGTCGT
>CAMAVD010000345.1 GCA_945861575.1 Akkermansia muciniphila
GGTGACCGCCAAGGCTCCTGCCCTGGACGATCTTTGGAGGAAGATCTGCGATCAGTGGGAACGCACGGGGGGAACGACCTGGAGCTTTGGGAGCGTGCCCAGTCAGGTCGAGTGCACCGGCGCCGGTGGTGCCTCCATGGTGGCCTTCCCCGCGCTGGTCGTGGAGGAAGGGGAGGTCTGGCTCCGACTCTATCGACGGAAGGCCGAGGCGGACGCCAAAACCCCGGACGGCTGGGCCCGTTTGCTCGAGCTTTCCCTCTCCCGTGAGTTGGCCTGGATGCAGAAGGATCTGCGCGCGCTGGAACGTCATACCCTGCTGCATGCGACATTGGGCACGGGGGAGGAACTGCTTGCCTCTGCCTTCGAGCATCTCAAACGAAAGGTCTTTCCCGCTCCCTCGAAGCTCGATCAGGAGTCGTTTGACGCCGCAGTCATCACCGCACGAGAGGCGATCCGTGGGGTGGTGCCTCCCGTGGTGGACCTGGTTGGTCAGATCCTTGCGAAGCGTCAGGAGCTCCTGGTTTTGAAGAAGCCCTATCCAGGGCTGAAGGACGATCTAGCGCGGCTGGTTCCCAAGGGTTTTCTGGAGCGCACGCCTCCCAGTCAGTTGGGACATCTTCCCCGTTTTCTTCGCGGTCTCCAGATCCGAGCCGAGCGTGCGGCCTTGAACAGCCTCAAGGAAGGGGAGCGCTCACAAATCGTTCGGCCGTTTGTGGAGGCTTTGGGGGGGCTGCAGGCGGTGTCAGCCGAGCGACGCCTTGCGGTGGAGCGGTTTCGCTGGCTGTTGGAAGAGTTTAAGGTGTCCATCTTCGCGCAGGAGTTGGGAACGTCCCAGCCCGTGTCAGCAAAGCGCTTGCAGGCCGCCTTGGACGAGGCCCGGGGCAAGGCCACAGTGTGATCCGCCATCCTCCAAACCGGGCCAGCACTTTAGCTAGGATTGCGCCTGTTTGGTGTTTTACCGTGCTTTGAAATGGGCAACAAACTCTAGTTGCGCGAGGCACGCGATGGTTTCCAGGGCAGACAGGTGACCTGTTCCTCTATTGCTCTTGAACGTAAGCCTGGTGCGGGGGCCTCGTTACCTCGTCTGCGACAAGCGAAGGCCTCCGGCAGCCCCAAACCGAGGTAACTAATTGACCGCCACTGCTGATCACACTCCCCCTTACCAGTTTTCCGAGAATAAAATGGAGATCAGGCCGGTATCGTCGGTGTTGTCGGATGGGGTTTGGGGAACATGCGGATCGGCATCCGGCACGCCAAACAAGAGATCCGGTGTCCCGTCCATATTGATGTCCTCGGTGATCAACGAGGCTCCCGATGGCACCATAAAGTAGCGATTCCCGAACGCATAGGACGAGTCGAGATCCTCCAGCACGGTCACTGGGAGAAAGGTGGCGGCGATGGCGGCACCGGGGGTTGCGGGCGCTGGAAAATTTTGCGGATCTCCGTTCTGCAGGAGCCGGATATGGCTGAAATCGAGATCATCAATATCAAGGGACGGCCCGCAGACGGCGCAGGCACGAATTCGCTTTCCCGCAATCATTGCAAGGCCACCCGAAATACCCGGCGTCGAAACCGACATTCGGGGCAATGTCAGCGCAAGGTCATTGACCCCGTCACCATTCAGATGAGGTTTAAAGGGGTGTCCAAGACTGAGGAAGCGACAAGGGTGTTTACGCCATTGAACTGCATGTTGCCGATCCACACGGCTCCTGCCGAGTAGATAGGGCTAATGACATTTCCGCGGTCATAAAACGGAGCCCCAATGGCAATCTGATGATGGATTCCAGGACCAGTGTACCCGCCGAGTTCGTGAAAGGCGATCGCTTGGCCGAAGCCGTAGTCCTGTTCAGCGAAGAGCCCGCTGCGGGGAATGACGGTTCCGGCTACCCATTGTCCGGCGCTTTGGAGGTGGAGCGTGGTGCCGATGAGGGCTGCCGTGGCAGTGGGGATGGACCAGCGCAGGCAGGAGTACCTGAAGCGATTGGCCAGGGGATGGCGATGTTTGATTGGATCTGCCTTCGGAAGGGTCGGTCTGGACATGTCAGAGTCGTTTAGATGTTCAAGTTGAGTTCCGTTCACCCTCTACTCCGGAAACCAAACCCAGAGCTTACATGGACACGCTGGCAACTCTACCAGGAGCCTGGTGAGGCTGACGAAGGGACGCCAAGGCCCTGAGCAGGTGTTACGCCACAGGAGCCTTGAGTTGTGCCTCGTCGGCGACGAACTGGCATAAATTTAACCGCAAATGGACGCGAATAAACGCGAATGCGAAAAAGCCTCCTGGGTTGTGACTTCTGGATTAGCGTTCATTGGCGTTTATTCGCGGTTAGATTTCAAAGCCGGGCAGTTGTCCGTCGGTGGGCTTCGGGGCAGCGGAGGCAGCCGATTCAATGTGTCCCTTCGGCAAGAGTGCGTAACAGGGGTAAGCGGTGACTCGGCGACCTGTCACGTTAAGGAGTTGCTCGGCCACGAGACCCTGGAGACCCTGGAGACCCTGAAACCCTATACGAAGCTTACTATCGCCGACCTTAACAAGACTCACGAAAAGTGTCATCCGAGGGAGAAAACCAACGGCGATACCTGACTTTGCTCCCGAAAGGAAACAAAGGTATGTTTAGGGGCATGAAATACGCGGATCGAATCACGTTTAACCCGGAACAGTGTGGTGGACGCCCCTGTATCCGCGGGATGCGCATCCGGGTCAAAGACGTGCTGGATCTTCTGGCATCGGGTGTCGCTGAAAAAGAGATTTTGGGGGACTATCCCGACCTGCAAGCCGAGGACATCCGGGCGTGTCTGGAGTATGCGGCTGAGCAGATCGATCATCCCGTGTTCCAGGTGTCGGCCAAGTGAAGTCCTTGGTCGATGCTCAGTTGCCGCCAGCGTTGGCTCATTGGCTACGCGAGGCGAGGCATGAAGCTCAGTTTACCTGATCCTCGGAGATCTGAACTGCTACCGGATGGAAGATCCGCCGGAAAGTGGTTTCCCATGATTTTACCCTACATGATTTTGTCATCGCCCTCCCCCAGCCATGAACTCGGACGCATGATGGCACCTTAAAGTAGCGTCCCCTACTCCCTGAGCCGATAGAACCGTCTGTCAGCCGAAGGTGTTGCGAGCCACGGGGACTTTGCCGCCGGTAGAGTGGACCATGGGCCCTCCGCTGAGGGTGCAACCTCCAGACTAAACTCAGCTCCAGTCCAGATGAGAAGCATGGGGCCGCCGGTGCGGATGAGATGAAGGAGGGGTCGCGCCGGGGCCGGGGTGGCGCTGAGTTGGAGATCGAAGCTGGCGTCGGCGGAGGTGTTGGTGACCTGATGCACTTCAACGGCGATCTGGTTCAAACCGGTGAGCAGCAGCGACAGTGGCGCGTTGGTTTTGAGATAGACCGATTCATCCGGTGTGGAGAGTGTGGCCTGGTCCGCGTAGCGCAGAAGACCGTTCTTGATATTGCTGCGAAAGATGTCGGTTCCATTCAGATAGACCACGCCCCCGTCGTCACGCAAAAAGGAAACATCCAGGCCTCGATAGGCCGTGGGATCGTCCACCTGGAAGCTCTTTCTGAAGTAATAGGCGTTTCGCCCCGCAGCCACAGGGGTCTGCTCGTCTCCGTCGCCAAATCCAAACTGAGCCTGGCCGGTCTTCCATCCACTGTCGTCAAAGCTGAGCTGCTTCCATCCATTGGTGGGCTCCCTCGCCTCTTCCCAATAACGCCACTCGGATTTCTTGGGAATCCAGGCAGCGGGCCCCGCGGGAGGGAAGCTAAAGCCGACATAGAAGAGGCGTTTCAAACCGGTTAGCTCAGCACCTTCCAAAGCCTCGAGGCTGACTGCGATGGGGAGTGAAGGGGCAGACGCGGGATCGAATCCAGGAAGCCTCAGGACGGTCCT
>CAMAVD010000346.1 GCA_945861575.1 Akkermansia muciniphila
CCGACGGACTGCTAGGGGCTAACCACTGACATCACGTAATGCGGATTTCCGAGGTAAGAGGCGCAGACCCTTTTCACCTCGTCGAGCGTGACCGCATCGAACTTTGCATCCTCGCTGTCGGAGTTTCCGTACCCGAGCCCGTAGAGCTCGTCGAGGGCGCAGGTCATGGCCAAGCGGCCGATCTCCTGCCGAGCGATCTTTTTCTGTCCAACGAGCTTCGCTTTGGCTCGCTTGAGCTCCGCTTCGGTGAGCCCTTCGGCGGCCAGCTTTGCTGATTCCTGGATCAGCTCCTGCTCCACCCGCCCTGCTTGGGCGGGATCGGTGCCGACGTAAAAAGAGAAGTAGCCGGGCACGACCCCCAGAAAGTTGCTCGCTCCGACGTAGTAGGCGAGACCCAGTTCATCGCGAATACGGACAAACAGCCGAGACCCTAGATCGCTCAGGGCCTCCTGAACCAATTCGAGGGCGAAACGGTCGGGATTAAAGATGGTGGTTCCAGGAAACGCCATGACGAGCACCGCTTGCTTCTTGTCGACCGCGAGGCTCAGCTTGCGGGCTTCCTTGAGCGTCTGATGCGGCGCGGGGGTTGGCTGCTGGCGCTTGTCCGGTCGCCACGTGCCGAAAAGGCGTCGCACCGCCGCCTCTGTCGCGCGAAGATCGATATCGCCGAAAATGGAGAGGACGGTGTTTCCCGGGGTGATGAGCTGGCTGTGCAGTGCGCGCAGGTGGGAGTCCTTCAGGGCGGCCACGCTCTCTTCGGTGCCTCGGGAGGGCATTCCGTATCCGACGTTCCCGAAGAGCGCCTCGCGCGCCCGGCTGTCCGCCAAGCTGAGAAGTTGATCCTTGTGAGCCTTGATCTCGGCCAGTTGGATCTGTCTCTCCCGCTCGAGGGCCTGACGGGGGAAGATGGGATTGCGAAGGACGTCGGTAAGCAGATTCAACCCGAGCTGAAAGTCTTCCTTCATGACCTCAGCGCTCACCCCGAGGCTGTTGTTACCGCCGTAGCTACCGATGCTACCGCCTACGGATTCGATTTCGCTGGCGATCTGCTCGCCGCTCCTGCGGCGCGTACCCTGCAGGAGCATTTTGGTCAGCAATTGCGTGGCCCCGCTATTCTGTTTGTTCTCGGCCATGACACCGCCCTGAAGAACCGCTCGAAATTCGATGAACGGAAGTCGGTGATCCGCTTTGAGCAGAAGTCGTAGCCCGTTGGGAAAAACAATCTTTTTGACGGCCTGCTCGGTATGCGTGACTTGGATGGCCTTTCGTTTGGGTGCCGTTCCCTTGGGCAGCAAGGCGTAAAACGTCTGATTGGCTTCGGTGAGGTATTCACGGGCCACGCGCTGGAGGTCTCGCGGAGTCAGTTTCTTCACCATCTCCAGGTAGTGGTGGGAAAAGCGTAGGTCGTGGGCTGCCATCCAGCTGCCGCCCAGATCCTGGGCCTGGCCCTGCATGGTTTTGCGGGAGGACAACGTTCCCGAGATGAACTGCTTCACTGCCTTCTTCAGCTCTGCCGGAGTGACGGGCTTCGCCTGCATTTTAGCGATCTCGGCGAGGATGGCAACGCGCGCTGCATGGCACTTGTCAGGATCGACCACGGCGCTGACACCGAACAGGCCCGGATTTCCCGGACTGTAAGTCCAGGCGTCCACGGCGTTCACCACTCCAAGCTTCTCGCGGACGCGTTGGTAGAGACGTGAGCTTCTCCCGCTGCCGAGGAGGGTCCCCAGGACGTCGAGCGCGGGCACATCGGGGTGTCGCAACTCCGGGATATGCCAGCTCATGTGAAAGTGGCCCAGCTCAATGGGAGCTTCCTCGATCATCTCACGGGGGCCGACCTGTCGTGGTTCTAGCGCGGCCGCACTGGGCGGCACGGGGCGTGCCCCGTTGCCGGCGAAGGCTTCCCGGACCTGGCGCTCAATCTCATCGGCCGAGATGTCTCCCACCACGACGAAAAACAGATTGTTCGGCGCGTATTTTTCGCGGTAGTAGCCGGCGATGTCCGCGCGTGTGAGCGTGTTGAAGATGTCGAGGTGACCAATGATGGGGAACCGATAGGGACTGCGCGTGTAGGCGGTTTCGAACAATCGACGGGCCGACTTGTGGCCTGGATCGTCCTGCCCCATATCCATCTCGCGACGGATTACATCCAGCTCCTTCACGAGCTCCTCCTCCGGAATCGAGGCGTTCTGAACGATGTCGCAGAGGACATCCAAGGCAACCGTCGCGCCCGAGCTGGGCGCATTGATGTAATAAACCGTGCGATCGAAGGACGTGTAGGCGTTCATGTACCCGCCCGCCTCCTGGACCTCCTGGTCGATGCGCCCAGCGGAGCGTTTGGCGGTGCCCTTGAACAGCATGTGCTCCAGCACATGGGAAAGCCCGGCGCCCAGGAGTCGGCCCTCATCGATGCTGCCCGCACGGCACCACGCCTGGACGGATACGACGGGTGCTGCGTGATCCTCCAGGATAATCAGGCCCAGTCCGTTCTCGAGTGTTAGGTGGCGTACCTCGTGTTCAGAGGACTCCGACGTTTTATTGCGTGGTGTCGAAGAGCGGGCTTTTTTGGGAGGCATGCGTGGGTGCGTACGTTGGCAGCGAAAGGCTGGGTGCGGCTAGGGCGTGGGGTGGGGTTCCGAGGCTGGTTCGTGTTTCTGCTTGTGCTGGGGAAGGAACGGCTTTCGAAAGGCCGTATCAAAGTCGTATCCGTTCTGAAAATCTTCCCGGCTGTCATTCTCCGTCTTGGAGAGAAGACCATGCTCCACCAAGTTGAAGACGAGCTCTCCGAAATCTTCGCACCGGCGAATCCCCCATTCCTCGAGCACAGTGATGGTCATGGGCCCGTAGGTGGTGATCGCATAGTTGCGAATACCCTGGAGCAGCTCGCCACCACTCACATGGCGCGTCTCATTCTTATGGGCTTTCGCCACACCCTTTTGAGTGTGGTCGAGCGCCTCCCTCAGAAACGTATAGGCTTCGATCCCGTAGCGCTTGTCATTGCTGACAATCGCGGTCACGACGTCCTCGAAATTGGGTGTTTGCATCGAAATTGAGTCGTTACTTGGGAACTTCCGGTTTCGGAGCTTGGCGCACGTCGATGTGCGTCCCCGAATGGGACACTCGCCAAGCCTTGACCGCCCACCCGGTTAGCAACAGGCCCAATATCGCTGCCAGAGCGTTACGTTGCTGCCGCGTGAGGTACCACATGTTCGACAGAGCTACAGTAGCGGATCCTTCAGCCCGCCGCAATGTTCACCAACTTGCGGGGGACGACAATGACCTTCTTGATGTTTTTTCCTACCAGAAACTGCTGCACCTTCTCGGACGCTAGGGCAGCTTTTTCCAGATCCGCTTGGGCGATGCCCGCCGGAACTACCAGGACATCGCGCAATTTTCCGTTGATCTGGACGGGTATCTCCAAGGTGCTTTCCACCAGTAGCTTCGGATCAAACTGTGGCCAGGGTTGGTAGGCGAGGGCGAGTTGCGAATCTCTCCCTCCGGCACGGCAGTGTTTCCAGAGACGCTGCCACAGATCCTCGGCAATGTGGGGGGAGAACGGCTGGAGCAGCAGGACGAACTCAGCCAATACGGAGGCCGGTTTGGTGGGCCACGACATGGCCTCGTTCACGAACACCATCATCGCGGAGATGGCGGTATTGAAGCGGAGTCCCTCCAGGTCTTCCGTCACCTTGCGGATACAGGTGTGCAGGGTTTTCAGTTGGGCTGGAGTGGGGTCGATGTCCTGGACCTCGGTTTGCAGGTGGAGCCTGCTTAGAAATTCCAGCTCACGAGAGGGTTCAGCGGCGCAGGCTTGCTCAT
>CAMAVD010000347.1 GCA_945861575.1 Akkermansia muciniphila
AGGCTGGAAGGAAACCTTCGCCCCCAAGAGCCCGGTGGCCGCCCCCAGCGGCTGACTCCTACCAAAATCTAAACCCGGCCCGTTCGTTCAACCCGCGAAACTCCGCGCAGCCACGGCGGCAAGATACGGTTCCGCCGGACGGTTACGCTACAATGACATCGTGACGGTCAACTACCATGCCACGCTGAACTCAAAGATTATTCCCTGGATCAAGTCGGAGACGACCGCTGGATACGTCGCTGGAAGTAGTGTCGATGTGGGGCTCGGGGCCCGTGCGATTCTGTTAGGGAACTTCATGGAAGATTCTGAGAGACGGCCTGATATCGTCGTCGCGAACTTTTTGGGAGGGAACCTTTCTTTCGTAGAAGGGACCGGCAACGGGCTCAACGCGACTCCAAGCAACGCGCAGTTTGGGGTCGCGCAGAGCATCAGCCTGGCCGGAGCTGACGGCGCGGTACAACCCTGGGCGTTGGCGAGCGGATGGCTTGACGGAGTAGACCACCTCGACCTAGCCGTTGCTGACAAAGGCGGCGGAAGAGTGATTATCATGGCGGGAAATGGGGACGGGACCTTTGACTACAAGAGGACGCTGACAACGGCAGGGAATCCTGTGGCGGTGGTCGTGGGCGACTTTGATCGAAATGGAAGGGATGACGTTGCGGTCGTTAGCGATGTGTCGAACACGCTCAAGATTTTCCTGAAGAGTTACGACCCAAACGGCCCTGGCACTTTCCCCACCACCGCAAGCAGCTCCTACACCTACACGACGGGCACACAGCCCAGTGGGTTGACGGTGTGCGACGTGAACATGGATGGGCGAGTGGACATCATCGTAACCAGCAGGGGGCAGTCGAAGCTCCAGGTGTTTCGCGGCTTGGGCAATGGCCTTTTTCAGAGCACTTCGCAGGATTTCACAACAGCTTCTCAGCCGGTCGCAGTTGTTTCCATCCAGATCAACAACGATGCAAAGCCCGATCTGATTGCGATCTGTGCCAGTGGTAATATCAGCCGGTTGATGAACAATCAGAGCGCGATTCCGGAGGTCGTGTCGTTCGCCCTGCCCAATAAGAAGAACTCCAACCTGAGTCAGAGACCAAACGACAACGACTATGAACCCACAGTTGCGATCAATAGGGCGAACCCAGAGAATATCGTCGCTTTCTGTACAGCGCTTCCCGGCCTTCTGAAAGCCACCTCATTTACAGGCGGCCGTACATGGAATGCGCCTGTGACGGTGTTTAGCAGAGATTGCCCAGGGCAACACTGGGTCGCGGACGAGAGCGCTGCGTTCGATCGATTTGGGAACCTCTATGTGACGTATGTCGATTCGAACTCGAAGGACACCATACTCAACCACAGCATTGATGGAGGGCTAAGCTTTACTGCGGACATCACAATTATCGCAGGGTATGGGGAACAGCCCACTGTTGTCGTTGGCCCTGAGGTGCTCGGTGGCGCAAAGGAGGCTGTCTGGGTAGTTACCGGCTCAACAGCTGACAACTCCGCTGTTTTTGTTGCGCATTCGACAGGGCTGGCCAACCTCCAAGCAAGCGCCTGCCCCACCACTATCCCACCGTCGATTTTCTGCCCTCCTGCGGTAAATGGGGTGCAGAGCTACAACGCTATGTCTCCGACGTTCAGTTTCGGAGACCAGTATGCGGATCTTACGGTGGATGAGCTCGGAGGGTTGTTGGGCTCGTTCCAAAACTCACCCCCTGCTTCAAGCCCGGTGGGGCTGCTAGTAGTTCGGGATCCAGACCCCTTCACTGGTGCAAATTTCCAACAGATTGAGGGGGCCCGGTTGCCACGTTTGGGCGCTCGCACTGCCGAATATGGCCCCGTGCTTCCTGCTAGTAAGGCAACACCAGCGGAGGAGACTGGAATCGCGTGTGATCGAAGCCATGGTTTTTTTCGAGGACGCCTCTATCAGATTTTTATGGATACTGTACCGGGAGTCTTTTCGCAACAGTCTGGCGGCTACCGAGGGGAGGAAACGGTCGATTGTGACATTTTTTGTCGCTACTCAGATAACAAAGGCGATAGCTGGAGCGATTTAGTCAGGGTGAACGATGACTCGGGAGGCTTTTCTCAGTTTCTCCCGAGAATCGCGGTGGACCAGACCAGCGGTCATGTAGCCATAAGCTATTGCGACGCCAGCCTAGACCCGAACAATACCAAAATTGTGCTCCGCCTTGCGTTGAGTCGAGATGGAGGGAAGACCTTCTGCCGCCTATGAAGATCTTCTGTTTTATCGCTTTCCTGATGGTTGACGGAATCTCGGCCTTTTCGCAGGGTCATATCGATCTGGGTAGGGTTAGCAATTTCCATGGCCCGCATCCTATCTTCCGTCTGGTAGACCCCTGCGATCCTCTAGCCGACAAAACGAAAGTGTTGGGTTCTGGTTATACCGCTCAGTTGTGGTTTGCTTTCGGCAAGGATCGGTCTGAAGTCGAGCTGGGTGCTTTACGGGATTACTCGGGCACATTTGACCGTGATGGTTTCGTTCACTTTTTTCCTGGCCGAAATGGGCTGATCGAAGGAGCCCTGCCAGGGGAGTTCGTAACGATTCAACTTCGTGTCTGGGAAAACATTGAGGGTGCAATCATTTCTTGGGAGGATGCCAATCACTCGACCATCGCTGCATATGGCAAGTCGGTTGTTGGTAACTATGAGCTCGGCGGCATCGCCCCAGACGGGAGAATAGTATTGAACCAATCGATTTTTCGAGGCATGTCCCCTATCACCATATCCGCAGTCTGCCCCGAGCCATCCAGCTATCTGCTTCTGGGACTGGGCGCGGGGTGCGGGGTGTTCATGAGACGACGGGGCGCTGGAGTGATGAAACATGCTCGGGTTCAAGACTAAACTCGAGAGTCGGCCCGTCCGCCTGGATTGACAGGCAAAGCCCCTCGCGCAAGAGTGCCCCCCAATGCGCTCGAACGCCTCTAGATGCTTGGGGATCACCTCGACCTCAAGCAATCTGCTCTGCCCATGGGCCCTGCCCTCGGCTGTCCGCGCGCCTTCGAACTGAACCCTGCCCCCTCCGCGTGAACTACTTCTCACAGATTCCCGGCCAGGACCGCACGGGCCCCTGGACGCTGGAGGAGTTGTCGGCTCTATTCGCCAACGGAAGCATCGGTCCCAACACGCCCTGCCAATCGGAGCACGGCAGCGACACCCTCCGCTTTCAGGAACTCTATGAGCGGGAACGAGGGCACCCCATAGGGAAGGATCTGGACGCTCTCGGCAGTCAAGACACGGATCCCAACCAGCCGATTGGGGTCATTGGCAGTCGGCCCATGGAGGGCCAAACCATCGGCTCGCATCTCATGCTCCCCTGGGAGGAATTCCGCTCAGGACGCTGGCTGCGCCATCGCAGGGCCGTTCTGATTGCCGGCGTCGGATTGCTCCCCCTCTTCGTCATCGCCTTCCTGGGGGAGCAACGCGAGCTTCAAAAAGCCTACTGGGCCGTGGCTCTCTATTTCTCAGTCCTCTGGGCCTCGTTCTTCTACCACGCCTTCCCTACTCCAGGCGTCAATTTGCGCGATGCGGCATTCTGCTTCTTTGGCAGCGCCTTCAGCTGCACCCTACTTCTCTACTTCGCCTATCACTACACCCCCATCGGCTGGCTGATCCCCTGGATCGAAGCGGGCAATCTCTGGCAACGCTGGCTGGGCTTTGTCGGGGCGGCAGGACTGGCGGAAGAATCCTGCAAAGCCGTGATCCTTGTGCTGATGTTCCGTCGTCAGGACAGGCTGAACCCGCATACGATGCTCTTTTATGGGCTCATGAGCGGACTGGGTTTCGGGATC
>CAMAVD010000348.1 GCA_945861575.1 Akkermansia muciniphila
CTTAAGCAGCGTCTACCAGTAGTCGAAGCAATGCGTAGCGGCACCTATATGAAAAGCGATAGACTGAGCAAACTCATCACCTCCACCCTCCTGGCCATGGTCATGGCGAGCGCAGCAGGCGCGGCCGAGACAAAGGACAAGGAAGCCAAGCCCAAGCCCTACACTCTCAAGACCTGCCTGGTCTCCGACGAGAAATTGGATTCCGATCCGTCCATGAAGTCCTACGCCTTCACCCATGAAGGTCAGGAGATCAAGCTCTGCTGCAAGAGCTGCCTCAAGGACTTCAACAAGAACAGCAAGAAGCTGATCAAGAAGCTCGCCGAGGAGACGGCCAAGGGAGAGAAAGCCAAGAAAAAGGCCTGAAATGTTTATGCGGTCCGGCCATAGTGGAAGCGTTGCACGGCTGATCAGCCTTTGGCTGGCGTGTGCCCAACTGCTCCTATGGCCGGCCCTGTCTTCCCCGCAGAGTCAGGAGGAGGGAGAAGGTTGTCCTTGTGTAAAGGCTTCTGCCCCTACCTCCCCCGAACAGGGCCTCACAAGAGCTCCTTGCTGTCACGTCGCTCCCTCCGAGTCGAGTCCTCTCCCCGGCCACGATAAGATGCCCGTGCCGCCGCAGTCCTCCCAACGGGATCTGCTCACCGATCTTCCCCCCGCCTCTATCACCCTCCCGCACGGCCAGCGTCCTACCCGCAGACCAAGCCCCGCCTTACACCTTGCCCCAGAGACCTGCAGGGCCTCGCTTCAGGCGCGGAATTGCACCTGGCTGATCTGACCCCAGCGCCCCCGACAGATGTTTTGTACCCGGACGTCCTCGTCCGAGTGTCCCCTCGCTGTTGTTGGTGTTTGTGAATTCAGATCTATGCTCTCTCCGCTATACAAATACAGTCTGGCAAGCCTGCTAACCCTTGCTGCGATTGCGCTCCACCAAGGGGCTCACGTGGTCGATGCCGAAACAGTCGGTCCAGAGATCGTCACCACCGCCCAGATCCAAGCCTATGCTGATCGCGCGCGCTCCAGAAATCCAGGGGTGAAGGCGCGAGAGGCTGAGGCGGCCGCAGTTCGCCACGCGGCAAGTTCGATCAAGACGTGGGAGGATCCCATGCTGAAGCTGTCGGGGACGCAATCCTCCTCGGACGGTCCTATTCTACGCGAGGATGGCGACCTCGGTTACGGATTGGAGCAAAAACTCCCGTTGTTCGGCAAGGCTCGAGCCCGAATTGCCGCGGCTGAGCAGGAGTGGAAATCTGCGGATCTGGCCGTGGAGTATCAGGTGCAGATCCTGCGCCGGGAGATTGCCAAAGCTCTCTTCCGAGTGGCTCTAGAGTCGGAAAGAATAGGCCTTGTGTCCGATGATATTGGGCAGTTGGACCTTTGGCTAGCGATTGCCGAGCGCCGACATGCCGCAGGCACCGGAGGTCAGATTGAACTCCTGCGCTTGCGCACGGAACGGTCCAAGGCGCGGGAGCTTCTGACCACCCGCCAGGCCGAACTCAGTCACGAAGAAGCGACCCTGAATGGTCTCTTGAACCAGGATGTTGAGACCCAGCTTCCTCGCTACGCCCTGCCCCCGATTAGCCAGGCCTTGCCCTATTCGCGAGCGCTGGCGGACCTAGCGGTTCGTTTCGAACCCAAACTGCGGATCATGCATCAGCAAACCGCAGCTGCAGAGGCGCGCGTCGAAATGGCCCGTCGGGAACGATTGCCGGAGGTCAGCGTGGGAATCGATGGACGCCAGTATAGCCGGGACGGCGGTTTTCGCGAAGGAACCTTCACCGTGGGCCTCACCCTGCCCTGGCTGAACCGGCAGCGTTATCGCCACGATATCCTCCGAGCAAGAAGCGACGTCGAAGCGACCCGATTCGACACGGCTGACTATCAGCTGAAAGTCCGCGAGGAAATCCATCTGCTGTGCGTGAAAATCGACACCGCCCGTCGCGAGGCGCTTCTCTACCAGGACGAGATCCTCCCACGGGCGGAGGCCATGATCGGATCAGCCTCGGGCACTTGGTCTGCTGGCCTGAACTCCTTTAATGATCTCATAGAAGGTAGGCGCCTACGAACCGAAGCTCGCCTGATGCGCACTCAGGCGGTTGGTGAACAATACCAGATGCTCGCGGAACTCGTCCTTAGCTGCGGGCTTGCCGATCTGGACGCTCTCGACATGTTCCGCGCAGGGACCCAAGGCTCCGCCGCGACGTCTCCACTCCCTCCGAAGTCTACAAACTCTCCAAAACCATGAAGCGTAACCTACTCATCTCAGGAATTCTGGGCCTCGTTCTGGCCGCCGGCTTCGGTGGTTGGTGGCTGGGCTCGCGCAGTCTACCGTCGCAACCGGACCACGACTCTTCGCAGCACGCTGCGGCACGTCGCGTGCTTTTTTACCGGAGTGGAATGCATCCTTGGATCAAGTCCGACAAGCCCGGCAGCTGCACCATCTGCGGAATGCCTCTGACCCCGGTGTACGAAGGGGACAAAGGAGGGGAGACCAGCCCTGGAATGGTGTCACTCTCGTCTAATAGCATCCAGGTTATCCATGTTCAAACTGTCGCGGCTGCGGTCCGTCCGCTCGAGCGCATTCTGAAGGTGGCAGGAGTGATCGACGATAATGATGCAACTCACCGGAGGCTTTCCGCCTATATCGAAGGCAGGATCGAGCGACTGAATGTAGATTCCACAGGTTCAGAGGTGGTCGAAGGACAGCCCCTGGCCACGTTCCACAGTCCAGCGTTGCTGGCCATGGAGCGGGAGTACCTCGGCGTGCTCCGCCAACTCGCGACCGCGCCGGAGCCTGTCAGAGGCGAGATGCAGGCGTTAAAGGCTTCCGCAGAGAGTCGATTGAAATTGGTAGGTCTCAGCCAGG
Organism: Akkermansia muciniphila; assembly: GCA_945861575.1. Lineage (GTDB taxonomy): Bacteria > Verrucomicrobiota > Verrucomicrobiia > Limisphaerales > UBA11320 > UBA11320. The sequence continues at coordinate 2,861 of CAMAVD010000348.1, forward strand.
AGCAGATCGACAGCCTAGCTCAGCGCACTGAGGAAGATCATCTGCACGTGGTGCTTTCGCCCATGACGGGCACCGTTGTCTCTCGAGAGGTCTACGCGGGCCAGTACGTAAAGGCGGGAGACAGGCTCTTCGAAATTGCCGACTTTTCCGTCATGTGGTTCAAATTTGATGCCTATGAACGGGACCTTCCTTGGTTGCGCGTTGGACAAGAGGTGGAGGTCACCACGCCGTCCGCGCCTGGTCGAATCCTGAAGGCCTCTATCCGCTTCATCGACCCCAACATTAGCGAGATGACCCGCACCGCTAAGGTTCGCGTCGAGTTGGCCAACCCCCTGATCGAGGAGAATGGCATCCAGCGTCGAGAGCTTCGACACCGCCTCTACGCGGAAGGGCGTGTTCGTGTGACCTGGCCAGGAGTGCTCAGCATCCCTCGCTCCTCCGTCCTCAATCCAGGTGGCCGGGCAGTCACCTATATAGATCAGGGGGGCGGTTACTATGAGCAGAGGGAAGTCAAGTTGGGCCGCACCTCGGATGACTACGTGGAGGTGCTTAGCGGGGTGGAGGCTGGGGAGCGTGTGGTCGTCTCAGGGAATCTCCTGATTGACTCGCAGGCCCAACTCGACGGCGGTGCCTCAGCCCCTCGTGAGCCCGCCAAAATGTCCGAGCCTCGCGCCGAGGTTTCCCCTGCTCTCACACCCGCAGACGAGAGTGCTCTCAAAGCGTTTCTCCAGGTCCTCGACCGCGTTCGCGCCGGTTTAACCGACGACGATTTGGCGGCGGCCCGAGCGACAATCTTGCTCCTGCCTCCCCTTGCTAAAAACCTCTCCGACTCGCTGGCCTCGCGGCCACAGTGGAAAGACGAGATGCTGGAAGTGCTGCGCCAATCCTCGCTCTCCCCGCCTGAAACCGTGGAGGAGGCTC
>CAMAVD010000349.1 GCA_945861575.1 Akkermansia muciniphila
CAAAAGTTTGAACTGGTGTTTGATATTCGAAGTGCGACGGTGACCCCCGAGATGGGGTTGATGGCGCTGGAGCTCTCCGGGGATGCGAAGGTTATTGAATCCGCCCTCAAATGGTTTCGTCGGAAGGGTGTTCAAGTGGATCCTATTTAAGGTCCAAGTCGCCCGGATCGCGTAAACCGATCCCGTTCCCTTACATTCGAAAAAACTCCAGCGGCTCTGTCCGAATCGCTCTTAAGACCACGTATGTATCTCACTGGCCTCGGGACGGCGCTGCCGCCGCAACGTTATACTCAGTGGGAATGTTGGGAGGCGCTTCAGCGCTCTCCGCAATTCTCGACGCTCAAGCCACGTTCCCATGCCCTGCTTCGCAAGGTCCTGTGCGCCGACAATGGGATCGAAGCCCGCCACGCGGTGGTCACAGATCTGGCCGAGGCGTTCGTGCTGACGCCGGACGCCCTCCACGCTCGGTTCAGCGAACATGCCCCCAGTCTTGCCTCTCTGGCTGCCGAACGCGCTTTATCCGCCGCGCGGTTAGCACCTTCCCAGATCGACGCGGTGGTGATCAGCACCTGCACCGGATACCTTTGTCCCGGTCTTACCAGCTATGTGGGCGAACGATTGGGTTTGAGGCCCGATGTCATTGCTTTGGACCTGGTGGGGCAGGGGTGTGGGGCTGCACTCCCGAATCTCCGGGCGGGGGAGGCATTGATCGCGTCGGGCCAGGCGAATCATGTGCTTTGTGTCTGCGTGGAGATTTGCAGTGCCGCTCTCTACCTGGATGATGATCCGGGTGTCCTGATCAGCGCCTGCCTTTTCGGCGATGGCGCGGCCGCCGCCGTGGTCTCCTCTCAGCCCTCTCCGCATGGGCGACGGGTGGAATGGACAGCCGCTCAGAGTTTGCATGAACCATCCGAGCGCGACTTGCTGCGCTTTGAGCAACGCGCGGGAATGCTTCGGAATATGCTGTCGCGGGAGGTTCCCACCCGCGCCGCAGGTCATGTCCAGAAACTGCTCGCTGGGATGCTCGATCGCCAGTCCTTGAAGGCGTCGGAGATCTCCGAGTGGATCCTCCATGCAGGGGGACGCGAAGTCCTCGTGGCCTTGCAGAAGCAGTTGAACCTCACTGAGGACGAGATTTGCTTGAGCGCGTCTGTTTTGAGGGAAGTGGGTAACGTGAGCAGCCCTTTCGTCCTCTTCGTCCTGGAGCGGGCTCTGGCCCGCAATGAGCCCGGCGGATGGTGGTGGATGTCGTCCTTTGGAGCCGGGTTCAGCTGTCATGGTGCGCTTTTGAAGGTGGATTGAGCCATGGAACGTAGCGTCGAACCGGAGGTCCTCGATGGGTTGACTGCGGCCGATCCTAGGGCAGATCACTCGCGCGCGGATCTCCGTCTCCTGAACTCCATCATGGGACATCCTCGAATCTTGGCGCACGCGCTCCGCGAGGCTTTAAGCGTATCGGGGCTTCCGCAACGGCCTCTGCGACTGGTCGAGCTGGGCGCTGGGGATGGAACCGTTCTCCTGAAGGTGGCGCGCCGACTCTCCCCGCTTGGAATTCGAGCTGAGGTGACTTTGCTGGATCGCCAAGAGTTGGTCTCAACTCAGACCCGTCAGTCGTGCGCCTCTCTTCAGTGGCCTTTGGAGAGTTTGGTGGCCGATGTCTTCGGCGGGCTGGAGGCCTTTGCTAACCCTGTGGATGTGATCCTCTGCAATTTGTTTTTACACCACTTTCCGCGAAAGATATTGGCGGCGCTCCTTTGTTTGGCATCGACGAAAACCTCTCTGTTCATTGCCTGCGAACCGCGCCGAGCCGGCTTGGCCCTCGCGGCATCGCACGGCTTGCTACTTTTGGGGTGCAACGCGGTGACTCGCCATGATGCCGTCGTCAGTGTCCGTGCTGGCTTTCGAGATCAGGAGATCTCCGAGATCTGGCCCGTGGAGGGACCGTGGACGCTTCGGGAGAGGTCTGCCGGTCTTTTTAGTCACTCCTTTGTCGCGAGGCGCCATGGGTGAAGGCATCACGATCATCGGCGGAGGCTTGAGCGGGTTGACTCTCGGCATCGGGCTGCGCCAGCGTGGGGTTCCTGTAAGAGTTTGGGAGGCCGGCGCGTATCCACGGCATCGTGTTTGCGGGGAGTTCATCAGCGGCTTGGGGTTGGGATCCCTCACCCGCTTGGGGTTGCTTGAAGCCCTACACGAAAGTGGAAAGGCGCGCCCGGCTGTGACTGCGGCTTTTTTTGCGGGAAAGACCTCCGTGAAAGCGCGGGCTCTTCCCGAGGCTGCGCTTTGTATTCCCCGCTTCGATCTTGATGACTGGCTCGCCCGAGAGTTTACGAAATGGGGAGGTGAGCTTGTTCTGTCCACGCGTTGGTCGGGGGAGTCCGGGCCTGGGATTGTGCATGCCAGCGGCAGGAGGCCTGAGCCCGCAGGGCTGGGGTGGAGGCTCTTTGGACTCAAGGCCCATGCATCTGACGTCACGCTCGATGCGGATCTCGAAATGCATTTTGTGCCTGAGGGCTATGTGGGGCTGTCCCGCCAGAGCCACGGACGGGTCAATATCTGCGGTCTGTTCCGCACTCGGGCCCCTGTTCCCGACCTGCGGCAACGATGGCGTGAGTGGTTGGGGGGAGCGCCCAATTCCGTGCTCAATCAGCGGCTGGCCGTGGCGCAGATCGATCCCGCCTCCTTCTGCTCCGTGGCGGCGCTGTCCCTCCGGCCTCGACGCGCCTGGGGTCGGGCTGAGTTCTGTGTGGGCGACGCCTTGACCATGATCCCTCCGGTGACCGGGAACGGGATGTCGATGGCTTTCGAATCCGCTGAATTGGCAATAGACCCGTTGTCCCGCTACAGCCAGGGCAAGCTGGATTGGGTCGAGGCGGGACGGCAGTTTGCGCGGTTGTGCGACGACCGATTCTCTGCCCGTCTTCGTTGGGCTGCTTGGCTTCAGCCCCTGCTGTTGCAGCCCGTTGCGCGAGCGGGACTGGTTTTCGGTGCCGCCCATTTTCCCGCGCTCACACAATGGCTTTTCGCCCGCACCCGATGAAACGATTAGGCTTCCTAAACGCAGCAGTTCTCATTTTAGCAGGGAACTGCTGTCCCCCACATGGCTCATTGCTTGCCGAGGCCTGGGATCCCTCCAGGATCCTTCCACTAAAACAGAGAACCGGTGGTGTCGTCCCGGAGTTCCTCAACCGACCGGCTATTGGCTGGGATCCCTACGGGATCAGGAGCGGAGGGTGGGGCTGCTCATGTTGACGATCTTTTGGGCCACCGAACCCGGGGGGTTCGAAGCCGGTAGCCCCGGGTTGACCGAAGGGACCTGTCCTCCGTAGCTTTACGCGAAGGGGGACACCCGGGGTTGTCGCCCATCAAACATCACGACCCTGGCGGGGTCGCACGGAAGCGGAGCGGATCAGAAGGTCCCCACTGCCAGAACGTGGAACGTCGATTTTCAAAATGAGTTTCCTGTTCCGTTTGGACCTGCTCACGGACCATGAATTCACCTCCCCGTCCTCCAAGTTCATGGAAATAACTGCTGCCCTAAACGACATTGCTTTGCCGCGCGTGGAGGGGCATGGTTCCATGATCAAGGGTGTTTTGGTTCTAATGGCGAGTGCTGCATGCCTTGCGGCGTTCGATTCTCCTCACGCGGAATTGGCGATCGACCCTGAGCTTGTGCTCACGATCCGTGGTTCGCCTGGCAGTTTCCATACCCTGCTGAGCGCATCCAAACTCGAGGGGAACCAGGGCTGGCAGGTGTTGACGAACGTGACGTTGGAC
>CAMAVD010000350.1 GCA_945861575.1 Akkermansia muciniphila
GTAGTGCAGATCCAGTCCGTCGCTCTTGTTGTCCCCATACTGGCTGGTCCCGCCAAGGTCCACCGCTCCCCGGCCGGTTGCTCCACTCGTAAAATCGGGGCCGAAGCTCATGCCGGTCCCGGTTGCCGGTGTCGGCGTGCCATTGGCCCCGACACTAAAAGTCATGCTATTGCGCCCCGTCCGGGCGGTAATGCTCGAGCTCGTCCTGGCGCCGAACGTTAACACCGAATGCGGAGTAACCCGCCAATCGGCCCTCACGCCATACAGGCTGCGGCTGCGGAGTCGCTGCGATCCTTGAAGGGTTAGCGTTCCCAGGAAGGGCCGCGCGAGGGAAGCCCCCGTCGCCGTACCCGCTGCATTCCAGGCGCGCTGCGAAAAATCAAACTCGGTGTGCGACCTGCTCGACATTGCCGTGAGGATCACGCCAAAAGTTTTTCCGATCAATTTGGAGTAGTCAAAATCGTACCCCGGCAGGATCTTGTAGGTGTTCTCGTCGCCATACGTCGCCATAACTGTGCGGCGTCCGATCCAAGTCCAAGGCTTGAAAATTCCCCGTCACATTCACGCCATAGCGTAATTCATCGCCACCGCGCTCGAACGCCGTCTTGCTGATCATGTTCACGGATCCAGCCAGCGAGTCGGCCGGACTCGACGGCGTCGGCACCTTGGTGACTTCAATCCGCGACACTTGGTTAAGCGACATCGGAATCAGATTGGCGGAGCGAGTTGTACTATGGCTGCCGCTGGCGACGCTCATGCCATCGCTTTCGACTGAAGTCATGGACGATCCGATTCCCCGGATGGAAATCGCAAAGACCTCGGCCGAGTCATATTCGGCCGACACGCCAGGCAGGTATTTCAGAAATTCCCCAGCGCTTTGGCCCACGATATCACCCATCGCGTCGGTCGAAACGACGTTCTTGATATTGGGGGCAAAGCGCTGCTCGTTGATGGCCACAGCCTCGGCATCCGCTTCTCTATTGGCAGCGACGATAAATGGATCGAGCTTCATCGTGGCTGCATCCCTGCCGTACCGCGCTTCGCTCGTGAGCTCGATGACCTGTTGAAGTGTCTCGCCCGGACGCAAGGTGAGCGATACTTCCTGGGGATCCAAGTCGGTATAGTTGACTTGAAGGACAACCGGACCGCTTCGCACGGCCACCAGATTATAGAAACCGGAATTATCGGTGAAAACGATATAGTCGGTACCTTTGATCGCGATCCTAGCATTGCCCAAATAGAGTCCGGTAACGACGTTCTTCACCCTCCCGTGGATACTCCCTTGGGCGGTATTCGACTCCGTGGCTGCCTGTCCCGACGGCAGGTTGAAGCCAAGCGATCCAACAATGAGAGCTATTCCAACCAAACGGCAGATGCCCTCCGCCTTTGCGATTTTGAATGGGTTTCTCGAAAGGTCAGGCCGGGGCCAGACCGAAGATAACGTGCATGTTGTGGTTGCCATGAGGGTATGATCGCTTGTCATGAGGGTAAGATCGCGGAAGAGGCCGAACGACGACGCGTAGCTGAACCAGTCTTAAACGTTAGGTCTCGCCAGCGCAGCTTGGGCGGTTGAGCCCCGGGTAAATCACTCCACCCGCTCCACCTCCACGTGGAGTGCGCGCATGTTTGGGCTATCGTGTACAAAAAGTAGGCGGCCGGGACGCACTTCGCGGAGCGCGGTGTAGTTGAATCCTTTGGAATCGGTGATGACGTGATGCTCCCACGTCTTGCCTCGGTCGGTGCTGAGCATCAGGTTGACGCCTGGCCGACCATAGCTGCAGGCCACGACGCCGTTGCTCATGTAAACCATGTCAGGGGACACACTGCCTTCCTCGAGGGTGACGGGCGGAGTCCAGGTCTTGCCGCCGTCATGTGACCATGTCTGAAGAAGCGGGCTGAACGAAAGGGTACGCAACAGGGCCATCATCTCGGTGTCCGAGAAACGCACCACGGATGGCTCAGGGCCGACCCCAATGGTGGAATAATAATGCCATGTCGCGCCGGCATCTTTTGAATTGAGCATATACGTCACCTCTTTGCGGTCGGCGGCTCGGGTGTAGACCACCGCCATCACCTCGCCATTACCGAAGTTGAAGATGTCTCGATCAAAAACGATGACTTGGCCCGCCTCGATCGGAGTGTGAATGAGGTTTTCGGACATCTCGAATTTCTCCGCTTTCGGGTCGAAGCGGTAGTTCATACCCACGTAAAGGCCGGGCAGATATTTGACGTTCCAACGCGATATGCCGAGGATGTCGCCGTCCGGAAGCCGCAGATGCGGCTGTGACGCAAAGGTTTTGAACTGCATGTTTTTGACCGGCTGCCAGGTCCTGCCTTCATCGGTGGAACGTAGTACACCATACGGTTCGTACAATGCGTCGGCCCCTTGGGCGACGCTCAGGATCAACAGTCCCCGGCCCATCTCGTAGAGATAGGGTCGCGTGTGGTGCGGGACTCGCGCCGGTTTGGGTGGCGGGACGGCCTTGCCGGTTCCAGCCACAAGGGCTTGTGCAGGAACCGCGCCAACGAGCGGCTGCTCCCCTCCCGGGGTGGAGGGGATTTCCCACGGCTCGCCGATTGTGACGCGCAGCTTCGACTTCTTGGGCACCGCCTGTGTTTTGCGGACCCCCAGCTTCACCGAACTCCAAAAAGACTCGCCCATCCAGCCCGTCGAATTCGAGCCAAATTGCACAAAGGCTTCTCCACTCTGGGTGGGTTTCCAGAAAGCCCCTTCGCCGCGAATTTTGACCACGCCATCAACCGCGATACTCATATCGCGGCCACAGATAACGATCTGATAGGTGTGAAAATCACTTTTGGCATCGAACAACGCCACGCGATCATGAAAGTCCCCGATCTTCTCGGGACGGAGCAGGAGCCCACCCTCATGCCGGCCGTCGCTCACCAACAGACCAATGGGTACACCTTCCTGCGCGGGCCAGAACATGCTTGTGCCTCGCCAGGCGGTCACCGATCCGACGCGTACTCGTGTTTCGATCACGATTTCAGAGGCGGAGTCATACTTCCACGCCGCGCGAAAAGCGCCGCTCTCAGTGGCTGAATCATCCTGAATACGCAGTGCCCCGTTTACTACCGTGGCATTCGCCCCCAGCGATCCAACCGCATGCCATCCCTGATGCGAGGGCAGCGATGCCGCGTCATACTGCAGCAGCCACGTGATGTTTTCTTCCGCGGCGTGCAGCTCCATCACCGGAGCGAGGAGCAGGGCGGCACATCGAAGAATACTCGGTTTCAAGGCCATGGGTTTGTAATAACGATTTTCCATAACGTTTCGGTAATAAGGGAACATAAGCTTGACGGGTTACTATCTCGAAGGCGGGAGTTTCTCGGCGATTGCGCAGCGGGTGGGTACGGCGCGACGAATCGTCTACAAGTATTATATGTTCCCTTGTTAGTGAAACGATAAGGAGTCCGGCTCAACCGAGCCCCGCGACCGTCCATCCGGCGCGATAGGTGCGACGAACCAGTTTGGTGGCCGCGGCGTTGTTCAAAAATCGCTGCTCCTTCTCGTTCCAGTCCAGCCACTGCCCGGCAAATCGATCCGCCATGGCGCCGACCAAAACGGCCTCGGTCAGCGGCCCTCCGTACGAAAAGTCGGCGCACGCCCTCCGCCCGGCGAGGATGGCATCGATCCAGTCATGAAAATGGTCCTGCCCCGCGAAATTGCGCGGATAATGCTCCAACGGGAAGTTGTCCTCCGGCAGCACGAACGGGCGGCCCGTCCCATATAATTTGAAGATGGAACCGCGT
>CAMAVD010000351.1 GCA_945861575.1 Akkermansia muciniphila
CAGCTCGTGATCAGTTACCTGCGGTTCACCGTCGCTTCACACGACCGTCAACAGACAATCCCCGGACAATCCGGGAAGAGGTTCACACAGAGTTCTCAGTGGCCACAGAGTTCCTGATCAGAACCGTCCCAGTCCCTTACTCTGTGAACCCCGTGAACTCTGTGTGAGACTCCCTTCCTGCCTTCAAATGCCCCTCCCAGAACCTTGCAACCGACTCCTCACTTGACTAACGTTCACGTGCCCTGAGGACCAACGAGATCACACAAGCCATTCTCGCCGCAGCATTCCAACTCCCTTTGTGTAAATTCTGGACGTCCAACGTTCAACGAAAGCTTCTTTGCGCTTCGTTGCGATCCCTTCCGCCTGGGTGGGGGGAGAGCCGGAAAACGGCCTGCGCTTTGGCTCATCCTCGTTCCACTCCTGCCTACGGGCTCTCGCACGAGGTCAGGATGTCTGAGGTTGCTTCGCTGATTTGAATTTGGGTTCGGGTTTTACCCCATGGCCCGGTGCACCCATTCTCAGTAGTTTTCTGGAGCGCGAGACGAAGTCTTTCATCGCATTCACTCAAAACGCTTATGCAACGCCCTCTCACTGTTCATTCCCTCTTCTTCCTGGCTCTGGTTCTGGTTCTGGCATTGACCAGCACTGGGTGCAATACGACGCACGGTTTCGGCAAGGATGTCGAAAAAGTAGGTGAGAAGATTCAGAAGGGTGCGGACTAGTGGCAAGGGCTCCAGGCACTTTAGCGAAGACCGAGGCCCGCGGTGGCGCGAGGCGACACGCACGCTCAGCTTTTCCCTTGAACCCTCCCCCGGGCTCGTTTAGCTCACGTAACTAAGTCCTGCCGGGTGAGCGCGCGCGACGGTTACGCCTTCACGGCTGCTCGTGACCGTAGCAGAAGGGGCGCAAAGCGGGGGCCTGCTGCTGCATCACAACTTTGATCGACACGAACCTCCATAGGAAGCAGCCAGATGAACCGCATGCAGGCATGCGACATCCTCCGCATTTCGTCCCAACTATACCCCAATCAGGCCGACTCGGAGCCGCCCCGCTCCCGCCGTGGATGCTCTGGGTTCGGAAGGGAATTATCGCCCTGGTTTTCCTTGAGCTGTTGTACCTGGTGGGTGCCAACATCGCCCTTCGGAGCGTCTGGGTTCAGGCTCGAATCAACTCGCGGCCGGATCGCTTTCACATGAGCTGGAAGTCGGCGACAACGTGGATTCCCGGTTGGGTCAGGGTGCGAGAGGTGAGTTTGATTGGCCAGGGGACTCGCGATATCTACTATGGATCCATCAGCAACTGCACAGTTCGTGTCCGTTGGTACATGCTTTGGAACAAGGAGATAACGTGTGACCAGTTTAGGGCGCAGGGCGTGGAATTCCGGTTGTCTCAGGCACAGGATCCTGACCGGGACGATGCGGCCCGACGGGCATTGTTCCCTCCGATACCAGGGCTCGAAGGAGTGCCTCGGCGGGCTGGGGCTCGAGGAGCTTCGACCTCCCATCCGTGGAAGATCACCTTATCGGACATCGAGTTGGACAATATCGTTCAGGTTTGGCTCAAGGAGGTGCGAATCAGCGGACCGTCGTCGCTTCAGGGATCCCTGCTTCAAGAAACGAACGGACGCTTCCGGACGGATGTCAGGCGATACCGGCTGAAGCCTGGATGCATCACCATCGGCGGGAACAACACGTTCACGAATCTCGATCTTGAGTTGACCGGAAGTCTTGGGCCGATTGTCTTCGATGATGGCCCGGATGATCGGATCTATTCTTTTATCTCGGCACATCTGCGCGGAGAGGGCGAGCTTCGCGACATCGCCCTGCTGCGGCCGAAACTCAATGGCACCGACGGGGTCATGTTGAAGGGCATCGGGCGCTTCAACACCGACGTGCGAGTGCAGAACGGTCTCTATGTAGTCGGCTCACGCGTGAGCCTTGACTCACAGAAAGTGGCCCTTCACATCAACGACTTTGTCTGGGAGGGTCACGCACACCTGGAGGAACTCATCGAAACCGTGGGGGGGCAACCCACGTCCCGCCTGAACTGCACCTTGGCAAATTTGAGCTTTCAGCGGGGTACGAATGCAAACCACACCCTGGCTGGAACTGATATTCTGATCTACTCGGAGGCGCACGATTTGCGGATGATCGGCCAGTTTCAGGACGCGAATCTGAGCGTCAAGATTTCTCCCATGGTGGTTCCGGATGCCGTCCTGCTCAACGAGTTCCTCCCAGCTGCGCTGGGAACTTCCTTTCGTACCGGCACCATCACCGTCGCAGCCGACTTCGATCGCGACGCTGGCCAGAAGCTTCGCGGTCGAATCGTGCTGGAGGGACATCAACTGGGTGCCCAGCTCATGCAGGAGCAGTATCAGCTGGATCTCTCCCTGACCACGCTGTTTCGCTCAGACCCGCGCATGGGAGGTCGTTTCGATATCTCAGGCACGTCGGTCGTGTGCACCAATATTTGGGTTTCCAATCTGCCACGAGATACCCAGATGGGCTGGCACGCCAGCCTCGTTCTTGGTGGCGATGCGATCTTCACTACCAAACCGTCACACCTTCTGGAAGGAACGCTGTCATATGATCTGCGAGACACCCGCCCCATCATGGCTCTCCTCCGCCAGCAGCCTGAAGCACCCGGCTGGCTGAGATTCATCCCGACGATCAAGGATCTGCACGGATCCCTCCTGCTGACGACCACAGCAAATTCGGTGTCGTTGCGTGAGATTAATCTGCGTGGAAAAGGGACGGAGATCCTCGGATATTTGGACAGCGAGGACCATCGATTGACCGGACTGCTCTACCTTCGCTGGGGGATCATTTCCCTGGGGTTGGATTTGCGTGAGAAAGACCGCCAATGGAAGCGGGTGGCAGCGCGGCGTTGGTACGATCGAATCGTGAACGGTGAACCGGCCTTCGAGCGCCAACCCTAGCCGCCGGTCGAAGCTAGAATCTCCTTCTGCTAGGCTGCCTTCGGCACTGGAGGAGTCGAGGCAGCGAGGTCAACGTTCAACGTCTCGGAGGTAGGGTTACGCCCCATAGAACACTGGAGAGGCCACCCCTATGTTGCGGCTCGTAAAGCACAACATTTCTTCAAGACATGCCGACAACCTAACCTTAGAAAGAATATGAAACGGAAACTACAATTTATCCTCAACGCCTCCGCCGCATCGGTTCTGACCTTAACGGCCCTGGCCCAAGACCCAGGCAGTAACTCAAAACTCGAAAGATCTGCCTATGCCGGTGATCGTATACCTAGCGCCCACCGAAAGGACCAGCTAAACGGAGCGGTCAAGGCCAGCGATGTCCTCGGAATGACGGTTAAAAATTACCAAGACAAGAAGCTCGGAAAGGTCGAAGAACTCGCAGTGGATGTGGAATCGGGGCGAATCGTGCAAGTGATCGTGTCCACCGGAGGATTCCTAGGCATCGGCGATAGCCTGACCGCGGTTCCGCCGGGAGCACTGCATCACGACGTCGCAAAGAAAGTCCTTCATCTCGATGCAGATGCGGAAAAGCTAAAGGCTGCGCCTCGGTTCGAAAACTCTCAGTGGGCTGAGCATTCCGACTCGAATCACTTGTCATCGGTGTACAGCCACTTTGGGGAGGAAGCATCTGTCAGGTTCATCTACAATCCCGACGTGCTGCCTGACGTGTCTCGCGATGCTGACGCCTCTCCCAACAAGGCTCTCCCGATCAACACAGATACGCCAAGAAACATCGATGGTTTGCCCAATGCGCCTCAAACCCGCTC
>CAMAVD010000352.1 GCA_945861575.1 Akkermansia muciniphila
CAGGCAAAACGCAACGGACGGAACCGCGTGGTGACCAAAGAGCTCAGGTCGTCGCAGGATTCCGAGCAAGCCGCCTAAGGGTTCTACCGCTGGATCTCAATCTTTGGGATCTGCCGTAATCCGCTGGGTGCCCTTAAGGAGAGCGTCCCGCGAGAATGTTCAGCCCGCTTTCTGGCCCTTTACCGGGGCCACGGGGCGTGGAGGCAGGGTCGGTTTCACGAGGGTGAACCCGAAGGTCTTCAGGAACTCCTCCTCTGGAGCTCGGATCCAAACCTGACGGCGGGAAAACGGATCCTGATAGGAAAGATAGACGGATCGCAACCCCATCGGCTCAGGCTCCTCACCCCAGGCGGGCTTTCTAGCCCCGTACATCGGATCCCCTTGCACGGGACAACCAGACTCCGCAGCATGGATCCGAATCTGGTGAGTCCGCCCGGTCAGGGGAAAGGCTTCCAGCAAGGCCGTGTGTTCCTTCCGCTGCAGCACATTGAAGCGGGTGATGGCCTCCTTGCCTTCTCGAGAATTCACCCGAACGCGCCCAATTTGGTTTGGATCAGGCTCCAGAGGCAGACGACACGTCCACTCGTCGGACTTGGGCACCCCGTCCACCGCCACCAGGTAGCGCTTCTCGACCTGACGGGCTTCAAATAGATCCCCAAAGGGGTGCACCGCCCCTGGGCTTTTAACCATGAGCAGAATCCCGCTGGTTTCCGCGTCGAGTCGATGAACATGCTTGAGGAACTTCACGTTCCGAGACCGAGCCCAAAAATCGCGAGCCTCAATGCTGGACAGGATTGCCGCGTGCAGATTGCGATGCGTCTTCTGCCAGGAGACAGGCACCAGCATCCAGCCGGGAGGCTTGTCTATCGCAAGCGCGGTCCGGTCCTCGTACAGGATCGGGATCTGCTCGCCGTCGCCCAACTCAATGAAATTCGTCTTCGCCACAGGAAGGACATCCTGCCAGAGTACTGGACAGGGTGCCAGTAACTACGGCTTCTTTTTGAAGAGGTCCTTGAATGGGTTAACCCCGGGGCTTGCGTTTGTAGCTGCCGGCCGGTTGGTCCCCGACTTGCCGACTCCAAAAAGGGAGCCCAGACCATCCACTGCTTTCCCAACCGTCGATATCCCCTTCCCTACGAGATTCGTCGCACTGTTGCCCGCCAAGCCTAGAGCCGCCCCCACGGTCAATCCAATCAGTTTACCCTTGTCCAGTTTCGTCTCAACCTTCGCCAGAGTCCCGCCGAGGCTCACAAACGACGGAAGCTTGGAGTAAGGAGCGCTGGATTCGGCCGCGAGGGGACGGAGCCGCTGGTAGAGGCTCGGCGAAAGGTAGACTTCTAACGGAACCGCTACCCCGGAGTCCTCCAACAGGTCTGCAAGCTCGATTCCCCCACTTGCCGTGACCTTGAACGCGTCGCTTTGGACCAACGCTTCATTCAGCACAATCCTTCCCCTGGCCGCTGTTGCACTGAATCCCATAAGTGTGATGGGAGATTGGGTCAGATCGCCTAGGCCAAGGGTTCCGGCAATCCTATTCAGATCCACGGGGAAGATCCAAACTTTGCTGCTGCCCGCCGGAATCTGAATCGCAGCGTTGGTCAGAGAAAATCCCAAGTCACCTACCAGGCTGGTCCTAACGGCCTTCCCGGTAATCCCAAGTCCCTTGACCGCTGCTCGACTCGAGAACTCGCCATGCACTTGTCCCTTCATGGCAGGTGTGAAGGTGTTTGCAAAAGGCTCCACAGGGAGTCGATCTGCCTGCCAGCTCACGTCATACTTTGATCCAGGAATGCCAAGGTCCACATCCGCGCTGAGGCTGAAGGGCGCCCCTCCAATGGACATTTTAAGGGGCTGAAGACGAACGCGTCCGCCCGTCACGCTTACATCTGCCTGCAGGTCATCGGCCCGAACTTCGCCCAGATGCAAGCGAGTGACTCTGAGATCTGCGGTGAAGCTTTTGACCGGGAGCACACTGGCAGCCGACTCCTCGCGTGGGAAAGAGGCCGCAACGTTTGTCTCCGAAACCGCAACGTTCGCCGAAGATCCGAAGGCCTCATAAAGACCGGTGAGATCCAAGGACGAGGACTGGAGATGCAAGATCCCTTCCAGCGCCTGCGGCTGAGCACAGTTCAGACTTCCCTGGGCCGCCAGACGGTTTGGAGTCGCCCGAGAGCTGTCTGCCAGCAACAGCTCGATCCGCTTGAGCTCCAGCACCGAGGCAGGCGTCCAGCGCCCCTCTCCGGCCAGGGTCAGAGGCAAAGGCACGCTGCTTGCGCCCTCCTTTAGAAGCGACGGAATCAAGGAGAGTGAGGTCTTAAAGGAGAAGTCACCTCCGGCCCGATCAAATCCAGCCGCTGCCTGGAGGGTGAGCGCCGGATTTCCGGACCGGAGCACGACCAGGTTCCAGTCATCCACCGCCACGCGAGCCAGCTCGCTGACATGGCCCTTCATCGACGACTTTACACTCATCGGTAAAGAGGCTGCCCCGGTTACCAAGTCGGCGATCTCAACCTGCTTCTCGAATACTAAGTCCTTTCCATCGCTGGAGGAGCTGAGCTTAAACCGTGACTGCAGACGCCCGGCCTTCCCCAGGCTTCCCGCCAGAGCCTTCCATTCCGCCAACTCCACCCCAGTGACCTGGATCTCAAGAGCCGCGTCTCCCGAGGCAAGGCTCGCCCCTCCCCACGCGATGCTCAAGGGAGCCGTGATTGCGCCGTTGACCAAGTTTTTTGCCCCTTGGTCCGCTTTCAGCTCAAAGCCCCGCAAAACGGCGGTCTTGGAGAGCAGATTCGCCGTCAGCGCCCAGGTCATGGACACAGTGACACTCGGAGTTTTCACGCCGTCCCGGGTGACGCTCAGGGGCAGGACCCCCACCTGTCCCGTCAAGGCTAGCCCATTGCCCCCTTGGCTGACCTCCAGTTCAGCGTGAGCGGCCATGGCGGTATCGTTCAAATCCAAAGGGGTTCCCGCAGTGAGGATCGAAAGCAGTTCACGGCCGATACCCTCAACGCCAAGCTTCAGCCTCGCCTCCCTCTTCGCAAGATCCAGCGGGCCGCTGACCGTGACCGATGAGAGCGTCCTTCCTTCACGTTGCAGTCTGAGTGCCAGCTGGCGGCATTCCGTCGCCGTGAGGGCACCCTGCATCTCCAGGGAGAGACCAGCGGCGGTGGCATAAGCCCCCGAAGCCTGAGCGACCTCAACCCGCAGCGTGCCTGTGGCCGACTCCGGCACTGCGCTTAGCCCCAGGGTGACGTTCCCCTCCGATTGCAGCCGCGAGACCAGAGCCCCCACGCCTGCCTGTTCCAGTTTGAGATCGCCGGCCAGCAGCCATTTGCCCGATTGGCCCTGTGCCAAGTGGTCGAGGGACACCGAACCATTGACCAGTTCCATCACGCGGGAGCTGCCGGTTGACGTCAGGCTGGTCTGACGAAATTCGAGCCCCTTGATCGCGACATTGCGCACTTGAAGCCGAAGAGGCTTTCCAGGCGCTGCTTCGGGACCGCCTCCTGAGGAGGAGGGGCCAGAGACTACCTCCAAGATCGGCGAAAGGCTATCCCTGCCACCACCAATGGGAACAATCTGAACGGCTGCTCCCTCCACCAAAAGCTCGTGGATGGTGAGAGTTCCACGGAGGATATCCAGGAGCGAGTAGCGAATCCGGAGATCCTTGACGGCAGCCAGCGGAACTCCGCCCAGGGTGGCCACCT
>CAMAVD010000353.1 GCA_945861575.1 Akkermansia muciniphila
CGCGTCTCGAAGCCGCTTGCTCTTCAATCGTGCCATCGCGGAATCGAAACAGGTTTGCGAGCTCTCTAAAAGTCATAAAGCGCCTGTCAATACGGCTCCAAACTCACTTCGAGCCTAACAAATCACCCACTCAAGTACACGAAGAGCCAAAACATTTATCACTTCGTCCCCTTACCGACATCCGTCTCGGTCAACGGCGGCGCGTGCCAGATGCGCACGCCGTTTTCGCTATTGGCTACGAGGGTGTGCCCCCTGCCAGCCACCCTGAGGCTACTGCACCTGGAGTCGCACGAAGAGCGCGCGATCTTCCAACTGAGCAAACGGTAGCGCTGTGCGATACGTGACCGTGTCCGTGCCATCTCCATTGTTCTTCCCGCCGACATAGACCAGTCGTGGATCTGGGGAGTTCCATTCCATCAAATCGGCGCTGGTCTGAAGCACGAAAGCGACATTCCCGGCACCCAGATTTCTGTAGAATTCAAAAACGAGGTAGGGCTCTGAGTGACCACCGACGGTGAATGTCCGGAGGCTGCTGCGAAGGACCTGCCGTGAGGAGGGGCTCAAAGGATCGCTCCCGATGGCAAACTCCAGGAAGTTGAGCAGGCCATCCCCATCCTCGTCCCCGGAGGGCGAGAGCGCGAACGCTGTCGAGTCATCGAAACCAGGTTTACCATTTTTCTGCGCACTGGACCTCCAACTGGAACCGAGCTTGGGATCGGGCCAGCTGTAGGGATTGTTGAGGAGGATGCTATAGCCGCTACCATCGGCATCCACCGGCCACGGGGCCTGATCGCTATAGGTGAAGTCGATGATCGCAGTCCCGCTCAGTCCGACCACTGTGATTTGCTCCCCGGAGTTCCTGAGACTGTCCAGATAGGTCCCTGCAAGCCTCAGGTCCGGGCTCGTTCCATAGCGCTTCTGGAACGCCGCCTTATTAGCGCTGAGGACGATCCGTCCGCCAGGCGGGAGACGCAGAAAACCAGGATCCACGTCGTTGAAGCTGAAGCGCACCCCATTGGTGATTCTCAGGCCGCTCAGATCCAGCGCATCCACGCCGATGTTTAAAAACTCCAGGTACTCATAGTCGCTGTTATTCTTAGAGACCAGCGCCTCGGCCGCAGTGGGATCCTGTGGATGATACATCATTTCAGAGAGGACCAGGTTGGCCCCGGAGGCCGGCACCGACTCTGGCACGAACGTGGCCACGGCGAGGGGCGACCATCCGCCGCTTGCGAACATACGTGCCTTTAGCGTGACGGTATTGCTGATCGTGACAGGACCCGAGTAAACACGGGAGGTGATCGGGGTGCTCGGCGGAATGCTCAATGTCGCACTCAAGCGAGGGCTGAAGAGAGCATCATCGTCGAGAGCATTCGAATTCACCCCCAGGATCGCCAGCATATTGCTGCCCACGGTGAGCTTACCAATAAACTGGCTGATGCTGTAGTCCTTGATGAGGACCGAGGTGGTATCCCTCCAATTGGCAGGAATACTATCCGCGCGCGTATCCCAAGCCGGGACGGTGTTTGGCTTGATGTTCACCCGGGCGACTTCGACGCCATTGAGATAGGCAACAAAGCCGTCATCCGCCCGCATCTTCAGCAGAAGGTCGGTGATCTGCGGGAGCTTTTGCGCCTCGACCGTAAAGGGCACCCGAATGAATACAGCGGATCCCTTACCCCGCATCGAAGCGCTGATATCGCCTTCAGCCGGTGTCGTAGCACCCCCAAGTTGCTTGTAAAGTGGCGAGCCCAGGTCGACGAGATTGTTTGTGAAATCAAATCCCAATCCGAAGCGAGCTGTCTGCCAGATTAAACCGGAAGCTGTGGGTCCCAGATCCAGGAGAGTCCAGTCGGAGAAGCCGACCAAGGACCCGTTGTTAGCAGCCGTGGGAACATAATAGGCGGCCTGCGAATACTCGGGGAGCAGAACGAGATCGGCCGACGTCGGCGTCCCGTATCCACTCGGGCGAGGGTCCGTTCCATCCAGGGTGTAGTAAATCGTTCCGTCAGCATAGGACCGCCCCACGGGAGGGCTGCCAGCAAAGGAAGTGAGGGTTACCTGAAAGCCCGCTGGAACATTGCCACCCTCTCGATTGAACAAAGGCGGTCGATAGATTTTGCTGCCCAGCCGGAATTGGTCATCCATCCAGTTCAGACGATCAGTCAGCCACTTCTTCATGGCGGCAACCTCAGACTGATAGGTCTTTCGCAACTCAACCCCGGGCGCGTTGGGCCAGTAGTAGGTGCCGAGAATCGCATGTTTGCGGTAGTGACGTGCCACGGGATTGTCGACGGTCTTGGGTGTGGTGTTGGAGATGACGGCCGGGTTGCCGTCCAGCAGCAGATTCGCAATGCTGTCGATGCGAGCCAAGATCGAGTTGCTCCCCCAGATACCTTTGCGGAGTTCCCAGTAACGATCGAAGGTCCGCATGAGATAGTTAGGGTCCTTCAGGAGGTGGGGATAGTAAATTCCACCGCTCAAGGGGGCCTGCTCGGTGGAGTCGTACAGCCAACCTTTGGGACTATCGCCTGTGCCATAATCCGCATTGCCCAAAGCAATGTTGAAGTCCCAGAGGGGGCCCGCATGGATGGGCTGTCCCCGGTCCTTGTAGAAGTAGGTGCTAAACACGTAACCATCCACCTGCTTGGCAATCTCCAGCCACAGCTGGGCATCAATGAAGCTGGAAACATCAATGTAGGCAGAGTAGCCGCTGGTGGGATTCGAAAAATTCGGGCCTTGCAGCACCGTCTCAAACTGCCGCAGGTAGCCCCCAAGATACTTAACCATGGGAGGCGTGAGCACCTCGGGATCATTTCCCTGCCAGCCGGGGCCGGGATCCGGATTGAGTGGGGTACTCCAACGCGTCGTCCCGATACTTGCCTTGTCTTTCTTGAATACATACCCGCCTGTGAGGATGTTCGTATCTGTCATCAAGGGGTTGAGTTTGGCAATGTTCACTCGATTCTTGGCCCGCTTGATTTTCTCCACCAGCAGGTAAACCCCTCGGTAGTCCGCATAGCTCACGGGCTGGTTTGGCTCCTGGTTCAAGAAAACTTCGACGAAGCGGCTGTCACCAGCGGAGAAGTCCTGCCGAGCCTCCCGGATGGTTGAGTAGACCAGGTGGTTGCGCATGAGTGTCTTCTCAGACCACGGGGCGTGCAACGCCCAATCCGATTCAGCGGGCATGCCAAGGATCGACGCATCCTTGTCGTTGTTCTTCTCATCCCAAGTCTCCCAAGCAAACGCTTTCTGCCCGAAACCAGAGGAACTCTCGCCCCGCACATGCAGGCCTGATCGCCCCTGAAAATCCACAGTGCCTAGGATCTCCGCCTTGCCGGTAACTGAATCGCGATCGATCACCACGGCGTATGCGGGTCGGAACGGACGGACGCCCCCTGAATCCGTGGTGGCCTCCACATCGACCCCAAAGGTGTCAAAGATCAAGATTGGAAGGGGGGACGAGAACGCTTTGCCGCTTGCATTGTAATTGGTAAGCGATCCGTCGATGCGCACAAAAATGCGGCTAGAAATCGGCCCCGGAAGCCGTCCCTCACCAAAAACCCGAGCCCGAATGGACGCCGTGTTCGTGATAGCAATTGGAGCCGTGAAGAGCGGTGAAAGCTCCGTAGGTACGCTGTTGTTTCGCGTGTAGCGTACCACAACTCCAGGGGTGACCGGAGCG
>CAMAVD010000354.1 GCA_945861575.1 Akkermansia muciniphila
ATGAAAGGGTTGGGGTGACGGTTATGGAGTTGTTGATACTTTTCAGAGCGGCAGACGTTACACGACGAGGCCGGCCCTCCGGCCAGTCTTTTCGGTCGCCGTCGCTACGCTCCGGCATCCCTCAAAGACTGGCCGGAGGGCCGGTGCCAGTGGCACCTCTTGCTGCAAGTGTCCTGCTTTGCTAACTACAGAAACTGTCCTGCTTTGCTTTCACCGCGACAGCCAGCGTCCGATTCGGGCACGTGCGGTATTTCTGCGTTTGGCGCTGGCATACCACGGGTTGTAGACCCCTGGCAGACTTGGCCGAATGCAGCTTGGCTTCCCGGCGTCTGACTTAGCGTAAGACCCTGCCGGGGCTTATCCGGGCCTTTGGGAAGGGTTTGCTATCGGTATTACGAGTCGTACAAACAGCATTAACACCATCGCAAGACGATCATCATCACTATGTTGAGCATTCGCAGGTTTACGGTCTGGGCTGCCTTGGGCGCGGCGCTTTGCGGCCTCGTTGGCAACGGCCAGGCCGCAGAAGAAAAAAAGTTTGGATATAAGGACACACCGCTGATCCCAGGGACGCAGTGGCATGTGCACGACGGTGACCGACCGCAGCCTCGGGTCGTGACCCCTGGGTCCACCTTTAGTCTGCAGGCACCCGCTCCCGCCGATGCCATTGTGCTTTTTGACGGCAAGGATTTCTCAAAGTGGCAGGGGGAGAAGGGAGACGTTCAGTGGAAGATTCAGGACGGGTTCGCTGAGACCACCAAGACGGGGCGGATCCGAACCAAGGAAGAGTTTGGCGACTTCCAGCTCCATTTGGAGTTTGCGACGCCCTCCAAGGTGGAAGGGGAGGGTCAGGGGCGGGGCAACAATGGGGTGAACATCTACGGCAAGTATGAGATTCAGATTCTGGACTCTTACAAGAATCCGACCTACCCGGATGGTCAGGCGGGCGCTCTCTATGGGCAGACGCCCCCTTTGGTTAATGCCTCAAAGCCTCCCGGGGAGTGGCAGACCTACGACATCCTTTGGGAAGGGCCACGGTGGGATGCTGAAGGCAAGTTGGTTCGCAAGGCCAGTGTGACCGTTCTTCATAACGGCCTGGTGCTGCACCATAAGAGGGAGTTGGTGGGCTTCACCAATCATAAGAACATCCCTCCCTACAAGCCCCATCCGCCCCACGGCTACATTGAGCTCTACGAGCACGGGAATCCTGTTCGCTTCCGTAATATCTGGCTGCGCCCCCTGGGCGAGTACGATAAGCCTTAAGGCTTGAGGGCCTTATCGCACGCTAATCTCGCGGGCCTGACTGGTGCCCGCCAATAGGGAGCGATAGGTCACCTTGACTGTGGTCCCCGTTTTCAGGATGTCGCTGGACACATGATGTCCGGTGGCATCCTGAAAATGCGTACGGCTTTTCCACGCGATGGTATGAACCTTAGAGCCCTTTCCATGCGTTTGAATTGTCATCAGCTGCGATCCTGAATTGACGGTCTGCACCACCCCTTCGATGGTTCGTTCCACTGGGGGTTGGGTTGCTGCGGCACGAAAAGGAGTGAGGGACAAAGCGGCGAGTGCGGCGCATAGGGCCGAAGCGGTCTTCAGATTCAGGGGCATAGTTTTCATCATGCTTACACAGCTGACTTCCTCGGCCCTTGCTCAAGGCAAGGTGGGTTGTGCTGATACCCGAACACTACCTGCGCCGTCCTTCCCTGGCAACCTGTTGGCCGTTGGGAAAGTCCCCAGACTCGAATACGGGGTTTCCCCCATCCCATACGGATTACCTCTTGCCTTGTTCCGCTCCTCCTTAGAGGGAGCTGGTTTCCCCATCTGTGACCCAATTCGGGGCTAAAGATCCGGCTGCTGTCCTTCCGATAGACTGCTTGGCGATACTGCGCATGGAGCGTGCCACATGTAGGGTGGAGGGTCACCGAGAGTCGGAGACTGCCCCCGGGAGGGGGAAGTCAGATTCGCCCATCACACCAAGGTTATGGAGATTGAAAAGAAGACGGTTCATTCTAGGGGTATCGCTGTTTTTACAGGCTTAGATCCACTCGGGATCCAGGCAGCGACAGCCTGCTCAGGGCGAGTAGGATCGGCTTCGTGGATTGGAGCGATTCTCTCTGGAACGGTGCTCGCTGTCTGCAGCCCTTCCGCTTGGGCCGCAGAGCCGACGCCAGGAGCGGAGGTTCAGGCGGGTGCGACGAAAGCAAAGGAGTCCGAGCCGAGCCCAGAGCCTGGACCCACGCATTTGATGGAGGGGATCTCTCAGTGGCGTCAGCGTGCCTCCGCTAGGGGATTCGACTTCAATGTGCAGTACTTCGGCGAAGTGATTGGCAATTTGTCCGGTGGCGTTCGCCGAAGTGCTGTCTACCAAGGCTTGCTCAAGGCAGGTTTCGATCTCGATGGCGAGAAGATCGTCGGATGGAAGGGCTCGATCCTCCATATCTCCGGGCTCTACGCCCATGGGCGAAGTCCCAGCGGCCGACTTGCAGGCGATTCGCTCACCTTGAGCAATCTCGACGCCTATGATTCGCCTTATCTGTTCGAGGCGTGGCTTCAGCAGGAGCTCTTCGATGGGAGGCTCTCTTTGCGTGTTGGGCAGCTCGCTGCGGATGAGGAGTTCGCCGGCACTGCCTATGGCGGTGTGTTTACGCACAGCACCTTCGGCTGGCCGCCGATGATTTCCATGAACACGCCTTCGCCAGCCTACCCGACGGCTGCCCCTGGAGTTCGACTTGAGTACAAGCCTACCGCGAGAACGTTCTTCCGGGTTGCAGTCTTTGATGGAAATCCGGATCCAGGGGATGCCAATGGAGATCCCGTGAACAAGCATGGGGTGCGCTACAATCTTTCCGAAGGCGCCTTCCTGATGAGCGAAGCCGGTCTTCTTTGGAACCAAGGGCCAGAAAGTAAGGGATTGCCTGGTACGGCCAAAGTCGGCGGCTGGTATCATACAGAGGATTTCAACGATCTTCGAAACGACGACACCGGCTTATCCCTTGAAGACCCCTTGACCTCAGGCACTGCCCTGACACATCAGGGCAACTGGGGATTGTATCTGACCTCCGAACAGATGCTGTTCCGCGAGGAGGCAGGCTCATCGCAAGGTCTTGGCCTGTTCACCCGGCTGGGATTCAGCCCTCCGAATCGCAACGTGGTGCAGTACTATCTGGAGCTGGGTGCACAATACCAGGGGCTGATTCCTGGGCGCGATGACGATATTCTGGCGGCTGCCATGAGCTACGCCCGCATGAGCTCATCCACTCGGGGGCTTGCAGCTGACGATAACATCTTCAACGCGACCAGTTCGCCGCTGCCCGATTACGAGATGGCACTTCAGGTCACTTACCAGATTCCGGTACGAGCGGGTTGGACTGTTCAACCGAGCGCTTGGTATATTCGGCACCCTGGGGGATCTTCCGCCATCGATGACAGTTTCCTTGTGGGTTTGAGAACGGTTCTCGACTTCTGAGAGTCTGCCGAGGTTTCACGCACAGGCCGAATGCTTCACCCTAGGGGCATTCGGCCTGAGATGCGTACTTCAGCGCGAGGCCGCCAAGTTTAGGCTTTCCCCTCGTCGCTGCTTCGTGTCGAGTGGGGCTTGATGAAGCGTGTCGGCCGATTGGGTTTTCAGCATTTTTTTTGTGTGGGGTTGCTCGCGGGTTTTCTGGTGGC
>CAMAVD010000355.1 GCA_945861575.1 Akkermansia muciniphila
CGCGTCTCGAAGCCGCTTGCTCTTCAATCGTGCCATCGCGGAATCGAAACAGGTTTGCGAGCTCTCTAAAAGTCATAAAGCGCCTGTCAATACTGCTCCAAACTCACTTCGAGCCTAACAAATCACCCACTCAAGTACACGAAGAGCCAGTAATAATTTTTTCACAAGTTTATCTTCTGAACTGATTTTGATTAGAGTTATGAACACCTATAACACGCTTGCTCGTTTGGATCAAAAGAAAACTTCAAAAGAATTCAAGGTGTGGGTTCACATTCCAAGCAGGAGTGAAATCTTGTGGAGGCTTGTGAGGCAAGGTAGTGTGTGAACGCATCACTCCGCTCCCTCGGAGGGCACGAAAACCGGAAACGGATGGCCTATGGCACATTTGCCCGAAGTTATTTATCCACAATCGCATAGATCCTGCGGGGGCCTCGGAACTCCCCCCGGCTGGCTGAGCCTGGTCCTGCTTCTCCTGCTTGGATCGACTGCCCCTGAAGGACGCGCGGGTCCCAAGGATACGGATGAGCCCATTGTCGGAACCCCGATAGTACTGGCTGGAGGAAGCGAGACTCCGTTCTCCCGGGAACCCTTTGTGCAGGGCAACACCTCAACCAATGTGACGATTCTTTGGCGGACGAAGACTCCGAGTGCGACTCACGTGGAATTCGGCACCACCCGGGACCTGGGCCGATCGGTCGCGAACTCGGAACTGGTGACCCATCACGAGATCACTCTTGAAGGATTGTCGCCCGACACCGCTTACCTTTACCGCGTGCGCCACTCGGGTGCGGAGGACCAAGCCGACCTCTTGTCCTCGATGGAAACGTTTCGCACCTTCAAGACCAACGGGTCCGTCCGCTTCGTCTTTGTTGCGGACACCGGCCAGAGCACTGCCCCGCAATTTCTCACCGCCCGCGTCATGGCCTCGTTGATGCCCGATCTGGTTCTTCACGGAGGGGATATTATCTATGGAGGCTTTACGGACGAGAACGCCGACTCCCGAATCTTCGCCCAATATCTCAACTACAGCGGACAGATGCGGTCGACCCCGTTCTTCTTCACTCTAGGGAATCACGATTTGAACTGCTGCGAAGGGAATCTCTTGGACGAGTGGAACCCCACCAACTTTGTGATGAACGCCCCCCACTTTCTGAGCACCTTCCATCACCCCACGAATTCAGCCACAGGCACCGAGCATTTCTATTCCTTCGACCACGGCGATGTTCATTTTGTTTCTCTGTTTAATCCCTGGTTTGTGATGTATGAGTTCACCACAAACCGCCTTCAATACCAGTGGTTCACTAACGATCTAGCCCAGAGCACAAAACCGTGGAAAGTGGTATTCTTCCATCATCCCCTGGCCAGTTCCGGGGCCCATGCGCTCGACGACTACAACACAAATGGAATTCCAGACCAGTATGACATTCTCAGGACCATCGGCACCGCAGCGAGCAAATATGGCGTCCAGCTCATTCTCTCAGGTCACGAACACAATTATGAGAGGTTCTCCCCCATCGGAGGGTTTCATGCGGTGGTATCGGGAGGAGGGGGGGCAGGTCTTCATTCGATGCGCAAGAGACATCCGCTGAGTTCCCAGTATCTCTCCATGCACAATTGCGTGAACATTGAGATCAAAGGCGACACCGCAACGGTCCAGGCTGTCAGCACGAATGGGACGATTCTCGACAACTGGGTTATCCAGCGCGAGGTGCCCAAGGACAGGCTCTATCATGCAGCGTGGAATACACCCGGGATCGAGTCTACAGCGGCGAACGATGGGGACGGAAACATCGAAGGACAGGCCTTCGACTTCCTAGGTGAGCCGATTCTCGGTCGACACGGAAACGCAGCCAACCTCGGCTGGTTCTACGTCAATAATGACTCCACGAATCTTTATCTAGGGATTGCAAGCGCGATGATCCCCGAGGCGGCCAACCTCTTTCTCTTCCTCGGCGTACCAGGCCTAAGTGGGACCTCCAGCTTGGTCGGCATCGGGAATGGCACCCTGGATCCAGGGGGGGAAGGTGCCGATGGCCTGGACTGTTTGGAGAACCTCTCCTTCTCGGGATTCAACCCTGCGGTTGGCATTCTTTTGGGTGACGAGTTCGCGGATCGCACTCTGCCCGATTTCAAACGACCAGGGCTTGCCGTGGCGACCGGCCAAGGCGTGGTTTATCTTCGAAAGACACTTCCACCGGTGCCCGAGGTCAGGATCCAGCAGTATAATCGATCTCCCCAGTCGAATGCAGCTTCGCTAAGACTCGGGGGCGCGGGCCTGGAACAGAACGCGGATTTCATGGAAATCTCGATCCCGCTCTCTGCCTTGGGAAATCTCAGCCCAGGCGATACCATTCAGGTGGCCGGACTGGTCGGGTTGGCTGGCTTCAATCTGACCACCATGACGCGCCTCTTGGATACTGCCGTGCTGGGCACCTCACTGGAAACCACGGCCGAGAATCTGACAAGCCTCGCTCCCGTTCGAGTCCGCCTCGCGAACCCCATTGAGTTGGATACAGATGGCGATGGCCTTCCCGACACCTGGGAGATCGCCCACGGCCTCAAACCGGATTCAGCGACAGGAAGTCAAGGTGCGCTGGGTGATCCAGACCAGGATGGGGTTTCCAACCTGGAGGAGTATCTCGCGAACACCGATCCGCAAGATCCGGTCTCATTGTTAAGGCTGCGTCTCTCGCTTGCGGGGGGGAATCGAGTCAGATTGGAATGGCCTATTGTCCCTGGGAATAGCTACCTGTTGGAAGCCACAACCGGCCTGGGAGACTCGGATACATTCCAGCCAATCCGCCGCGTCCGCAGCAATAACCGCACCCAACTTCTCGATGCAGCGGTAACGGACGAGCCGACCGCGACGATCCCACTCAGCAATCGGCTTTATCGCGTTCGGCTGGAACCGTGAGACTCGAAAGGATCTTTGCGACGCGCTCATCAATCGACATCTCAGGCAGTATGCAGATGGGAAGTTGGCACGCCTGATAGACCGTCAGAATGCGATCCCGAATGGCTAGAGCCTCCTGGTGGGTTTCCGTCCGCCCGGTGTCCAAGCGGTCCACAAACCCGCTCAGCGTGTCGAGCAGCACCACTGAATGGTACGAGCAAGGGCCATAGGCTTCCTGAGTCTCACGATCCACCTCCAGACCGTAATGCTGCATATAGGCAAGACCATCCTGTATGCCACGATCCAGGAACACGAGGTTAGCCGAACCCGGAATCGCCGCTTCCCTTGCGCGCTGCCTGACCAGGATCAACTCCTGGAAACGGTGGGGCTGCCGCGCCCGCCAAAGAGCTTGGCCCTCTAACCCCATCTGGCGTGTAAGTTCCGAGATCACCTCAATGGCGCACTCGCCCACCGTGTAGAAGCCACGTTCGGCTAAAGCCTCAATCACCGAGGTTTTGCCGGAGCAAGGCCCCCCAGTAATCACCACGCGCCGTTGGGGTTCATTCATGCGTAAAAGTAAGTTCGAGCAAAGGACGCTGCAACGGCCGTCAGAGCGAAACCGCACAGGCTTTCTATCTGGAGTCAACAAGGCTTGCACGGCGGGGTCAAGCAGTTGCCCACAGCTGCCAGCCGTTCTCATTTTGAAAATCGGCGTGCCGCTTTCTGGGAGTGGTTACCCTCTGATCC
>CAMAVD010000356.1 GCA_945861575.1 Akkermansia muciniphila
GGGCGAGTTCGACAAGGACACAAGAAAGAGATTGCATGAGATACGTGCCACCTAACAAAACGGTCCACGTGAACCTCGACTCCGCGTCGGGGTCGGTGACCTCCCGTCGTTGGACAACGAGAAAGGCCGGTCACTCTGCCACCAGCTCAAAATGGTAACAAGAACGCCTCCAAGCTCGAAAGACGTGGCTCGCAGATTATTGATCCTGCTTGCGGTCAATTCTCACGCCTTGCGCTTGATGATGGTCTGGGATTTTACATGCCGAACACGTGAGGCGATGCGAGATCTCACTGGACAGACACCGACCTGGCATTCGCTTGGATACAGAGGCCAGTGGCTGAAATTGCGTGCGCGCTGGAACTGGCTGCGGGAACGCCGTGCAATGCGGCGCGTCCTAAGGGCAGTCGGTTTGTTGCCGTATCTGAGCGTCCAGGAGCGAGAGTTTATTCAACTTGGGCTCTCCCAAGCGTCAAGAGACAGAGCCTGCGAGTTTCTGTGGCAGATCGAGGGTGCAGCTTGTATTGGCTGGGCGCTTCGCCTGTTGCCGCGCCTATGGCCGATGGACGAGCAGTTTGACGGCACGCTGGATACGGCAGCACTCGGGGCTCCTGAACGCTGCCTGATCGAGACTGCGGCTTTGAGGCCTTTGGAGGAACTCGAAGCCGCACGCGAGCGAATCAAGCTTAGTATAAACCCGGGCTGAGGCGGCGCGGGCTTCCCGCGTCATGGGCGTTCCGTCCGGATGCCAGTAGCTCGTGGACATCATATGTTGAATCGACCGCTCCTTGCCGTCTGCCAGCTTCACCTTGATCTTGCGACGCCCTTCACCGGGTGCCGGGACGGGGTTCGGGTTCCGTGGGCCTCCACCGGGTCCCTCTCCAGGTCCCGGAGCGCGTGGCGTTGGTTCCACGGGTTCGCCGTCCCCAGAAAGATCTGAACCCGTTTCTTCTCACGCTCGCGGATTTCGATTTGGTGATTGAAGTGGGATTCGTCGTACTGCTTGCCGACTTCAATCTCGCCTTCAATGACGATGTCGTCGGGCGTGTAGACGTAGTAGTCCAGGGTGGTTTGAATCTGCTTCACCCGGAACGGGGTGAGGAAACCGTCATTGATGCCTTCCTTGAGGGAATAGACATAGACTGGCTCGCCGAAGTAGGCGTAGGTATCGACATTATCCCGGCGCTTCGGTGTCGCCGTGAGACCGAGCTGAACCGCCGGGGAGAAGTATTCGAGAATGCCGCGCCAATTGCCCTCATCATTCGCGCCGCCGCGATGGCATTCGTCGATGATGATGAAATCGAAGAAGTCCGGGGGATACTCTCCGAAACAGGGTGGGGGCTGCCCATCCCTGGGCGGGCCGCTCATGAAGGTCTGGAAGATCGTAAAGAAGAAGCTGCCATTTTTGGGGACGCGTCCCTTGCGGCGGATATCCTCAGGCTCGATGCGGATCAAGGCATCCTCGGGGAAGGCAGAGAAGGCGTTGTAGGCGTGAGCGCCCGGCCACGGCGGCCGAGACCCTCGAGTCTGCCGCGCGTGATGGAATACTCTCGGATTCGTTCATGCAGGCAAAGGTTTCCGTTCGTAAAAGACCACGCCAACCCGCCGGATATGATCAAGGAGATCGGCCTGCGTGATTTGAGTGAGAATGGAAAGATCAAAGGTGTAAGGCAGCAGCCCGTCCTCCAACTCACTTTGAATCTGGCCGAGGGTTTTCGACGTCACAGACGTGCCAGCCAAGGTGAGATCAATATCCGAACCCGGCTTGAAGTTTCCCTTCGCGCGTGAACCGTAGAGCAGGGCCCTCTCCACTTCCGGGAAACGCGCCAGCACCTCGTGGATTTGCGCCACGGTCCCGTCCGTGAGTCCGTGGTTCATACTTCGCCTAGCTCCTTCCCTTTTAAATCCGCAAAGCGTTTTTCCATCGCGATCAGGGCAGGGTGGAAGCGCCCGAGCGTGTCTTTGACGATGTCGGCCGCGATATTGACCTGATAGGTATGCGAAGTCAGGTTGCGCGCCTTGATCATGTCCATCCACGCCTCGCCATCCTCCAGCAGCCCGTTTTTGAACGCCTGTCGGGTCGCGTTCTTGGAGCCGATCAACTCCACGAAACCCTGAGCCTCCAGATAATCCTTGAGGACATTCCACGCCAGTTCATGCGTGAACTCAAACGCCTGGATCAACCCCTGTTCTTCAAGCTCCGAAAGTGCGCGCTGCTTGGAAAGTGCCACGGCCTCGGTCAGGCGGGACAGCGCCTGCTGGTAATTCTGAAAGCGTTGAAGCCAACGGATGTCTTGGTTCTTCATGTTGGATTGATTCGGTTACGTTACCGCCAGCATAGCCAATGGCTGACAGCGGGTAAATGATGCTTTCAGCACAGTGCGCCGGCGAAAGCTTGATGCAGTAGCGACTTCTTCAACGCCGCCAGCGCGGCGAGGGGCAGGAGGCGAGGAATGGGAGGGATGGGATTCACTTTTTTGGGGGCTGCTTGCGGTGGGCTAGGCGTGCTTTGAACATCCGCTCACGCAGGCCGCCCTGTTCCAGGAAATCCTTCTCCAGCCGACGGAGTTGCTGGTCGAGTAGGTAATTCGTCTGATGAATCAGGCAGATGGCGATGTTGGCAATCACCTCCGGCGGACGCGTCTCCACAAACCTTCGGTAAAGCTCGAAGGTGTGCGGGGTCTTGCGGCCAAGCCGACGCACGAACTGCGCCTCTTTGGAGTCTTTGTCCCAGATGGCGTTGTCGCGCACGCGGAGGTAGTCGCGGTAATCCGCGAGGAGTTCCTCAAGGCTGGCACGGCCCACATTGGTGAGCTTTATCTCGGTTTCCTTGGAGGTGAGCGCAGCTTTGCTGCCTTCGAGGATGTTCTGTTTGCCGGAGCGCGCGGACTGGATCATCTGGTCCACGGTGCGGTCGCCCCGGCCGAGATACTTGTGCGCGAAGCGGAAGGTGAGGTCGTAGATGACCTCGGCTTTCTGATACGAGAGGAGGGTCTGGTAGTCGCCGCGCGGGGGGATAATGGGATGGGCGTAATGGGAATCAGGGGACAGATATTTTCCATCGCTCGCATTCTTCCTATTCTTCTCATCGTTTTTCATAGCAGCGCCTTGATGTTGCCTGGCGAGCCTGCATGTTTCAGAGCTTCGCGGCAGTTTGACGTACCCCAAATCTGGTTGCGAAGCCCGTGGCTGTTTGCATCCTCCCTCTCTATTACAGGAAAGGAGATAGCATGCATTCCAAACCCGCGCCACCCCAGAAATCTGTCACTGTGGTTTCTGGGAAGTACAGTCCAGAGGCACTTCAGCTGCTGGGTGGGGGGTACGCGTCGGCCCTCAGTGGCCAGCAGCGAGATACTCCAGCAGGGCGGATAGGTCGGATTCGGGGAGGGACTCGAAACCCGCCGGCATGATCGAGAGGTTTGAGGTTTCTACGCTGGTGAGATCTTTTCGCTGGATCACATGCTTCTGTCCTGTGAGGTCGAGAATCTCGACCGAGGTCTGGGTTTCCCCTTCAAGACGACCTGAGAAGCTCTCTCCGTCGCGGGTGGTGGCGGTCCAGAGTCGATAGTTGGCTTCGACGGAACGGTTCGGGTCCAGAATCTCTGTGAGTATCTCG
>CAMAVD010000357.1 GCA_945861575.1 Akkermansia muciniphila
GTGGTCTTGCCCGCTCCATTGGGTCCTAGCACTCCCACCACTTCGCCCGCCGACACCTCCAGAGAGACATCATCCACGGCTTTGAAGTCTCCAAACTGCTTCACTAAGTGCTCGGCGCGCAGGGTTGGATACTGAGTATTGGGAAGAGGGGGGATCATGCGCAAGCGCCCGGCATCGAGAGCGGCAGTTTGACTGTGGCGCTCTGGACGACCGTGTCTTCAGGGGCGTGTGTCACTTCCATTTGAATCGTCAACATTGGCTTTGGCCTTAGCGATGTCCGTGCCTATCTCGAGGCGCTGGACTTACGATCCTTCGCTCTTCATCAGACACCCGAGAGGGGTTCCTCATCACTGACATTTTTTTAAGAGGCATCCCAGTCGTTCCATGCCGCAGCGGATCACCGACGCCTCCGCTCCCCCAAAGCTCAGCCTCAGGGCGGATTTGGAAGGGCGTCGGCTCAGGTCCCGGGCGAAACACAGCTCACCCGGCACGTAGAGGACCCCCGCTCTCAGGGCCTGCTTAAAGAAGGCAGATTTCATGCCGGTGTTCAGGGACTTGGGTCCCAGGGCCCAGATATACAGCCCGCCGCGGGGTGGGTCCCATTCGATGCATTTAGGGAAATGCTCGATCGCGGCAGCCGCCATGGCTCGAGCCTTACGGGCGTAGCGGGCGCGCAGGTGGGGCAGGTGGCTGGCATAGTCTCCTGATTTCAGAGCCGCGGCCAAGAGCTGTTGCAGGAGATTGGCGGTTCCGAAGTCGTGATTGCCCTTGATGCGTAGGCAGGCGGTGTGAAGGGGTTCGGGGAGTAGTCCGAACCCCACCCTCGCTCCTGTGGCGAAGGGCTTCGAGTAGGTTCCTGCGTAGATCACTCGCTCGGGGCCTTCGGGAGCGCACAGCGCCGAGGCTTCGTCCGCGCCTTCGAATCGCAGTTCCCGATAGGCCGCGTCTTCCAACAGATACAGCGGATGCCCCGCATGTTTCTCATACCGGCTCAGCAGTGCCAGTGCCGCCCGCTTTTTCTCAAACGAGGTGGTCACGCTGCTCGGATTTTGGAAGTAGGTCACCAGATAGAGCATCTTTAACCGACGGATTTCACCGGACTCCCTCAGGGACTCTAGCACCTCTTCAAGATGGCTCAGATCGATTCCGTCCTTCTCCAGGCGGATGCCGCGGGTGCGCACTCCACGGCTCTGTAAAATGCTCAGAAACACGAAATAGGTGGGATCCTCCACCAGCACGATATCGCCCTCATCGCAGAGGGATTCTGTGGTGATATAGAGCAGTTGCTGTGAGCCATGCGTGATCAGCATCCGGCCCGTGCTGTAGGCTCCGCGCTTCGCGGGCTTGCTGAGAGCGGCGCTGTCCTCGGCCATAAGATGGGAGGAGGTCAGCTCCCGCAGCGTGGGGTCGCCGGCCGTGCTTCCGTACTGGAGGGCGGCCCGGCCTGTGGAAGCCTTGGACAGAATCGCTTCCGCGAGTCGCCGGGTCTCTCGCACGGGCAGCGACGGATTGTCGGTGAATCCGGCGGCCAGGGAACTCAGATTTGGACGGCTGAGGGTCAGCCGCATCAGCCAGGAGATCGCGGGCTCCTGGATCCTGCGACCCATCTGGGAAAGGGGGCTGCTTGACATAGAGACAACCTCTTCAGGGTGAGGTCGGGGGACAAGGAAAATAACGCGTCAGATAGGTATCGAGGCCTGTGAAGAAATTGGGGGCGTCGCTCAGGAGATAATCATTGTGTCCGGCGTGAAGCTCCCAGAAGAGTTTTGGATCTCGGGCTGCGGCAAAGTTTTTCTCCCCGTGATGAAAGGGAATGATCTGATCCCTGCGGCTATGCAGGATCAAGACAGGCACTTTTACGAAGGGGAGCCGTTCTCGCGTCGGATAGCGGAACGCAGCCACCAGTCGGACAGGCAGAAACGGGAACTTTTCGCTGCCGATGTCAGGCACGCTGGTGAAGCTGCTTTGGATGACCAAGCCTCCGATCTCCTGCGAGGCGGCCACATAGCTGGCGACACCCCCTCCCAAGGATTCGCCATGGACGATTATTTTTGCGGGTGGATAGCCTCGCGATTTGAGCCAGTCCACCGCTGCCTCAGCATCGCGATAGGTTCCTTCCTCATCCGGGCTTCCTTCACTCCTTCCGTATCCACGATAATCGAGGGCTAGCACATTCACGCCTAGGGAAAGGAGCGTCTGAAACATGGGGCCGCGCAGGCTTAGATTCCCTCCATTGCCATGGAGCACCAGCCAGACGATACCTGAGCGGGGAGAGCTCGCGTCCGCCTTGAAGTGCCACGCATGGAGTTTGACGCCATCCTTCGTGACCAGGGCGACGTCTTCGGGAGGCCGACCGGGAACCGGCGGGTCGGCGAGCCACTCGCGGGTGGGATGGTAAACCTGGGCTCTCTCGAACCAGCGGAGGACGATGAACAACGCGAACACTACCGCCGCAGTTTTGAGGATCAGGGGAAGCATGGTCTTCACGTTCCGGAGGAGGCTGGGGTGGATTCCGGAGCGCCGCCTAGCTCCTGAGCCTCCAGGATGTCGCCCTCCTCGCGCACCCAGGTTTGTAGGGTGGTCAGGGTGTCTTTCTTTGCCTTGCGAAAGAGTTCGGCAGAGTGCCGCTTCATCAGTCGACCCTCGGAAACTCCCGAGGCATCGCAACCGAGCAGGAGGGCGTGCGCCTTGTAGACGCGGGGGCGTCCCAGCAGACGTACCGCCCCGTTTGGCAGGGCCTGTGGAGCGCGGTTGTCGAGCACGAGATAGCTGACGGCGAGGCTCCGTAAGTCGATGCCCAGCCTCTGGTTGAAGGAAGCCCACTGGGGCGAGGTGAAGACCTCGCGCGCGGGCTCCGCGAAATGGTGGCACCAGTCGTGTTCCCGCGAGGGCTTCAGCAGACCGCAGGTTTCCTGGTGCACGCACGGGGCCACGACATGGAATTGCTCTCTCAAGATCGCCCGGATCCCGATCAAACTCCTGCTGGACGCATAGGTGCCTGGCTCCACCCAGATAATAGCGGACGCTGTGCGTAGATCCTCAAGCAGCTTTCCTTGGGCTGTCTCGTCCAACTCCGTCCACACATGGCTGAGGAGCACCACGCCCCCCATCGGTCGGTCCGGGTTGTGATCGGATACCGAGAGTCCCTCAAACTGGCGACGGGCCTTCTTCATTGAGTAGTCTCGCGCCAGAGGCGATCGGTCCCATACCTTCAGGCCTCCCTGGGCGCTCTGGGGGAAGGCCCGCAGAAAGGATCGGTGTGCGATGCCGCTGCCGCAGCCCCAATCCAGGAGACCGCCGCTCGGCGGCGACCAGCCCCGTCGGAGCAAGTCCTGGCAGACATGGTCCCACTTCCAGCCGATCCGTTGCGCGAACGTCTGATCGTAGCTGAACAGGTCCGATTCCGACTCCCAATAATCTGCGCGGCCCGCGGTTTCTCCGAGGTATCCTTTGCGGATCCGCTCCAGCGCCAGCCAATCAATCTCTTCCCAAGGGTCAGACATGACCCGAAGATGCTTTGGTCTCTCCAGAGAAGCTACTCCGGAATGGTCTGTTGGATGCCGTG
>CAMAVD010000358.1 GCA_945861575.1 Akkermansia muciniphila
GGGCAAAGTCCTCCTTGATCCGCTCCCGAGTGAGGGTCAGAAAATTCTCACTGTTGTCATGCGACCAACAGAGCAGGAAGTCCCGGTTAGGAACCGCGCAGAGGAAGGGCGAGCCGAGTTTAGACCCAATAAAGCTGCGGAACTCAGGAACCAGGATCCGCGCCGCATCAAAGCCATCCTGAGTCTGAATCGCCACCAGCCGATCGGGGCCGGGAACATAGTGCATCGGCGTATTTCCAGCGGAGGCCTCGTTCAGATTCTCTGTGGCATAAACAAAAAGATCGTCGAACGCCACGTCCCAGGCCTGGAGATCCTGGGGAGTGGTGTAGCGATAGGCCTTCTCACCATCCAATACCACGCCTATAACCAAACCCGCACCTAGGGGGCGATGCGCCAAAGGCATCTTACGCAGAAATCCCTCAGGACAGAGCTGGGGTTTGAGGGCGGACTTGACGGTGTCCCAGTCCGCATCGGAGGTTGGCAAAATCGATTCTTCCACCGGGCTGAAATGCGACCGGACAAGCTCCACAAACTGCGAATCGCCCAGGACAGAAGCCCCGGCGGCAGCACGAAGATTGTAGATGCCATAGGTGGTGCCATCTCCTTCAATCACGTCTGGATCCACGGAGGCGACGAATTTACGGGAGGGAAAAATCCGAGCCAGAGCCCGGAGCACGCGAAGCTGAAACGCATCCTCCGGCCTCTTCAACAACCAGCGTCGAAAGAAATTCATCATAAACCGACTGTCCACCTCCCCAATCCAGCGCATGGCAAGTAATCCGATGATGCACCTCCGAAAGCGAAAGGCCAGTCGGAAAGCACCGGCGTACCTCTGC
Organism: Akkermansia muciniphila; assembly: GCA_945861575.1. GTDB lineage: Bacteria > Verrucomicrobiota > Verrucomicrobiia > Limisphaerales > UBA11320 > UBA11320. The sequence goes on from CAMAVD010000358.1 coordinate 837, forward strand.
GTAAATCCAGCAGCCCCTGCCTGAGCCCCAAAGACAGCGCCGCATCACGCCCCCAGTGTCCATATCGATCCCGAAACGCCTCCAATTTCTCTCCTTTGATCGACTCCACCGCTCTCACGCTTCAGGTCAGGATATCCGAGGCTATTTTGGGCATCGCTTTGATCGTGCACTGCGCCCCGAGTTCCGATATCACCTTCCGAATGCCAGAACGCTCCGCCCCCCGACGCGCCGGGGATTTGTCCCGACAGATCGAGCGCGCCGTGCAAGCGACGCAGATCGACGATATCCATACGCATCTCTACGACCCCGCCTTTGGAGATCTGCTGCTCTGGGGTATCGATGACCTGTTGGTCTACCACTATCTCGTTGCCGAGGCGCTGCGTTATCTCCCCCTGCCCTTCAACCGGTTCTGGCAGCTCTCCAAGACCCAGCAGGCAGACTTGATCTGGGAACAGCTCTTCCTGCAACACTCGCCGATTTCTGAGTCCTGCCGCGGCATTCTCACCACGCTGAACGCCCTAGGCCTAGACACCCGGAAGCGGGATCTGAACTCGATTCGCCGCTGGTTTGCCGCCCGCAAGCCGGCTCGGCATGTCGATGAGGTTCTCGATCTCGCCGGCGTCAACACGGTCTGCATGACCAACTCGCCTTTCGATGACCTGGAGCGGCCGATCTGGGAGCGGGGTTTCCGACGCCACCCACGCTTCAAAACTGCCCTCCGTATCGACCCACTTCTCCTCGACTGGCCCCGCAGCGCTCAGCGCCTCTCCGAATGGGGCTACCAGGTTTCACGAACCCTCAATGCCAAAACGCTCGGCGAGGTCCGCCGTTTTCTGGAGGATTGGGGCACGCGCATAAATGCGGGGTTTTTGATGGTTTCCCTCCCACCCAACTTCGCTTTCCCAGCCCGCACAGCGGCAGCCATTCTAATCGAGAAAGCGGTGCTCCCACATTGTGGGGACACCGGACGCCCTTTCGCCCTGATGCCCGGAGTAAAGCGAGGCGTCAACCCCGGTCTGCGTTTGGCGGGCGACGGTGTGGGCCTGAGCACTCTTGCGCCGCTGGAATATCTCTGCGCCACCTATCCACAACACAAGTTTGCGGTCACTGCGCTGGCGCGCGAGAATCAGCACGAGCTGTGCGTGCTGGCCCGAAAATTCCGAAACCTGCATCTCTTTGGCTGCTGGTGGTTCACCAACACCCCGTCGCTCATCGGCGAGATCACTCGCATGCGCACCGAGCTTCTCGGTTTGAGCTTCACCCCCCAGCATTCTGACTCCCGGGTGCTGGATCAACTCATCTACAAATGGCGCCATTCGCGCACCGTCATCCATCAAGTGCTCCTTGAGAAGTATCAGGATCTGGAGGACACGGGCTGGAAAGTCACCGAAGCCGAACTTAGGCGCGATGTGCAGGCCCTCTTCGGTGGCGAGTTTGCCCGCTTCTGCAATTTTAACCCCCAGTCCGACGTCCCCAACAACCCCTCATGAGCCCATCCCTTCCTTCCGCCAATCAATCACCCATCCAAATCCCTGGCCACCTGGACTGGCATCGCGGTAACGGCGGACTCCCCAAGTTAAGGCTCACCAGCGACAGCGCCGAAGCCGAGGTCTATCTCCAAGGCGCTCACATCACGCATTTTCAGAAAAACGGACAGCCTCCCATTCTCTTCACCAGTGGCTCAAGCCGCTATGAGAAGGGCCAGCCCATCCGTGGAGGAATCCCCCTCATCTTTCCCTGGTTTGGCCCCAAGGAAGGGGCAGTCGCGCATGGATTTGCGCGCGTTTCGGAATGGCGGCTCATCGAGGCATCGCTTCATCCCACGGCAGGCGTCACCGCGAAGCTAGAGCTGGAAACCACTACCTATGAGGGCCACCCGTTCACCCTCACCCTGGCGATCACACTCACCGACACTCTCGGGCTCACCCTGATCACCACCAACAACTCAACCGACCAGGTACTTGAGTTCGAGGAGTGCCTTCACACCTACTTCCAGGTCGGCGATATCTCCACCGTTCGCATCCTTGGACTCAATGGCGCACGCTATCTGGACAAGACCGATGGTTTTGCGGAGAAAGTTGAGACGCGCGAGCGAATCGACATCGCCTCAGAAACCGACCGCGTCTACCAGGACACCACCGACACGGTCGACATCGTTGACCCCAGTCTTGGGCGCACCCTGCGAGTGGAGAAAACGGGTTCGCGCTCCACCGTCGTGTGGAATCCCTGGGAGGCCCGAGCCAAACAACTTCCTGATTTCGGCGATGAAGAATATCACCGAATGGTTTGCGTGGAATCGGGCAATGTAGGCACCAATCGAGTCCGTCTCGCACCAGGCGAAACGTCCCAACTCTCGGTTATCCTATCTGTGGTTCCGCCCCTCAACTAAATCACACTATGGGGCGGCTTGGCGTTCGTGGCTCGGATTCGCTCCAGCTCAAGGGTCTCCATGGTCGCGGCTACCTGCAGTTGCTGGGCTTGCATCCGTCGAAGGGCTTTGCCCTGCTCCACCACCGCTCCATTGAGTTGCTCCACCATATGTTCCAACTCGGAGATCATGGTCTCTAAGCGAACGAATCGGCGTTCCGCATCCGAGGGTTCGGCGGGTTCAGAAGACGGAGGTAAACTTGGATCGCAATTCATGGTGCAGTTTTGAGAAGCGTGGGCGCTGCAGTCGGGCCTTTCATCCGGCCCATAGCCCGAGTCACGGCGGAGCGGATG
>CAMAVD010000359.1 GCA_945861575.1 Akkermansia muciniphila
ACTCAGGGCAGCTGCCTGGCAACCCGGAGCCTTAGGAATCGCTGGGATTGGCGGGCGATGGGAAGGCGGTCTCGGGTCGTTACCGTCTGGGTCCCGTCGCTGTTGAGTTGAGGGGAGCCCACTGGATCGGTGAGGGGCGACCAGGTCAGCAGATCATCGGAGGCCTCAACGGTGTAGTCCACTTCGTAGCCGAGAATGAGGCGGCGGAAGGTCAGGGCGAAATAAGGTTGTCCCTCGACGGTGACGACGGAGCCGATCGGTGCGTGGTCGCTGTCGGCAGTCCTTGGGTTGGAGCCCGTGGCGTATTCGAGAAGATTCACCAGGCCATCGCCATCCGGGTTTTCCCCCTCACCGCTGATGGCGGGGTCGGCCCGTTCGGTGGCCGTGAAGTGCTGCGATCGCCAAGCATCGTAGGAAAGCGTGGTGGCGAAGAAGTCGTTCGTGGGCCAACGGGTGATTTCGCTGATGGCTTCCAGTGCGTCTGGAAACGTGGACTCCGCGGGGATAGAGTTCAGATTAACCACGAACATATAGCTGATCCCGTTGGCCAAACGCAGAACTCTGGCACGCGCTCCAGGAGAGGATCCGAGATGAAACCAATCTCCCGGACCTGGATAGTCAATATACCAGCCCATACCGTACGGCTCGCCAGCGGAGATCGACTGCGACGAAGCAGTCGTCATGGTTTTAATGGTTGATGCGGTAAGCATGTCTGGTGGGGAAGGTCGGCCGTCCACCGCGTTGACGAACCGCAAGTAATCCATCGGGCATGCGGTCCAGCCGTGGGATGAATCAAACGCCGTGACAGGATAAGCGTACGGAAGATCCACATCGCCGGTGCGGGGCTCGAAACCAAACGCGACCCAATATGGGAGTGATATGTTCAGCGGGTAATCATAGTAATGCACCTCGCCATGATGGCGTTCCGCGGCGCTGCTTCGCCCAGTCCTCATTCGCGAGATTCCAAGCGGACTGAGCAGGCTGCGGACGTAAGCCTCGTAGGATTGGCCGGTGATCTTCTCGATGATTCGACCGAGGATCAGCAAGCCCTCGTTCGAGTAGTGCCATCGGCTTCCAGGCTGGAATTGGAGAGGGCGTCCCATAGTCCACTCGACGAGTTGCCGGGTGGAGATGGGCCCTTGCACACCCAGATCGTGCGAGGCGCGTTCCGTCCATTCGACAGCAATGAACCCAAGTTTACCATCCGGATTAATCGCAGTGCTGCTATCCCAACCGCCGGTGTGCTGCAGCAGATCGCGAATCGTAATCTTGCTCAATCGTGGATCATTGGTCGATCCGGGGTAGGTGGCTGCCGGATACTGCAGGACGCCAAACGCCGAATTGTTCAGGGCGATCACTCCTTGCTCCACCAGTTTCAACGTCGCCGCAGTGGTGATCGCCTTCGATAAACTCGCCACGCGAAACAAGGAATCCGGCATCACCACCTCCCCCGTGTTGGTGTCCGCATAGCCATACCCCCGCGCAAACACCAATCGCCCATCCTTCACCACCGCGAGGGCCCCGCCTGGGATGCCGTAGGTCACCAGCAGGCTTTGCATATTGGTATCCAACCTCGCCAGCGCCGGAATGTCCGTTCCCGTCATCGGAGCCCAAAAGATTGAAAGCTGTGCGGGCGGGCTGGTGACGGCCCCATAGGCATTCGTCGCCACCAGGTAGTAGCTCCCCGTGTTGGTAGGTTGGACATTCTTAATGGAGAGGGTTCGGTTGGTGGCGTTCGGGAGGGGTTGATCCGGGTTTTGGAACATCCATTGGTAGCGGAAAGGTGCGGTTCCCCCGATGGTGGGGGCGAAGGTGGCCGTTTGGCCTGGGAGCACGGCGAGGTTGGTTGGGGGAGTGGGAAAGAACGGTGGAGAGAGCACCGTCAACTTCGCGGTCTGACTGGTGACACTCGCGGTGGTGTTGGAGACGATGACGGAGTAACGGAACCCGTTTTGAGAGTAGGTGATCAAAGGTAAAATGAGCGTGGCCTCCGTGGCTCCCGTGAGGACCAGGGAAGTGGTCCCGCCGATGAACCGACGCCACTGGTAGGACAAGGGCGGGGTGCCAGTGGCAACGACCGAGAACACGGCGTCGGTGCCCGCCAGAGCGGTCAGGTCTTTGGGCTGGCTGTCGATAACAGGCTGGCTGAGGGCGTGGAGCAACGTGGTGAGCAGACTGAGGATACAGAACAACGGTTTCCCAATGGGGTGATTCGAGTTGAGCATAGTATGTTACTCCCTTCTTCCGGATTGCTGAGGCGAGGTAACAAAGAAACGGATAGGAAGGGCCTCCTCACCTCGTCCCCTACAATCGGCAAGCAATCTGGACTCCTCACGTTCCGCCTTCGCCGAGGTTCCGGCGCGACGAGCGTCCCCTACGGTAACTGCCTGTAGGAGGCGAGGTGACGAGACTTCGGCCACACCGTTGGGAGCTGAGCCGGTTAATCTGCGAATCTCCGTTTCAGAACGTCGACAACCTCGTTCTCAGGTGGGTCAAGGCGACCGCTTCGGTCCGTTCATTCATCACGTAGGAATCCTTCCCGGGATGCACCACGAAGAGCCGATCCAGTTTCAAATCGTGCAGCGCGCTGTGCATTGATTTTGTCATGGAGGGCGCGCCACCATACTTGAACTCAAAGCCATACCTCCCGCCGCGCCACATCACCATCAGGTCTAGTTCCGCTCCCCCGTGAGTCCCCCAAAAATAGGCGTCGGTGTCACCCGTGCAGATCAAGACTTGCTCGAGCGCAAACCCTTCCCACGACGCTCCGAGTTTCGGATGGACTTCCAGATCAGCAAATGCGGCCTGGCGCATGAGGCAATGCAATAGTCCCGAATCCCTGAGATAAATCTTTGGGGCCTTCACCTGCCGTTTTCCCAGGTTCTCATGCCAGGGTGGCAATTGGCGCACCATGAAGGTCGAGCTGAGGAGGTCCAGGTATTTGCGCATCGTTGGCTCGGACGCTCCGAGCGACCGGGCGAGTTCTGATCCCTTCCACACCTGCGCATGGTAGTGGGTCAACATCGTCCAGAATCGCCGCAAGGCCGTTGAGGCGATGGTGATCCCGAGTTGCGGCATATCGCGCTCCAGCAGCGTTCGTATGAACTCCTCCTGCCACTGCCGGCTGGCCGCATCCGTAGCGGCTAGATACGACGGTGGAAATCCACCGCGCCACCAGAGTGTCCGCCACTCGGCTTCGCCGACCTCCTCTAGGTTGAACCCGGCGACATCGACCAGTGCCACTCGTCCCGCCAGGGATTCCGACACCCCCCGCACGAGCGCTGGCGAAGCGCTGCCGGTGAGGAGAAAGCGCGCCTTGATCGGTTTGCGATCCGCCAACACTCGCAGCAGCGCAAAAAGCTCGGGTTTCCGCTGCACCTCATCCAACACTACCAAACCCTCCAACCGCTCCAACGCTGCCTTCGGCTCCGCCAAGCGCGCCAAGGCGTCGAGATCCTCCAGATCAAAAAAATGGCTTGGTTGCTCCTTGGCGATCTCCTGCGCGAGGGTCGTCTTTCCGACCTGCCTCGGACCCAA
>CAMAVD010000360.1 GCA_945861575.1 Akkermansia muciniphila
CACGTCCGTCGAGGGTGACCGTGGCTGCGTCAGCAAAGAGCGGGAGGCAGATCAGGCAGGCCGACAGGAGGACGTGGCGAAACATGTGCCCTTTGTGCCTGAGGGCCGATGCAAGGTCAAGCGGCTGAGACAGCGGCTGAGAAAAGGGGGGCGATCGGAAGTGGCTGTCCACCCGGGAAGCTGCGTGACATCAAGCGATGTCTCGAGTTCCGAGTTCTCTCCCAGATCCGGCGTCTTTGCGCCCTTCCGCGCGAGTTGAGCGGACCGCTCGGCCCCCCGCCTATTCAATCCCGACAGGCTCGCGATCTCCTGTCGGCCGACAGCGCCCCAGGACGGGTATGTCGTCCTGGCTCGGCAGATCGCGGCTGGGGGGCTCCTGAGGCACGCCCCGACTCCGCTCAGAAGTGCTCTCGGAGATGATTGTGTGGAACTGTCGCGTCTCAGGGTCGTAGGCAAAAAGTTCGGCCGTGGCAATTTTGAAGAACCAGCCGTGCAACCGGAGCGTTCCGTCTGCCAATCGTGCTTGCACGCAAGGATACGTGTGCAGGTTCTCAATCGCGAAGAGCACATTCTCCTGTCCCGCTGCGGTGTCGAGCTCCTCCGGACACTTCAGACGGGAGTAATCACGCTCCAAGGTTTCCCGAACCGGCCAAGCCAATTTGAGCCAGTTTGCAAGATGGGGCATCGGACTGTTCTTCGCGGGATCACCCAGCAAGGCAGTCATCGCACCACATTGCGAATGCCCACAGACAACAATATCGTTAACGCGCAACACCTCAACGGCAAACTCTATCGCAGCAGCAGTGGAATTCGTACTCCCAACCACCGTAGAAGGGGGAACGATATTCCCAACATTCTTCACAACGAACAGATCGCCCGGTTTGCTTTGTGTGACGAGTTCCGCTAGTACTCGAGAGTCCGAGCATGTGATAAAGAGCGTATGGGGTTCCTGGCCCTCCTTGGAAAGCTTTCGGAAGAGGGCGCTGTAGCGACCAAACTCCTCTTTGCGAAACCGATGAACACCTTCGATCAAACGTTGCATAGAGTTGAATACATTCCTGCGGAAGGCTAGCAGGTTGGGGCCCCAGAATTCAACCTGGAAACCGCGACATACGCCGGGTCACGCCCTAAGGCCTAAACGACCTTTTCTGGGACAGGAACCTGGTTGGAAGCCAGCGGCACGCACGATGCCAACGTGGGAAACGGTCTCGCACTGTTGCTTAAATGTCACAGATAGCTTAATACTGAGAGGTACGCAACGCATAACCATGACGCACGGAAGGGGATCACAGAGCATTCAACAACAGTCTGTTACAACAAGCACTCACGAGGTTTCCTCCACCATACTAGTCCCTATGCCGTACCGACTCACGTTCGCGAGTGCCCAGAGGATCCTGGCCGGACTCCTGACCTGTTGCCTTTCCGCCCCGGCCCAAACCAACTTCGAATCGCCCAGGCAAGTCGCTGTCGTGCGAAACTCACCGCTCAAAGAGGCCTCTGGAATCGCCGCCAGCCGAATCCAACCCGGAGTGCTCTACACGCACAACGACGGATCGGCGGATCCTATCGTCATTGCCATCGATACCCAAGGACGCCTGCTTGCCACCTTGACCCTCCAGGATTTTGCGGAGGGAGACTTCGAAGACATCGCTGTCGGTCCAGGGCCGAACCCGTCCCTCAGCTATATCTATCTGGGGGATATTGGAGACAATGGAGTGAGCCGCTCTGAAATTGTGATTTACCGAATCCCCGAGCCCTGGGTGGATCTGAGCTGGGAGTCCAATCCTGTGACCGCAAACTTCGGCTCCGGTGAAGCGTTAAGATTTCAGTATCCAGACCAAGCCCATGATGCAGAGACCCTGCTGGTAGACCCACTGGAACGAGAACTGTTTGTACTGACCAAGGAGTTGGGCATCAGTCGCATTTACAAGTTCGCATTGGACGCCATTCAGCCTGCAGAAACCAACTATCTGCAGGAGGTTGGCGAGGTATTTTTCCACCAAGCTTCCGGGGGAGACATCAGCTCAGATGGCCGTCAGGTCGTGATTCGGCAGGAGGATTTCGCTCGCTGGTGGAATCGCCCGGCAGGCACGCGAGTCGAGGAGATCCTCCAAAATGAGCTCGCCGAATTCGCCCCGGTGATGGGACGCCCCACGGAACCGAATGGAGAAGCCATAGGCTTCGCCTCCGACGGAAACGGTTACTACACTCTCAGCGACAGCACGACCACGCCCTCACTCTATTACATCCAGCGGCTGACGCCTCCCTTCGGCCTCCCACAGGAGATCCTGGTTTCCGCAGGGTCGGAATGGCGCTACCTGGACGACGGATCGAATCAGGGTGCTGAGTGGAGATTGCCGACGTTCAATGATTCCAACTGGCGCCTTGGATCTGGCGCCTTCGGCTACGGAGACGATCGACTTCAGACAACCGTTCGGTTTGGCAGCAGCAGCAGGAAGAAGCATTGGACAACCTACTTCCGTCGCAGTTTCAGTGTCGAAACCCCAGCGGCGTTGGAGTCCGCGGAGCTGCGCCTCCTGATGGACGACGGCTGTGCGATCTACCTGAACGGTCAGCTGTTGATCCACCCCAACTTGACTGCCGCGCCCACGTATACAAGTCCAGCGCTCAGCGAGCAGAAAGATCTGGAGTCAGTCTGGTTTCGATTCGGCGTTCCCATCGGCCTTCTCCGCGCTGGGCTGAACACGCTTGCCGTAGAAATGCACCAACATACCGCTGACAGCAAGGATCTGCACTTCGACCTGCAGCTGGTGGGACGACGGGATCCTCGCACGCGTTTTGCAGGGTTTACGGCTGTGGGGGGGCAGACCCGCATTCGATTGTTCATCCCTACCCTAGCACCCACCACACTGGAAGCGTCCGACGACCTCGAGAATTGGGAGGCGATCGCTCTCCTGGAGCCCACGGAAGCCCTCAACGATTTTGTAGACGCAAATCCGGTGGGAAAGCAACGATTCTACCGGATCGCGCCGTGAGCCTGGGCAGGCTCCCAACCGCCACCCAGCGCCTTGTATAGTCGGATAAGGTTCTGTCCAAGCATTCGTTCACTCCTGGCAAGTTCATCCTGCGCGGCGAGGAGGGATCGGTCTGCGTCCAGAACGGTGAGGAAGTCCACCAAGCCTGCCCGATGCTGTTCTCCCGCCAAGACAGAGGCCCGACGCGTAGCCCGTTCGGCGTCAACCAACGACCGTTGCCGTTCTTGCTCACGCCCGAAGGCAACCAGCGAGTTCTCCACCTCCTCCAACGAACGAAGCACGACCTGCTCATAGCGAAGCAACGCCTGTTCCTGCCGTGCTTCCTGCACCCGAATCCCTTGACGAATTTTTCCTCCGGCAAAGAGAGGCCACTTTAAGCTGGGTCCCAGGGACCAAAGCCGACTCCCGGCATTGATGAAGTCCGAGGACTCCAGACTTTGAAGACCCGCTGCTCCGGTCAGAAAGAACTTGGGAAACAGATCCGATGTGG
>CAMAVD010000361.1 GCA_945861575.1 Akkermansia muciniphila
GCCTTTGTGGCACTGCAAGAGTTCCCCCCACGAGAAGCGTGCCCGGGATGCAAACAAATGCGGCGCGTGGATCGCGAGTACTGTGCCCATTGTAACGCTCCCTTTGAGGCTCCCGCAAAAACCGGCACAGAGATCTTTGCATCCCTCACAGCCGGGTGACTCGATGCGTCCAACGTCTAACGCGCTCCTTCCCACCCGGGTGGGGAAGGCGAGTATGCGGCCCGAGTTTCGGTTTCTCTTCATTCCACTCCTGCCTACGCGCTCTCGCACGAAGCCAGGAAGTCTGAGGTTCCAACCGAACTGAACTTAAGGAAGCGGCGTTTCGGGAGCGGTACGGAGGGCGTCCGAAGAGTTTGGAACCAGAGGCGGTAATCGTAGCGCGGTGTCGAGTGACGGGATCTCGGGGAGATTCTTTCCTTCAACCCCGGCACCGAGTTCCTTAAGCCGCTCCGCGCTCGGACGCACCTGGCGTTCGTAGCTCCCGACCGCCTGGTTGTATGCCGAGGAGGCTTTCTCCAGTCCGTCGCGCACTTTCTCGAAATGCTCCAAGAACTTACAGACCCGGCCATAGAGCTCTTGAGCGGCCAGCGCGATGGCCCGAGCGTTTTGCGTCTGAGAGTGCTGCTGCCAGCTCACGCTGACAGAGCGGAGGATGGCAAGCAGTGAAGTCGGTGTTGAGAGGAGAATGCGGCGATTCTGCGCCCAGATCATCAGTTCTCGGTCGCCTTCGAGCGCGGCGCTGAACAGGGATTCTGCGGGAAGAAACAGCACGACAAAATCCAAAGCGTTGGCGAATTTGGAGGGATAGTCGCGATCGGCCAGTCCTTTGATGGTCTGCCGCAGTCGGCTCGCATGTGCAGCCAGAAGCTCACTGCGGGTGGCCGCATCGGCTGGATCCAGGGCTTGCAGGAAGTCCAGATCGGGCACCTTGGCGTCGACGATGATGATTCGATCTCCAGGAAGGTGTATCAATAAGTCAGGCTTGCTGTCATCGGAATGCGCCTGCTCGGTGAAATCGCAATGCGTGCTCATGCCCGCCGATTCCACCACCCGCTTGAGAGTCTCCTCCCCCCAGCGTCCGCGGGCCTGATTCGAGCTGAGGATCCGACGCAGCTCCAGGGTTTCGGCCGAAAGGGAATGGCTTTGCTGGTTCAGGTTTTCGAGCTGCTTCTTGACCTCGCCCAGGAGGTTTGACTGGGAGGATTCCGACTGCTGCAGGCGTTGATGATAGCTTTGCAGATGCTCCTCGAGGGGCTTGACCAGCGTGGCGATCGATTGCTGTCGCTGGGCGAGATCTCCCTTGGCCGATTCGGCAAACTTTCCCAGGGTCTCGTTGGCGAGACGCAGGAATTCGGGCTGCACCTGACGGAGAGCGTCCGCGCTCAAGGCCTTGAATGCTTCACGTAGATCGGCGGCTGCTCGGCCCTGTTCCTCGCGAAGCTCCTTCAAGCTCGACTGATGGGAAGACTGCTGCTCCGTGAGTCGCTGCGCCGCGGCAGCAACCTCGCTCCTTTGTCCCGCCAGCTCCTCGGCCAGAGACTGAGCTTTGGTGCGATGATCCTCCGCGGCGGCCCGCGCGACCCGACACTCCTGGCGGGTGGATACCAGTTCTTCCGTCAAGGCCTCGCGGCTCGCTTCAGATGCGGCAGACTTGGACAGTGCTGTGGACAGCTCGATGCGGAGCCTCTCGAGCTCCGACTGGGCACGCGTGGCTTGATCCTTGAGCTCGCGCTCAAAACGATCCTCTTCAGGGGAGCGGGACACAGATCGTAGGCCTAGGAACCATCCGATCACCCCGCCCAAGGCGAGACCGATTAGCAAATAGACAAGCGGCCACATGCGTTCAGAGGATGAAGAGGTTCGAAGGCCGCGCCTAGTAGTGGGCGATCACTTCGATCTCGACCTGCGCGCCACGGGGGAGCGCGGCGACCTGGACGGTGCTGCGGGCCGGAAAATCGGCGCTGAAGTGGCGGGCGTAAACTTCGTTCATCCCGGCGAAGTCACCCAGGTTGACCATGAACACCGTCGATTTGACAACGTGCGCCAGGCTCAGCCCTTGGTCCTCCAGTATGATTCGAATGTTCGCCAGCACCCGTTCGGTCTGCCCTTGTATATCCGGCGGAAAAGGGGCCTGAGGGTGTTGGGGATCGATGGGGATCTGGCCGGCGCAAAAGAGCAGATCTCCAACTCGCACACCATGATTGTAGGGTCCGAGCGCAGGCGCTGCTTTGGCGGGTTTGATGACGGTTTTTGACGGCATAGAGTTGAGCGGTTACTGCTTCTCCTGATACCAAGCCATCTGGATGTTCTCGAGAATCTTCTCGTTGGAACCCTCTGGCTTGTCATCGAAGCCTTCCAGCTCCATCACCATCTTATGGAGTTTTGGAAAGCTGAGCTTCAACGGGTCCTGGTCAGGAAACTTGTCGATCAGAGCCCAGGCCACTTCCTCATGATCCTTCCACGTCAGTTTCATGGAATTCGTTTAGAGCAAAATGGGTTGCGAACCAATAGAAATCCGGGGCTGAGTTTGGGGCGCGTCATGCAGGGCCCACGATGGCCTTGATGCATCCTGTCTCGGGCTTTACCCATGACGGGAAGACTGAGATCATGTCGTCAAAGGAGGATTCATGCGTGATCCACGGCTGGGTGTCGATTTTCCCGGCCTCGATGAGTTGGATGATCCGGGTGAAATCTCCCGGGAGCGCATTGCGGCTGGCGAGGATGTCCAGCTCTCGGCGATGCAGGGCGGGTGAGTGGGGGATGGAAATCTCTGACTGGGTGATTCCCACATAGACGAGTCGACCCCGGAATGCGCAATAGTTGAGCGCCTGCGCCATCGATTTATGGCTCCCGGTGGCATCCACCACCACGTCTGCAAGCTGCCCTTCGGTCAGAGCGCTTAAAAGTTCCAGTTCTGAGCCATCCCCTTTGGTGAGAATGGTGTCGCTGACCCCCATCTGATCGCGCACGAATGCGAGTCGCTGTTCGTTCATATCCATCACAATGGTCTTCCGTGCGGCGAGCTTCGCAAATTCAATGGTGCTCAGCCCAATCGGGCCAGCGCCGATGATCAGGACAGTCTCTTCGGAGGTGGGGTGGCCGCGGTTGATAGCATGACAGCCTATGGCCAGTGTCTCCACCAAAGCGAGCTGGTCGTAGGAGAGCCGTGCGGAGGGATGGAGCTTCCGAGCGGGCAGAACGATACGTTCCGTCATCCCGCCGTCACACATAACACCAAGGGTCTTGTTGATGGCGCAGCAGTTGGTGTGGCCCCTGCGACAGGAATAGCAGTGTCCACAGTTTATGTAGGGCTCCACGGAACAGCGATCTCCTGGACGGATATGGGTGACGCCTTGTCCGACGGCGAGCACCTCGACACCCAGTTCGTGTCCTGGGATACGCGGGTAGCTGAACAGAGGCATCTTGCCCAAGTAGCCGCTGATGTCCGTGCCACAGATA
>CAMAVD010000362.1 GCA_945861575.1 Akkermansia muciniphila
AATTGGAGAGCGTTCACCCTTCCTTTGATGGGAGACGGCTGATCATACGAGCCCAACATGCGAGCCAGGGACCAGCTCTCGGTTTGAGTGATGCGAAGGGGGATGCCGTTGCTGGAAAGGATCAACGTGGACCCAGGTCCTGCGAGAGCGAGGGCAGTGATCGGGCCCGGCGCGGGCGCTAGGGTTTGGATGCCCAGGCCGGTCTCTGGACTCCACGTTTGCAAGCGTCCTCCAGAGCTGGTCGTCAGCAAACGTGTGCCGTCGTGGCTAAAGCTGAGTGCGAGGATTGGTTTGACCGCGTCCGCTGCCGTTTGCTTGGCAGCGATCAGCGCTTCCTCTGTCTTCTTCAGGCTGTCACGGGCCATCTGCAGGGCTCCTTCCGCCTCGGGTATGGCATCGGCCGCTCGCTTCGCCGCTCGCTGCGCGCTCACGAGCTGGTCTTCCGCCGATCGCTTGGCGGCCAGTGCGGTATCCGTCTCTTTCTCGGCGGCGATTTGCGTCTTCAGGGCAGTAGCCAGTTTTTCGGGAGCCTGCTTCTGCTTCTCGGCAATTTCCGCGGTCCGCTTCTGAGCGGTGACCTTGGCTTCTTCGGCCGTTTTGCGGCGGGGCTCGGCGTCCTTGGCAAAACGGTCGGCAACCGCCTTAGCATCCTCGAGAAACTGGGCAGCGTCAGCGGCGAGTTTCTCTGCCGTCGCTTTCGCCTGCGCTATCGGGGCGCTTTTTCCTGCCTCGGCCTTGGCGGCTTCTGCAAGTTCAGCCGCCGCCTTCCGGCTTGCCTCTGCGGTGGCTTTGGCGCGTTCGACCCTCTTGAGAGCGTTGGCGGCTTCCGTCTCAGCCAGACGGGCCGGCGCTTCGGCAGCCTCACGATCTGCGTTCACCTTGATCAATTCAGCCGCTAGATCTGCTGGAGCTTTCTCGGCAGAGGCCCTGCCTTCCATGGCCGCGAGGCTGGCCTTTAGCTTCTCGGAAAGAGTTCGCTCGGCGGTGAGCCGGGTTTCCAAGATCTTGAGGGCATAATCAGCCTCAGTTTTCGCCCGCTTCTTTACTTCTTCAACCCCCGCCTCCCGATAGGTGATCTCTGCCTTGGACAGTGCGATCGAACGTTCCACTTTGCCGACCGCGTCGTTTGCTAAGCGATCCCCCTTCAGCTCGTGAAGGCTCTTGAGGTCGGAGACCTGCCAGATTCGGGCGACCCCATTGCTCCCTGCGCTCGCGACCAACCCTCCGTCGTCGCGCAGTGCGAGGGCGATTACAGGGGCGCCGTGCTCGGCTCGGCGCGGTGCACCGCCCTTTTCGACGTCCCAAAAGAGTAGGCTGCCGTCGAGCGAACCCGAGGCAAGTATCCCGGGCGCCTTCGCTGTCATGGCGAGTGAGGTGACGGCATTGGTGTGCCCCTTGAACTCTCGGATCAGGGTCGCGTTGGTGTCCGTGGGGCCGGGTAGAGCCCACAGGCGGAGGATCAGATCGTCTCCCGCTGTGACAATCTGCCGACCGTTCGGATGCCAGACCACGGCCGTCACACTCCCTGGGGTAGGAATCCAAGCGATATTGCGGGCCTCGCTAAAACTCCAGATGCCGGCGCGATGGCTTCCCGAGGTGCTGAGAACCCGGTCCGCATCGGGAGAAAATGAGATTTTCTGAATCGGGTGCGCGTGGGCCATCCACTGGGTGCGGAGGGTGCCTTCGGATCCCTTCCACAATGCCAGGCTTCCATCGGTATGTCCCGTGACAAGCCATTGTCCGTCGGGAGACGCGGTGAGAGCGGTGGCTGGCTTCAAAAAGGGGGCCCGTAGCTCTGTTCGCGTTTCCTCTGTCTTGCGATGCCACAGCTTCACTGCTTGATAGTCCCCCGAAGCCAGCCAGTTGCCGTCGCGGCTGAACGCAACGCTGTTGACCATGTCCCGGTGAGCTGCCCCCGTTTTGGGGTAGAGTCCAGAGGTTCCAAGCGCAGGGTCGGTCAGCCGTTCTATCAGCCGTTGGGTAGGAAGATGGTAAAGGCTAAGCTGGTTGGCTCGACCACAGGCCACCATTTGAGCGTCCTCACTCAGCGCCACCGCGAGGATTGGGTTCACTCCTTCTGGCAGCGGTTGCCATTCGACCACCGCGCTCCCACGCACTTCTCCGGTGGCTCCTTGATCAATCCAGAGCTTGAGCAGCGCCAATTGCTCGGGGGTAAGATCCGCGGCTTCCACCTTGTTGTCCTTGGGCGGCATATAGGGCTTCTCCTGATGGGCGGAGACCTTCAAGAGCAAACTCTCAGCGCTTTTGCGAGGAACAACGGCCGGACCGGATTCGCCTCCTTTGAGGATGTCCATCGGGGTCTCCAGGATGAGACCTGCTTTTGCTTTGGTGCGATTGTGGCAGGCGAGGCAGCTGGTTCTTAGGCTGGGCAGGATTTCCCGCTCAAACTCCACCGCGTTGGTGCGCGCCAGAGCAGCGATGGCGATCGTCCTCGAGGCAGCCGCGGGCGCGCTCTCGGCCGCGGTCGCCGAAGAGATCGCGGTCATCAGGCTCAGAGTTCCGAGTGCCCAGAGTTTTTGGAGAGTTGATACGGTCATTGCTATTTGGGCTTTGTCGGAAGGATCTTCACCAGAACAGGGGAGGAAAAGAAGCTTTCGCTAAATTCTCGTTTCACAAAAAGTTTGATGCGTTCTTCTGCCGCTACCTTTGCCTTGGTGGCTGCCTCAAGTTTTTGCCCGAGCTCTTCCACTTGCTTGGTGCTGGCGGTTTTAGCCTCTTTCGCCTGTTGGGCGACCGGCTGCTTCTCGGGGGCTGCCTTGGCTTCCGCCTCCGCTTTCTCCGCCGCTTTGGTGGCGGTTTCCAGAGCCGCTTTCGCTTTGTCCTGGGACTCTTTGAGAACCGGGAGCAGTTTTTCTGCGGACGCCTTGTCGATCTCTGCCTGGGAGAGTCCTGAGGCGCTCCGAGGTGCTTGGAAGGTCGCGACAGTCTCGACGTGCAGGAGGTGAGTTCCCTCGGGAATCTTTATCTCGCCCAGATTCACTTCGAACACGGCCTGTGTCGCCTGTTTGTCGATCTCAATCTCTTTCCCTCCCCCCAGTGTCGGATGGCCCAGCAGCCGTAGCTTGAGGTTTGCGCCGAAGTCCCCCTTGCGCTGCACCCGCAGCGGAATCGTCAGTTTGGCGCCCGCAGTTGCCTCCGCTGGGGCACCGGCTCCCAGGGTGAGCTGGAGAGGTTCCACCTCGGTGGCGCGGGTAGATAAAACCAGCTGGTCGGAGAAGCGGGTCCGCACGGCCTCCGCCTCGTAATTAGGGACTGGCCTCACGAGCGTTGCGACGCGGCTCTCGTGTTGCCTCTCGCCCTGAGGTGTTTGGGAGCGTCCCATGATGCGAATCGCCCCGGTCCAGTTCGTCAACCCCTCCCCAGCCGAGAGTATCAAGAGTGTGGACTGTGCGTCCCCGGCCAGTTGGACCCCTTGGCTTCGCACTCC
>CAMAVD010000363.1 GCA_945861575.1 Akkermansia muciniphila
ACGTAGACGTCCCAGCCTGTGGCGTCTCCGATCATCTTGAGGACCTCAGTCAGGGGCGCACGTGAAATATCTGCCGATACCCGGTCAGGGTTCTTCTTCCAGCTGAGAGAATGCGCGGCGGGGCAGGGCAGAACCCCTACCCACCACAGCAGTGTGGCGGCCAGGATTAAGCGTTGGCTGGCACCCCATCGCAGAAGGAAGATCAAGCCCATACAATACGGCGCAACATACGTGCAATAGAACGAAGAAGCCATAGAAAGGTTGCGGTGCAAAGTGGATCCTCACTCGTTTTCTCCCTCAGACTTGGTGCCCTAGGTAAAACCTCCAGAGCACCGGATCTTCCTCGTTTAATGACTGTTAAAAACATATTGACGCACAGTCATTATTGGTGGAATTTCATTGAGTGAGCGTGAGTGCCATTCGAAAAGAGCGAGAGCGGACTGCGCGGGAGGAGTTGATCCTGCTGCACGGACGGCGACTGCTCTTGCGAGACGGCTATCAGAATCTGAACCTGGACGAGTTGGCTCGTGCCATCGAGTATTCCAAGGGTACCATCTACCTTCACTTCGCCACGAAGGAGGATTTGACGCTGGGAATCGCCACCCGGGCCTTGAGGGAGCGGGCGAACCTTTTCCAGCGCGCCGCGCTATTTAAAGGGTCCACCCGTGAGCGGATCCGGGCGATTGGATTTTCTTGCTGTGAGTTTGCCGTCAGCCATCGGGACTATTTCCATGTGGAAATGATGCTGAAGAGCGTTTCCTTCTGGGAAAAGGCGTCCACTGAGCGCAGGCAGGCGCACGGGCTGGAGGCTGGGCGCTGCTTCCATTCGATCAGTGGCATCGTGGAGGACGCGATCCGTTCTGGGGATTTACCGTCTCATGTCACGCGCCCGGCGGAGGTGGTCTTCAGCCTGATCGCCACCACCATGGGAAGTCATATTGCCGCGATCCAGCCCGAGCTCCAACTCCTCTGCGGAATTCAGGATCCCATCACCCCTGTTCGTCGGAACCAGGACATCGTCTGCGATGGTTGGGGATGGAAGCCCCTCAGCGGGGACTGGAACTACGCGGCGACCGATGCCCGGATTCGCGCGGAGATTTTTCCGGATGCCCAATGGCTCAACAACTCCTGAGGTGGTTTTTTCTGTGATAAATATGACTGCGAGTCAGACTATTACTTACAGTGCGATTGGAGGATCGATATGAGTTTCGTTGCCTGGCGGATGTTGACGGGGGATCGAGCCAAGTATCTGGGCCTGATCTTCGCCATTGCGTTCAGCACGTTTCTCTTGGAGAACCAAGCGAGCATCTTTGCTGCCGGTCATTCATGCGCGCTACACAGATGCCCTCCATTTTCAGGGGAAGGAACGGAGCCAGATGGCTTTCATCCTCGCCAGGCCTCGGGCGGGGATCTCGGCTGAGTCCTTGGCAAGTGCGATCACGCGGCAGACGGGATTGAAGGCCCGCACGAGCGATGACTTCCGGTGGGACTGTATAAGCTACTATCTCAAGCATACTGGGATCCCAGTGAATTTCGGGATCACCATTGCGATCGCCCTGGTGGTGGGCTTGGTGGTGGCTGGCCAGACTTTTTATCTGTTCACGGTGGAGAATCTCCGGCAGTTCGGAGCGCTGAAGGCGATTGGGGTTACACATGGGCGCTTGGTGGGAATGATTCTCCTGCAGGCGGTGGCGGTAGGGTTCATCGGCTATGCCCTGGGAACGGGCATGGCGGCTGTTTTCTTCGAGGTCTTCAGCCTAAAGATGGCGACGCGGGGCATTGTGCTGCTTTGGCAAAATGCTTTGGGGGTTGGGGTGTTGATGCTGCTCGTGGTCATCGTGGCCAGCTTGATCAGCATCCGTCGCGTGCTGGTGCTCGAGCCGGCCGCTGTGTTCCGTGGATAGACACGATTCCCATGAAGCCTATGAACGCTGACTCCGTCGCTGTCCGCTGCTGCAATGTGGAGAAACATTTTGGGGAAGGGGACTCTCGCATTGAGGTGCTCCGCAAAGTAAACCTCGAGGTCAATACCGGCGGTTTGACTTTCCTGGTGGGACCCAGCGGCTGCGGCAAAACCACCTTGATCTCAGTCATTGCAGGCCTTCTGGACGCGTCCGCAGGCGAAGTCGAGCTCTTCGGATCGAACACCGCGCGGCTGCCAGCGTCCGAACGGATCTTGTTTCGGCGGCGCCACCTTGGCTTCGTCTTTCAGCAGTACAATTTGCTTCCGGCGCTGACCGCGGCGGAGAATGCGGCAGTGCCGCTGCTTGCTGCCGGGATGAAGCGGCGCGAGGCTGTGGATCAGGCCCGATCGCTGCTCTGTCGCCTGGGGTTGGAGTCCAAGTCGGAGACCTTTCCGTCGAAGCTATCGGGTGGACAGCAGCAGCGTGTTGCCCTGGCGCGTGCTCTCATCCACGAGCCCAGGCTGGTGGTCTGCGATGAGCCGACGGCTGCGCTGGATCACACGACCGGGGATTCGGTGATGGCTCTTCTTTCGAGTACCGCAGTCCGGCCCGATCGCGCTGTGATCGTCGTCACCCATGACAGCCGGGTCTACCACTACGCCCGCTCCATCCTCCATATGGATGACGGACACATTCTCAAAACCGTTGAATACCCTTAGCAGCCAATGAAGCATTTCCTCCAGGAACGCGTGGATACCCGCGTGCTCCAGGTGATCTACCAAGTTCTTGGAACAGACGTCTCCCTGTTTGTTGGCCAACAGCTGGATGTTTTCATCGAAGCCAACGAGATTCAAACCGCCCGTGTCACACCATGAACTCTCCACTTACTAAGGGTCATCGTCCTTCTCATGACCGCGGGCGTCTGCTCGAATGCGGCTTGGGAGTCATTCACGTGTTTGGTTTCATCCTGTCCTTGGGGCTTCTCGCAACGGGCTGCGCTGTGGGACCTAACTACAAACCGCCGGCCAACTCCGCCTTGCCGCCAACCTACTCTTCCGGAGCGCGCACCAACCCTGCGCCCGCTGCCTTGCTGTCACAGTGGTGGACGGTCTTCCAAGATGCGCAGCTGGACATGCTTATTCGAGAGGCGGCCGAGACGAATCTGGACCTTCGAATTGCCACCGCGAGGCTGAAGGAGGTGCGAGCTCAGCGGCTCTCGGCCGCTGCCTCCTGGTTTCCGGCGGTGAACGCCGGCGCGGGCTACGCTCGATCGCGCTCGAGCGAGAACGCCGCAGCAGGGCGCAGTCTCAACGCCTTTCGAATCCCACTTGAGAACGACGACTTTAGCGCGCGGATGGATGTCAGCTGGGAGTTGGATCTCTTTGGAGGCACACGCCGTTCCGTCGAGGCGGCTCGTGCGGACCTCGCAGCGAGCGCCGAAATGCGACGCGAGGTATTGGTGTCGGTCCTGTCGGAGGTAGGGCTCGGGTATCTCGATCTTCGGGGCTTCCAGAGACAGTTGGCCGTCGCCCGGGAGAATCTGA
>CAMAVD010000364.1 GCA_945861575.1 Akkermansia muciniphila
TCTATCGTGCATCGAGCCTGAATCCGTGGACCCAGAAGGCCATCGACACCCTACCCCAGAACTAAAGCCAGAGGCCGTTCGCTCCGTAAGCGGTCCGACTCGAGGAAAAAACTCAACACTCTGTGTTCCCGCGCGCAGCGCTCTTTAGCCCGAAGTGCCTCTTGGAGTCACCCCGAGAACTGGGTAGGGTCAGCGGACTTGATCGGCTCCCTAACACATACCGCCGCACGATGCCTGACAGAACTGAAGGACCTTGGGCCCCTCAAGGGCCAACTCTCGGCCCTCTGCAGGGGCGCACAGATTCGTGGGACCGTGCTCTTGGCCCCCAACGGGATCGACCTCCAGATCGCCGGAGAGCCTCAGATCTCACAGATCGTCCTGGCCGCACTGAGATCCTCACCCGCTTTGGGGGCCCTGGAAGCCTCTCAAAGGCAGCTCAGCTACCAGCCTTACCCCCGGCTCACAGTTCGAATCGTCGGGACCTTGCCGTCAGCCACAGACCGACCCGACCCGACCCTACCGCTACAACTTCCAGCCTCGGATGCAGGCGGTGAGAACACGAGGTGCACGCCAAGCATGACCGAACGTATCGCCCAACGACACATAGCCCTGCAAAAGGCCGCGACGCCGCTCCCCGGTCGTCGACCTCGCGACTGCTTCAAGCCAATTAACGTCCCCGGAGCCTGTGACGGAATCTCGCTCATAGAGGCGCTCTGCCACCTGGTATCCCACATCCCTGCTTCCACCTGGGAAGCGGAATGCTTGCGAGGGCTGATCACAACGGAATCTGGAGAATCGGTGACCACCCACCGTATCGTGCGCGCTGGGCAGCGCTACCTGCATCGTTTCCCAGGAAGGGTCGAGCCGGACGTGGATGCACGCGCTGAGATTCTCCACGAAGACGAGGCCCTCGCGGTGGTGAACAAGCCGGCTCCCCTACCCATGCACGCCGGCGGTCGCTTCTTCAGAAATACCCTCCAGGAGTTTCTCAATGCCGCCTACGCCCCCATAAAACCTAAGCCGGTACATCGACTAGACGCCAATACCACAGGCTTGGTCCTGGTAGCCCTCCACCCCGTCATGGTAGGCCGTCTCCAGTCGCAGTTCATCTCAGGACAGGTCGAGAAGCGCTATCTCGTCCGCGTTCAAGGGCATCCGGAGAGGGATTCCTTCGTCTGCGAGGCTCCCATCAGCCGCAGTTCAGGACCGCTCGGCTCCCGGGATGTGGACTTCGAATTCGGCCTCCCCGCAAGCACCGGGTTTCAGGTCATCCACCGAAGCACCGACGGCACTGCTTTGCTAGAAGCACGCCCCTTCACCGGCCGCACCAACCAGATCCGGGTCCATCTCTGGTCTCTGGGTCTGCCTGTTTGTGGCGATGCAGCCTATCTTTCCAACGGGAGGCGAGGAGAAACACAAACCCTCGGCATCACCGATCCCCCGCTCTGCCTGCACGCCTGGAAACTCCGTTTCACCCATCCCGTCAACGAAATCCCTGCAAGCTTCTGCGCGCCCCCGCCCCCGTGGGCTTCTCTCGACATCTCCACGTCCTCTTGTTTATCAACGGACCATTGAGGTCTTAACCAAGGGCTCGCACGCGCCATTTATTGCGCCTCTTTTAGCTGTCAACGGGTTCGCAAACGTGACACGCTTTGCACTGAGCCTTGATCTCCATCAGACGGACCCATGCATTCCCTCGCACCCGTACACTGCCTCCTCCTGTTCCTGGCCTTCACCGGGCTCCAGGGGCGTGCTGGCGATGGGAGTGTCGTCTTCAACGAAATCATGTACCAGCCTTCGTTCAATGAACCCGAGATGGAATGGTTGGAACTCCACAATCTCATGTCGATCGACATGGACCTTTCTGGATGGCAGTTGACCGAAGGAGTGCAGTTCACCTTCCCCGCTGGCACCCGCCTTCGTAGGGGCGGCTATCTGGTGGTGGCCAGCTCACCCTCACGGCTCATGCAGACCTCGGGGATTCAAGGGGTGATGGGACCATTCACAGGAAGACTCTCGAATGGAGGAGAAAAATTGGAACTCCGCAACCAGCGGGGTCGGATCATCGATTCGGTCAGCTATTCGGATGGTCCGCCCTGGCCGGTCAGCCCCGATGGTGGCGGAAACTCACTGAGCAAACGAAAGCTCACCGACCCGAGCGATTTGCCGGAAAGCTGGGCGGGCAGCTCCGCGGTCGGTGGAACCCCCGGGACGAAAAACTTCCAAGGCGAGCATCCTGATCTGGCTTCATTCCCCGTAGATCGATCAAAGATCCGACTGCTTCTTCCGGAGAACGATGCGCTGCAGCAAACGTGGACTCAACTCTCCTATGATGACTCTTCCTGGCTACAAGCCACAGACGCCGTCGGGTTCACGAAGCCTGCCGACGATTCCTATTTGGAGGAGGTATTACGCGACGCGCCCGTCGGATTCTGGAGACTCGATGAAACGAACGGTAGCGTCGCTCTCGATAGCTCAGGCAATGGTCGGCATGGAACGTATGTCGGCGGAACCACCCAGAACGTGGACGGCGCTTTGCCCGGAGGAGGTCGAGCTGTTCAATTCAACGGAACGAGCGGCTATGTCCAACTGCCAGGGACCTGGGGAAATGTCACCGCGGTTACGGTGGAGGCCTGGATACAGACGTCCGAGCCTGTTCCCGCCGACTTCCAATCGATCGTGGCGACGCCGGATGGCGGCTTTACCCACTTCCAGGTTCACACCGCAGGGAACGCTGGAGGCTATACTTCCTCAGGGTTCATCGCGCTTTCCATACCGAGTCCCAGGCCCACTGGAGTGTGGCGGCATATCGCCATGGTCCTGGCCTCGGGGAATTCTCAGATCTATATCAATGGAGAACCCTTTGGTGCCGCGGTCACCACGCCGTTTTCAAAGGTGGCTTCCGCCGCCCTCGTTCCCAACGGATCCAGGGGCGTAAGAATCGGCGATGGACACGAAGGGGGAAGATGGTTTCGAGGGCGACTGGATGAGGTGGCCATTTACTACAGTGCTTTATCTGCTGAACGGATTCGGGCACACTACCTGGCGGCGGGGGGTGGCAGTCTGGAATCCCTCTTTAGCACAGATCTTGGGGGCTCCATGTTCGGAAAGGGAACCGGAGCCTTTCTACGAATCCCATTCATCCTCCCCCACGCAAGCCTCATCGATGATTTGCGCTTGCGAATGCACTACCAGGACGGATTTATCGCCTACCTGAATGGCATTGAGGTCCTTTCGCGCAATGCCCCGAGCCGACCTTCCTTCGATTCGTCAGCGGTCACGAACCGATCACTGGTGGCTGCCTGGCAGAGAGAAGAGAGTTCCCTGGAGGCCTTTCAACCAATCCTCCGCGACGGCACAAATATTCTCGCGATCCACGGGCTGAGCTACTCGGTATCGGCGACGGACTTTCTGATCGGAGCAGAGATCGTAGGGCGG
>CAMAVD010000365.1 GCA_945861575.1 Akkermansia muciniphila
CCTACAAAGAAAAGCACACTGTCCCCGTCCTGACCTGCGGCGCGCGCGTCAGAAATCCGACGAATCGCCTGATACATGAGCGATTCCGCCTCATCGGCGCACGATGGAGCAACCACAACGGTGTGCGGGATGGCGCTGGTAGCAGCCAGATAAGTAGTCGCCTGATGTGAGGCCCCGTCGGCGGCGTCCTGAAAGCCCACATGGGAGAACAATGCAATCACCGGTGCCTGAGAGAGGGCGGCCATGGTCAACGGCAAGTTGCCCTTGGTCACGCCAAATTGACCGAAGGTATCGACGACAGGGATATATCCCGACTTCGAGTAGCCGGCACCGACACTGATCATGTTCGACTCAGCAATTCCGACCTCCACGAAACGGTCTGGGAGGCTTTTCTGAAACGGGCTGATCCCGGTTGAGCCCTGGACATCGCTGGAAACCGAGTAAACGGGAAGGCCTTCCACCGCAGCGCGGAGAGCACCTTTGGCTAGGCCGCTTTGCACTTTGTCCTTCTTGACCGCCGGAGCAGTCGGGGCAGGAGCGGCCGCTGCCTTTGCCTTCTTGAACTCCTCTTTTTGCTCCCAATCCAAGCGCAAAGCCTTAGCCCAAGCCGCAAACTCCTCCGGCGGCTGGCCGGAGTAGATCTCGGAGACGAACTCCACGATCTTCTCGCCATTGGCCAGAGGGAAGCCATGACCGCCCGCCGAGTTCTCTTCGGTGGACTTCACTCCATAGCCCTTGATGGTCTTGATCCACAGCGCCACCGGGCGGGCTGGGTTCGCCTTTGCATCGGCAATGCCCTTCTCGACGGCCAGATAGACGGCCTGGAGATCGTGGCCGGACGGAACCTTGATCACGTTCCAGCCGAGGGTGGCGAGGGACTCGAACGTCGGCTGCATGGAGAAGGAGTCCTTGGTGATACGGCCGGACAACTTGGTATCGTTGTCGGAGAGCAGCAGCACGAAGGGATTCACTCGACCCTTCGCCGCGAGGCCAGGCACGGCGGCGAAAGCTTCCTTGGCTTCACCCTCCATCGATGCGCCGTCGGAAACCACGCAGAGGGTCACGCGATCATTTCCCGTCGTCTTATCCGCCATGGCCAAGCCCTGGGCCTGGGGAAGAGCGGAGCCCAAAGGTCCGTTGCTGAGGAGAACCCCCTGGGGATTCAAATGCGATTCACCATGTCCGGTCAGCTTGCTCTGGATGCTGCGAAAACCCTTGAGAGACTCGAAGGTCAGGCCGTCATGACCATAGTTTGACCTCAGAGCATAGATACCATTTTCGGCATGGCCGGCATCATTGACGAAATTGAACGCCTCGTACCATTCGCGGCCGGAGGTGGAAAAAACCACAGCGTGGACCGCAGCGAGCATCTCCGCAAAGGCGGCCGGCCCGCCCCAGTGACACGCTGCGCCGCCGACAACAGCATGAACGTCCATCAAGGCCACCAAAGCACGCGTCGCGCGCGGGCAAGCCACCACCACGTCGACACCCGCCTGATTTTTCACCTTCACCGAGTACTTCGGCGCTTGGCGAGGGGTGGGAGCGAGCTTGGTCTTCAAAACCTGCGGCTTCAGCGGAGGCGCATCGACGAGTTTAGCGGCGGAAGTATCAGCGGCCATAGTTCAAAATAAGCGTTCAGTAATGTTAAAGGCCAGCAGGTTAGAATCTACCGGGCA
The DNA here is from genome assembly GCA_945861575.1 of Akkermansia muciniphila. Taxonomy (GTDB): domain Bacteria; phylum Verrucomicrobiota; class Verrucomicrobiia; order Limisphaerales; family UBA11320; genus UBA11320. Next base: position 1,677 of record CAMAVD010000365.1, read on the forward strand.
AATGTGAAGAACGAAAATGACATGGAAACAAGGTTGCCAAGAGGCCCCCCGACCCTCATTGTTACCCCTTCGAGCGTCGTTTCAGGTGTCATGACTGAGCAGTCCCCGCGTCGAGAGCGTCCCGATCTACAGGATTGGTAAAAAAACCGCTTGCTCGTCTGCAGGTTGGTACCTATATTGCGCGCTCTTTTTCAGGTTACACGAAAAGACTTTTATGAGACGCCCCCGTGGAAATAAGACGAGAAAAGCCGTAGCAAAGCGGTTCAAAATCACCGGTACAGGCAAAGTGATGCGCTCGCGTGCTGGACGCCGCCACTTGCTGGCCCACAAGAGTGCCAAGCGCCGCCGTTCACTCGGCACTGCCAAAGAGGTCGACAAGACCGACACGTATCGTATCACCCAAAACCTGCCGTTCAGCCATTAAGGCTTACGCAACCCTCAACCGACTTAATTTCCCAAGCTTATGCGCGTCACTAACGCCCCCGCTTCCCGCCGTCGCCGTAAACGGATGCTCTTCGCCGCGAAGGGTTTCCGGCTCAAGCGTTCTAAACTGTATCGTTATGCGTCTGACGCCGTCGACCACGGTCGGCAGTATGCCTTCCGCGATCGCAAGACCAAGAAGCGGAACTTCCGAACTCTCTGGCAGGTGCGTATCAATGCCGCCGCCCGCCCGTTGGGGATCACTTACAGCCGCCTGATCGAAGGCCTCAAGGCCGCGCAGGTGTCCCTCGACCGCAAGGTGCTCTCGGATCTCGCAGCCACCGACGCTATCGCTTTTGGCGAACTCGTGAAGCTCGCACAGAACGCTCTGGTCCAGAAGGCCAAGGCCGCGTAAGGCGCTTTCCAACCGCTTCCCTGTCCCATCGCGGACTCGGGAGCGGGATCCGCGTTCGGTGTCGGGCGACCTCCCAAAAGGTCGCCTCTTTTTTTGCAACCGCTTTCCAGCCCTGAATTGAATGTCTTTGCTGACTGATATCGAACCTCTCAAGCAAGCCGGCCTCGCCGAATTCAAGGCAGCGGTGGATCTGCCTGGCTTGGATCAAGTTCGCGTACGCTATCTGGGTGCTAACGGAAGCTTCACAGCGCTCCTAAAGCAGCTCGGCTCCCTGCCCAAGGAGGAGCGCCCTGCCGCGGGCAAACAGATCAACCTCGCCAAAGCCGAGTTGGAAGCGGCCCTAGAGACCTACCGCTCAACCCTTGAGCTGAAGGCGGCGCTGCCGAAGAATCCCACCGATTTCACCCTCCCCGGCCGACGTCGTTCCGCAGGTCGACTGCATCCTCTCACCCAGGTGACCGAGGACATCATCCGCAGCTTTCGCCGCTTGGGTTTCGCCGTCGCTGACGGGCCTGAGGTGGAGGACGAGTATCACTGTTTCGACGCCCTCAACACACCCGCCGACCATCCGGCGAGGGATCTCCAGGATACCTTCTACCTTCAAGCAGCGGCGCGCCCCCTGCTCCGCACCCACACCTCATCGGTGCAGATCCGGGTGATGGAAAAGCAAAAGCCGCCGGTCCGGGTGATCGTCCCAGGACGCGTCTATCGTCGCGACAACGCCGACGCCACGCACAATCCCACCTTTCATCAGATCGAAGGACTTTACGTCGATCGCAACGTGACCGTCAGCGACCTCAAAGGCAGCGTCGAGTTCGTCTTTCGGGAGCTGCTGGGCGACGATGTTCAGCTCCGTTTCAGACCCCACTATTTCAGCTACACCGAGCCCAGCTACGAGATCGACTTCACGAACGCCCTCGTGAAGA
>CAMAVD010000366.1 GCA_945861575.1 Akkermansia muciniphila
CCTGTGGGAGCGGTGATCTATGAGAAGGAGCAGTTGCGTTGCGACACCTGCGGCAAGACGTTCACGGCGCCTACTCCTCCGGAAGCGGGTGTGGAAAAGTATGATGCCAGTGTGGGAGTCATGGTGGGTTTGATGCGTTACGGCAGCGGCATGCCCTTTTATCGCTTGGAGAAGCTACAGGAAAGTCTTGGGGTGCCGCTGCCCGCCTCGGTTCAATGGGAGCAAGTCCTCCGGGTATCGGAAAGCCTCAAGCCGCTCTTCGAGCGCCTCAAGAAAGAGGCGGCCCAAGCCCCGGTTCTCTTCAGCGACGACACCGGCGAGAAGGAACTTTGTCGATTTGAGGAGTTCCTTCCCGGCGGAGTGCCAAAAGGTGGTGGAGAGCTTTTCAATCATCTATCAGGTGGAAGCTGAGATCAAGGCGGCAGGACTCAGTCCAGAGCAACGGCTCCAGGAACACCAGAAGCGCAGCGGACCAGTGATGGAGGAGCTTCAGGCTTGGTTCACTGAGCTCATGGATAGCAGAAAGGTGGAACCCAACTCAGGGTTGGGCGGGGCCATCGAGTATATGCAGAAGCGGTGGACGCAGCTGACTCAGTTTTTGCGCGTGCCCGGGGCGCCGTTGGACAATAACGAAGCCGAGCGAATTTTGAAGCGGTGAATCCTGCATCGGAAGAACAGCCTGCACTATCGGACGAGCCGGGGAGCACAAGTAGGCGATATGTTCATGAGTTTGGTGGAAACCTGTCGAGCCAACGGGGTCAACCCTTTTGACTACATGATGGCTGTCGTCCGCAACGCGCCAGCTGCCGAGGCCAATCCCAGCGCCTGGATGCCCTGGAACTTCCCATTAGCTCTCGCCAAAGTAACCACTCGCGCACCCTGAATCCCACTGCGGCAGGGATTCCATCCGCTCTCACATCCAAACATCTCGCGCTTCCAAGCGTTTACGCACGCTCACCGCAAAGACACTAACAACTCGACCCCGATTGTCGTAATCAAAGCTCGCAGTCTGGGCGCTGACAGCCATTGCCCGCATTTGGGGTGGTCACCGAGATCGACTTGGTCGAGGGGAAGTTTAGAGGCTGTAGCTGTGCAGTGCCTCTCGCGAACTCAATCGTCAGTCTCCCAATTGCCCTCGAGTTGTCAATTGCAAGAACCGACCCGAATGGCGCTTATGATAGCAGGTTGGTAGTGTCACCGGGCACTTCAAAACAAGCCACTCCGAGGTGGGTTGACTCACTGCTTTTTGGGTTGGAGTTGCAAGTGGAGAGTTACCTTCGCCTCCTCTTCGTCGATACTTCCTTCCGCGTCTTCTGCCTCGTGGTTTTGTCCATTCCGGCCAGGGTAACAATCACTTTTGGCGCAACGAATCATTTTTCCTGCCTTCCCTCCCGCTCCAGGGTAACAAAAATTTTGGCTCAATTCGCTTGATCGACACGACAACATTTGTTAGTCGCCATGTGTTGGTCGAGGGGCCTATCCAGTAAAGCCTCCATAGAGCATTCTCCGAATCCAAGACAAATCCCTCTGCAATGTTTGATGTTCCTTCAACTGTTTGTGATTCTATCCCCCAGTGGGCCATTCGGATGACGCCGAAGTGTTTCTCTCCTAGATGTTGTCCGACAACCTTGAATGGCGGTTTAGAAAGGACGTCCAGGAATTGAGCGTGATTTGTCCGAACGAGTCGTGATACGGCTAGGAGAGGGTCCAGGCCCTTAGGGAAATGAATCCCAGTCTGAGAAACCATCAGGAAGCAATTCGTGCCTATCAACGTCACCGGATCCTGCTGAGTAGGAGATCCTGGTGACCCACCGGGCATTGTCCCAAGGACATTAGTGAACAGGTTCACAACTGTGACCTCGAGTGAACCAATTTTGTGCTTACGCAGTGGTTCTTGCCCGTTTGCCTCGGACAGAGCGACAGCCACCATCACTAGTGACATCAATATTGTTTTCATGGCTTGCTGCAAAGCGTATTGCATAGTTCGATACCGCTGGTCTCAGCTGCTGCTGCCAATGCCTCACACGTCACCTTTTGTGGCCCGTCTCCCATTGCGGCGCATGCCGCATCTGCTCCCTTTCTAATCCAGGCCACTCCATCGCGGCACTTCGATTTAGAGCAATCGGTTTTGAAGGTAACATCGCCAAACGTTCTAGCGTCTCCAACCGATGGCTTGCACTTACCACACCCGTACTCCACGCGATCTTCAATCCAGAAAAATTTAGAACCTAGTGACTTCAGGTAATCGCAGGTTTCTGCACCGAACTCCGACCCATCAAAACCCTTGTTTGAGTTCCACTCGAGAAATACATCACATTTATATGTGCAATTTCGAGCGATAGGTATGGACACGGGACCAACCGAAATCTCAGTGGACGGGACATCCTTAATTATCTTGCACTGTGCTACCACGTGGCAAGCAAGGCCCAGAGGATCAAATCGGAGTACCGGATGATTTCGAACGAAGCCGTAGAGATTATGCCCCCCGCGTTCCCGGATCGGATCTCTGGATAGCCACCTCCCCGTCGAGGCGTTATAGAATCGGTAGCCATAATAGAGCAGTTCCGTTTCCTCATCCTGAAACTTCGTAGAGAACCTGGACGGGTTTGACTTCGCCACGGACCCAGAGGCCCGGATAACCTCCCCGAAAGGCCCATACTCGTATTCGGCCGACTTGGACGCATCCGTCGCCTTCGCAAGCGCCATTACGTTTCCATTGCCGTCATAGGCGTAGAAGTGGGAAGTAGACGAAGCCACATCCGTGAACAGGAGCAGACCTCCGATCCCGCCCGCGCCTTCTGCCGATCCGCTCAGATCCAAGCCCCAGGTGAACCCACGCACCAAGTTGTTGTTCGTGGCGTTTAACTCCGCCAATTGCCTCCATCCATCAAAGAGGAACTTCGTGTCTGAAATGACCACGTTAGTTCCCGACGAAGCGTTGTAGCTTTTGCGTGCGATCATTCGGCTTTGATGATCGTAGGTGTAGGCCACCTTGCGCTTTGACGCGGTCGGAGCGCTGGTCTGGCTCTCCATCTGAACCAAGCGATTCTCTCCGTCCCAGAGGTACACCCATCGCCCGTCGTTGGTCAGGTTCCCGTCCGCATCATAGGCGAAAGCTTCCGGGGTCTTAGGAACGAAGAGACCGCCTGTGTTAGTCTCATTGACCCCGCTGTATGCAGCGATGTTGGTGATGGAGGGATATAGGGCTCCCGAAGCGTTGTTGGCACTCAACTCGGCCCGAAAGTATTCTCCCTTGCGCAGGGTCGACTGCCCATTGACTGTCACGGTAGCCGAAGCATGCGCAATGCCCATGGACTGGACATACGCGGGGATGGTGCGGCTGGTGTATTGATTCAGGCTATTGGCGGAATAGGTGGCGCTCTGAAGATTTGCTCCACCGGCGTCTCCGCCCTGGCGGGTG
>CAMAVD010000367.1 GCA_945861575.1 Akkermansia muciniphila
AACGCTCACTGAAGGTTCGACGGATGTCTCATGTAGTTCGACCGCAGGGGCGCGCGAGCTGTGGCTCAAAGCACGCGCCCCTGCTCGTTTAGCTGGCGATCGAATGCTTAAAAACGTCCAAAATCACCCACTCAAGTACACGAAGACCCCAGAATTTGAATGTCAAGGACTCGAATTGGATTGGGTCGGCGTCTGTTGGGGCGGTGATTTTACTCGGCGCGCCAACGCGTGGGACGTTCGACGTTTGATTGGCTCCCGTTGGCAACAGGTCCAGAAGCCTGTCACTCAAGACTTCATCCGAAACAAATATCGAGTTCTGCTCACGCGAGCGCGGGAAGGGTTGGTGATTTGGATTCCGAATGGAGACACGAATGACGAGACGCGCGACCCAGCGCGCCTCGACGAGACAGCGGATTACCTTCGAGCCTGCGGCGCAGTTGACCTCGACTCCTGATCCGTTGGACCAGGCAAAGTGTTCGGCCTCGACGGAGATGCGGACTCCGGACTTCTGGCGCAAGACGGTCTGCCGATTGTCCGAAAGATCGATGACTACACCGTGCCGACAGCGTTTCCGCCGCGGCACAAAGAATGGTTCTTCCAGGATTGTTTGCGGATTTTCCGTTGGCGGTCGTGTGTAGCGACGGAGAACCGCAGGTAACTGATTACGAGCTGGGTCGGCATTGAGACGGCTGCCTTAGCTTCACCGAAACCCACCGACGGCCCCCTGCCGGGATTTGAACGTTAACCGCGAATGAACGCGAATGAACGCGAATGAACGTTAATCCGGAAGTCACAACCCAGGAGCCTTTTTCGCATTCGCGTCTATTCGCGTCTATTCGCGGTTACACGTATGGCCTCTGAGAACTCTGTGTGTGCGCCAGTGAAGTTGGTTACCTCGAGGGTGAAAGTCCCTCCGGTCGAGTTACTTGGTTCACGACCGAAGCGCAGCATCCGGGATGAGGCCGTGAGGCCGAACCACAAGCGGGATGCTGTATGGATCAAATGGGCCGTAATAAACCTGAACCTCAATAATGAGCTCAGAAATCTCAAGAACCGGAAGTCGAGCTGCTACACAGATGGCGAAGACTGCCAGCCCGCGACCCCATCACCAAGACAAGGGACAAGGGCACACCGGCGGAGTCCGCGAGGACGGCACGTTTGAAAGGGAAGCCAAGGTAAGCTGGGAGATCTCCCACCGTGAGGCGGCAACGTCTCAACCACCTGAGCAAGGGGGTCACCCCTCCAAGGCAGGCCGGGCGGAGGGAGAAGTCGGAGCCCCTCGTAGTAGCTGTGAACCACCGCAGAGCAAAAGCGGTGGGGAGCCAAGGGGGGGTGCTTGGGTCAATGCGTCACAAAGTAGCGAAGGATCGGGAGATGGCTGGGCGGATGAGGCGAGAGCCTTGTTCGAAAGGATACTAACCCCACAAAAGATTCAGAAGCTGCAGCGAGCGCTCTATCGGAAAGCCAAGGCTGAGCCGGGATACCGGTTCTACAGCCTCTACGGAGAACTCTGCCGCCCTGATATCATCAATACGGCGATGGTCATGGTGGCACACAACGGCGGAGCCGCTGGAATCGACGGGCAAACCTGCTCGGTTCTGGTGAGCGACGAACATCGGGAGGCCTGGAAATCGGCATTAATAGAGGAACTGTGCAATCGAACGTATCGGGCTGAGCCTGTGCGACGGGTGTACATCCTCAAGGATGACGGCAAACAAAGGCCTCTTGGAATACCGACAGTGAAGGATCGAGTGGTCCAAGCGGCAGTGGTGATATTGCTGCTGCCGATCTTGGAAGCCGACAGTCACACCAACAGCTACGCGTACCGCCCCCGCCGAGGGGCACATGATGCCATTAAAGCGATCAAAGCCGCAGTGCTGACAGGCCGCTGGGAAGTGATAGATGCGGACCTGAGTGGCTACTTTGACAGCATTCCGCACCACCGATTATTGCGGATCGTCAGCCGAAGGATTAGCGACGGACAAGTCCTGAAACTGATCAAAGGCTGGCTCAAGGCACCCATTGTGGAAAGAGACCTGAAAACGGGAAGGTCTCACACCAAAGGCAATGACCGGGGGACACCGCAAGGAGGAGTGATCTCACCGCTATTAGCCAACGCGTATCTCAATCGGCTGGACTGGGAAGTCAACGAACGATGCGAAAGCAAGCCAGTGATGGTACGCTACGCAGATGATTTCGTAATCCTGGCCCGACCGGGACAGGCTGCCCCGTTACAGGAAAGGCTCAAATGCTGGTTGAGCCGTAGGGGACTCACACTCAATGAGAAGAAGACCCGACTGGTGGATTTACGCCAGGAGGCAATCAAGTTCCTTGGGTTTGAGCTGGTGGTCAGACACGGACACAAGAGTGGACGAAGGTATCTGCATATAGAACCCCATCCCAAGAGTCTCAAGAAACTGAGGATGAAGGTGCGGGAGAAACTAAACCGGAGCACGTTACATCGTGGGCTGGATGAGGTGATTCCGGCATTGAACCGGCAGTTGAAGGGGTGGAGCCACTACTTCCACATCGGAAACAGCACGAAGGTCTTCTCGGACATCAATCGCTATATGTATGGGAGGCTGAGTCGATGGGCCTGGCGAAAACAGGGATGTCGGGAGGGACTTTGGCAGCAATTCACTGGAAATAGTCTCTGGGAGAGGCATGGGTTGTTTAAGTTACCCACCTGGGCGCGCTGGAAAGCGGGCCGAGCCTGAAGCCAACCGAGGAATGACCCTCGGAAAGCTGGATGCGGGAAAACCGCACGTCCAGTTTGATGAGGGGCGGAAGTCGGTGATCTGTGGATGACAACTGCGGTCTTCACACAGAACTGTCACCGGCTTCCGCCTACTCTACGAACCCTCCGCTCAGGCCCCCCTGGGCGTCCGAACGGGGAATGTCTCACACAGAGTTCACGGGGTTCGCAGATTAAGACACTGGGCGGGTGATCTAACGGGTCAATGCTCGCCCGTCTCTGGGATCCCTCCAGGATCCTGCCCTTCAAAACGGATAACCGGTGGTGTCGTCCCATAGGTCCTCAACCGACCGGCTATTGGCTGTGATCCCGTCGGGATCAGGAGCGGCGAGTGGATCCTTCTTCGACTGGTGTGGGCTTCATTGGATTCACAAGTTTTAGGCCTGGGCTTTGGTCATGGACAATCGTCGGAGCTTGCGCTGAGACTCGTGCTTCACGCATGTCACAGCCAGCATTTGCAACCCATCCGTTCCCGCTCAAGACGATGCCTCCGGGTATCCCCTTCATCATTCTGAATGAGGCGGCGGAACGCTTCAGCTACTACGGAATGCGGGCGATCCTGATGATCTTCATGACGAAGTATCTGCTGGATCATACCGGGAGCTTGGCTCCGCTCGATCGACCTCAGGCAATGGTCTACTACCATACCTTCGAGATGGCGGC
>CAMAVD010000368.1 GCA_945861575.1 Akkermansia muciniphila
AAACCATCCACAATGCTTCACGGACGATCCGGAACGACATCTTGGAGTTCCCCTGAAATCGATCCGTGAAGATGATCGGCACCTCCACAACCCGCAGACCCTGGCGCCAGGCCTTGTGAGTCATCTCGACCTGGAAGCTGTAGCCATTGGAGCGCACGGCTTCGAGATCAATGCTCTCCAGCGTCTTGCGTCGAAAGCATTTGAAACCACCGGTAGGGTCAGCAAACGGCATTCCAGTGATGGCCCTGACGTAGAAGGCTGCTCCCATGCTGAGCAAGAGCCGGTTCAGGGGCCAATTGATCACCCGGATCCCATGGGTGTAGCGTGATCCGAGAACAAGATCCGCCTCCCGCGCTGCCTCCAGGAAGCTCGGGATGTCGGATGGATTATGCGAGAAGTCGCCGTCCATCTCGAAGATGAGATCGTAGCCCTGCGACAAAGCCCATTTGAAGCCCGCGATATAGGCCCGCCCCAGCCCATCCTTCTCCTTCCGATGGAGGACATGCAGCCGGGAGTAGCGCTGGCAGAGCCGGTCGGCAATCTGCCCGGTGCCGTCCGGCGAATTGTCATCCACTACAAGGAGGTCCACCTCCACCGGCAGGCCCATGACACGCTCCACGAGAGGAGGAAGATTCTCCTTCTCGTTATACGTAGGAACGATGATCAGTGTCCGCTGCGTCATTTGGCGTGGCAATAAAGCCCGCAGACAAGTAAGTCACTCCGAGAGGGATGACAAGCCCGAGATACCAGTTTACCTCAAACCGGGGTTCCCAGAGACGATTCAGTCTTTACCGTTCCAACCGATAGATTCTGAGTAAAATTAGGGTGGCCAGAATTGAGACAATGGGCCAGATTAGTTGAACCCTAACCCAAGTAACCGTTTGTCGTAAACTCTGCGCCCACCTACCGTATGAAGATCCAGAAAGCGCTTCTTCCCCTCCTTGTACTCACTGCCCTGCTCGCCGGACTCCGGACTCAAGCCCAGGAAGGGCTGGTTCTCTCGGAGTTCATGGCCGACAACACCCAGACGGTGGCCGATGATTTCGGCTCCAACTCCGACTACGTCGAGCTCTACAACGGCACTGCTGCCACCCTCAATCTGGCGGGCTACTACCTGACTGACAGCCTCTTAAACCTGACGCAGTGGAAATTCCCGGCCACCAATCTACTCTCAGGACAGCACCTGCTAGTCTGGCTCTCCAACCGCGACCGCAAGCTCCCCGGAGCGGCGCTGCACACCAACTTCCGGCTCAACGCCAATGGCGAGCAGCTGGCCCTGGTGAAGCCCGATGGGGTCACGGTGGTGCACGCCTACACCTTCGGCTTTCAAGCCCCCGACCGGTCCTATGGCCTGGCCGTGGAGGTGCTTAATAGCACCACCTTCCTCCAGGCCGGAGCCGTTGGCCGATGGCTGGTTCCTACCAATAATGCTTTGAGCAATCGATGGACCCAGGTGCTCTTCGACGACGCCACGTGGGCATCGGGCCAAACAGGGATGGGCTTTGACACCAATCCGAACGCGCTCTTCGCTCCCTTCATCAAGACCGATGTGCGGCAGCCCATGACCAATGGCACCACCAAGCGCACCAGCCTTTATCTCCGCATTCCCTTCACCGTGGCCAACCTCTCCCAGGTCCCCAACCCATTCCTGCAGATTCGTTGGGACGACGGATTCATCGCCTACCTGAATGGGACCGAAGTCGCCCGACGCGGCTTCCCTGCGGCCAACATCCCGGCTATCAACAGCACCGCCAACACCAATCGAGTCAATGAGTTGGCCATCGTTCCCGACAGCATCTTCGCCCGCGGAATCCCCCTGGGACTCCGACAAGGCGACAATGTCCTAGCCATTCAGGCTTTGAACAGAGCGGGCACAGACGGCGACTTCCTCATCCTGCCTGAACTGGCCAGCCGGGGTGTCCGCTACCTGCTGGCTGAGGAGCGCTATTTTGCGAACCCCACCCCAGGGACAGCCAACGCATCGGGCGTTGAAGGGCAAGCCGGTGAAGTGGCTTTCTCAGCCAAAAGCACCACTTTCTTCAATAATTTCGACCTCACCCTCACCTCAGCAGGGGCCACCCAAATCGGTCAGATCCGTTACACCCTCAACGGGACGGTCCCAACGACCAACTCCACGCTCTACACAGGCCCCATCACTCTCACCAACAGCGCCCCGGTCCGTGCGCGTGCGTTTGAACCCGGCTTCCTCCCCAGCTCCGTAAGCTCGGAGTATTTCGTCAAACTCAATCCCAACCTTCGGACGACGAGCTCCGATCTGCCGCTCATCATCGTGCACAGCTTTGGCGGAGGCGGGTTTAACGGGGACACTCTCAAGTCCACGGCGATCTTTATTCACGAGCCCGTCCAAGGCCGGGCCTCCTTCACCAACGCCCCGGACCAAATCTTCCGTGCTGGACTAAAAATCCGCGGGTCCAGCACCGCGGGCAACGCGAAGTTCAACTGGGCCGTGCATGTCTGGGATGAGAACGACGACAATCGGGACATCCCGATCTTAGGCATGCCTGCCGACAACGAATGGGTGTTCCACGCACCTTACTTTTTCGATCCCTCGCTCATTCACAATCCGCTCGCGTCGGACATGAGCAACGACATTGGCCGCTACGCTTCCCGCTATCGTTTTGCTGAGATCTATTTGAATGAGAGCGCCTCCACCACCTCCACCGCGACGCTGACCACCAACAACTACTTCGGTGTCTACAACATCATGGAGCGTATCACCCTGGGGAAGGATCGCGTGGACGCCCCGCGCCTGACGGATGCCGATGTGGCGGCTCCAGAGGTAACAGGTGGTTACTTGATGAGTGTCGATCGTGCGCTCGGGAACGACACCCAACTCACTCTCGCCAATCAAACGGTCAACATGCTCGATCCTCAGATCGAGACGTTCAACCTGCCTCAGCGAGCAGCTCAAAAGGCCTATTTGAATCAATACATGACCGAGTTCGGAAACCGCCTCAAAGCCAAGGACTGGACCAACGAAGTTACCGGCTATCTCCCCTACATCGACAAACCCGCCTGGATCGATCATCACATCATCATGGTGATTTCCTACAATGTGGATGCACTGCGTCTGAGCGCCTATCTCTACAAACAGCGGAATGGCCCCATCGTATACGGCCCGATCTGGGACTTTGATCGCGCCTTTGGGTCCACCGACGGACGCGATGCTAACCCCAGGACTTGGGCCGACGGTGGCGGGACCGACTTCTTTGGGGCTGGAACTCAGCAGTGGTGGGACCGTCTTTTCCTGGACCCGTCGTTCTGGCAAGGCTACATCGATCGCTATCAGGAGCTACGTGAAGGTGTCTACAGCACCCCAAGGATGTTCGCTCTGATGGATCGTCTCAACGACCAGGTTAAAGAGTCCGCTCCCCGGGACCTAGCC
>CAMAVD010000369.1 GCA_945861575.1 Akkermansia muciniphila
GTATAAACTCAACCTCAGGGGGCCTGCCCTGACGGTGCAGACCGCCTGCTCCACCTCGCTTGTAGCGGTGTCTCAAGCGTGCGCCGGTCTGCTCTCAGGACACTGTGAAGTCGCGCTCGCCGGCGGGGTTTCCATCTCGTTCCCGCAACAGCGCGGCTATGTGTATCAGGAAGGAGCGATCGCCTCCTCGGACGGCCGTTGCCGAGCCTTTGATGTCTCCGCGACAGGTACCGTCTTCGGTGCGGGAGCCGGGGTGGTGGTTCTCAAGCGTCTGTCGACAGCCATCGAGGACGGCGACCGAATCTATGCCGTGATTCGGGGATGTGGCGTGAACAACGATGGGAGCGACAAAGCGAGCTTCAGCGCACCTAGCATTCAAGGCCAGTCGGAAGCGATCGCCTCTGCGCTGGAGCAGGCGGAAGTCTCGGCCGAAAGTATCGGCTACGTCGAGGCGCATGGCACCGGCACTCCCCTAGGCGATCCGATCGAGGTGGCCGCGCTCACCCAGGCCTTCCGGCAAACCACGGAACGTCGGCAGTTTTGCATTTTAGGATCGATCAAACCAAACCTGGGACACTTGGAAAGTGCCGCCGGGGTCACAGGCCTCATCAAGGCGACGCTGGCACTTCATCATGAGCGGATTCCAGGCACCCTGCACTTTCGTGCACCCAATCTGAACTGCGGCCTCGCTGAGAGTCCCTTTCGCGTCACCGCCGATGTTTCGGATTGGAAGCGAGAAACCGGTGCGCGCCGCGCCGGGGTGAGTTCGTTTGGGGTAGGAGGTACGAACGCTCATGTGATCCTCGAGGAGGCTCCAGTTACCCAGCCAGCGGTCGTCACACGCCCAGCCGAGCTCCTGCTCCTTTCTGCGCGAACACCCACTGCGTTGGAACGAACCTCCACCCGATGGATGGAGTCGCTTCAGAACCTGACGTCTGAACCGTCAACTCCGACAGACTTTGCAAACGCCGCCCACACATCGCGGCTGGGTCGCCGCGCCTTCGATCATCGGCGAGTTGTGATCGCAGAGTCGGCCTCCGCAGCAGCCGAAGCGCTCGCCTCACGCGATCCGAAACGGGTGTTCCAACGCTCTCTCCAGGGCAAAGCCCGATCCGTCGTCTTTCTGTTCCCCGGGCAGGGCACCCAATACCCCGGGATGGGACGGCAGCTCTACGCAACCGAACCGGTCTTTAAGAGTCAAATCGATCGCTGCTGCGAGATTCTCAAGCCGGGACTAGGCATGGATCTAAGCGATGTTCTGCTCCCATCGCCCGGCTCTGAGGCATCCGCTGCCGAACGACTGCGAGGAACATCGCTGGCCCAACCTGCCCTCTTCTGCATCGAATACGCACTCGCAACCCTCTGGCGTTCCTGGGGAATCGAGCCGTCCGCGCTGATAGGTCATAGCGTCGGAGAATATGTGGCAGCAGTGGTCGCTGGGGTCATGACCGTGGAGCAAGCTCTCGACCTGCTGGCAGTGCGAGGCCGATTGATGCAGGATCTTCCCGGCGGGGCCATGTTATCGGTGCGCGCTTCGGTAAGCGACGTGGAACGATGGATCACAGAAAGCGTTTCCATTTCGGCGATCAACTCCCCTCGTTCGTGCGTAGTCAGCGGGCCCTACTCCGAGATTGAAGGCGTTGAACGATCCCTCACAGCGGCGGGGATCCCCTGTAAGCGACTCCATACCTCCCACGCCTTTCATTCCTCGATGATGGACCCGATGCTTGCGGACTTCGGATCACACCTCAAGCAACACCCCCTTCGCCGTGCGACGATTCCGATTGTGTCCACCCGCACTGGCACCTGGATCAAGCCGGAAGACTGGAGCGATCATCAATACTGGCTGCTACAGGTGCGGGAATGCGTCCACTTTTCCAAAGCGATCTCCACGATAGGCAATGAACCAGGGGTTGTGCTCCTGGAGATCGGACCCGGTCAGACGCTGAGCGCTCTGGCGGCACAGACCCTCCCGGGCGATGGCCGTCACGTCGTCATTCCATCCATGCCTCCGGTGGAAAACCGAGCGGAAACTTCGGCCCTCCTGACGGCATTAGGTCGGCTTTGGCTGGAAGGTGTGCCTGTTAACTGGAGAGCATTCGACGAGGGCAAAGGACTGGCCAAATCGTCTTGCCCGACGTATCCATTTGAGAAACAGCGCTACTGGGCGGATGTGGCCCCAGCCAACAGCATTACTGGGCTGGGGGTCGTACGCGAGAGCGAACCCGTGAAGGATCTCCCCAGGCGCGACGTAGCGAGTCCGTCGGCGAACGATGTGATCGAGCAGACAATCCGGCGACAACTCAGCCTGATGCAGCAGCAACTCGAAGCGCTCGAGTCGGCCGAACATCCAAGCGTAACAGAGACGATTACCGCGCAAGCACGCACCATTTTATGATCGATAGGAAGTGCCAAATCACGCAACAGTTACGAGAGTTTCTAAGCGACCTTGGAGGGCAAGAGATCACCGAGAGTCAAACGCCATCCAGCTTCATTGAGCTTGGCTTCGATTCGCTGTTTCTAACCCAGGCGGCATCCGCCATGAAGTCCCGTTTCGGTGTGAAGGTCACCTTTCGCCAACTCTTAGAGACACTCACGTCGATCGACACACTCGCGTCGCACATCGACCGCACGCTCCCCCCAGCGGCACCCCCAAAAGCCGTCCCTAATCCGAATCCGGCTCCGGAACCACATCCGAAGTTTACTCCGTCCACACCCAGTGTACCGCTAAACTCAGCGCCTCCTTCGACGCCCAAGACTTCAGGCGGTCCTCAGCCCAACACGACAGAGCGAGCCCTCTCGAGCACCGTGCTGGAGCGAGTGATTCAAGAGCAACTTAAAGTGATGGAGCACCAGCTCTCACTCTTGCGTCAAAGCTCCCCAGGAAGCTTCAAGGTCGCAGTGCCCGCGTCGGTGCAGCCCGAACTCCAGGCACCTGCATCCGCTGCTCTCATTGGGATGAGCAGGGACTCGAATACATCCCCCGCAACCGACACACTTTCCAAAGAAATCACGAGGCCTGAGACGTCTGCCGTGGAGAGCGGCAGCACTCCTATGGCCCAGCATGGCCCGTTCAAGCCGATTGATAAGGGGATCAAGGGCGGATTAGTGGATATCCAGCAGGCTCACCTCGATTGGTTGATCCCGCGCTACGTCGCAAAGACTCCCAAATCGAAGGCCTACACGGAACGTTATCGGAAGAGTTTTGCCGACCCGCGCGCGGTCTCCGGGTTCAAGCAAAACTGGAAGGAGATGGTCTATCCCATCGTTTCCACCCGCTCGTTGGGTGCCAATATCTGGGACCTGGATGGGAATCGGTGGGTGGATGTCACGATGGGGTTCGGCGTGGC
>CAMAVD010000370.1 GCA_945861575.1 Akkermansia muciniphila
GGCCAGCGACGAGCCGGTGTTCCGGGAGAAGGCGGAGCCTGGGGCCATGCTGCTTCGACTCTCACCCTCTCATATTCGCTTCGGCACCTTTGAGTATTTCTATTTCAGTAAGCGCTACGCTGAGCTCAAGGAGTTGGCGGATTTCACCCTTCACCAATACTTCCCACATTTGGAATCCCATGCGACGCCCTATGCCGCCTTCTTCCGTGAGGTGGTAGGCCGTACGGCCGAGCTCATCGCGCACTGGCAGTCCGTGGGCTTCACACATGGGGTGATGAATACCGATAATTTTTCCATCCTGGGTCTGACGATGGACTACGGCCCTTATGGATTCCTCGATGAGTTCAACCCGTCCTATGTCAGCAATCATTCTGATCCGGGCGGGGTCTATGCTTTTGGCAATCAGCCGCAGGTCGGATTCTTCAACATCCAGTGCTTGATGCGCGCCCTCTCCCCCTTGCTCACGCGCGAGCAGGCCGACGAGGCGCTTGCCGATTACGAGCCTGCGCTCGCTCGCTGCTATCTTGGCTTGATGGCGGACAAACTGGGATTGCTTAAGCGTCGGGATGAGGACGAGGTCTTGCTGCATGACCTGCTCGGCCTGCTGTCCGGCACAGACTACACCTTGTTCTTTAGACGCCTAGCAGGACTGCAGGCTGAGGGCTGCGGCGAGGTGGATACTTCATGGCTTTCGGACATTTCCCCGGATCCTCTGGCCTTCCAGGCATGGCTGGGTCGGTATCGACAGCGTTTGCAGGCCGAGGGCAGCGATGACCTCAAGCGTCGCGCGCATATGAACAGCATCAACCCCGCGCATGTGCTTCGAAACTATCTGGCGCAGCAGGCCATTGTTGCGGCGTCCCAGGGCGACTACGGAGAGACCGAGCGTCTCCGTCTGGCATTGCTCAATCCCTTCCTTGAAACCCCGGACACAGCGTCCTATGGCAAGCCGTCCCCTGAATGGGGTCGAAAACTTGTGATTAGCTGCTCTTCCTGATGGCTGAGACGGCGTCAGATCTGGGAGGCGCTCGTCCCTACCGAGGGCGTTTGGCACCGTCCCCCAACGGTTTGCTTCATCTGGGGCATGCCCGCACCTTTTGGAAGGCGCAGCGGCGTGCGGAGGAGCAGGGAGGGATACTTATTCTCCGGAGCGAGGACTTGGATCGCTCCCGCGTTCGGCCCGAGTTTGTCTCCGCTATGGTGGAGGATCTGCTTTGGTTCGGGTTTCGATGGCAGGAAGGGCCGGACGTTGGGGGACCCGTTGGCCCTTACACCCAGAGCGAGCGCATGCCTCTGTATTGTGAGGCCTTTGAACGGTTGCGGCGTTCCGGTTGGGTTTATGCGTGTCGATGTACCCGTCGCGACATTCATCACGCGATCTCGGCCCCGCATCCGAGCGATGAGGAGCCGCCTTATCCCGGTACGTGTCGGGACCTCGCTCTTCAGCCGGGTCCGAGCCAGGGGATGACCTGGCGCTTTCGGGTGCCGCAGGGGGAGGTCGTGTCCTTTACGGATCAGGGTTTTGGACCTCAGAGGTTCACGAGTGGTGTGGACTTCGGGGATTTTGTGGTTTGGCGCCAGGATGGCAGCCCAGCCTATCAGCTTGCCGTGGTCGTAGATGATGCGGCGATGCGTGTCACGGAGGTGGTGCGGGGGGCCGATCTTCTGGTGTCAACCGCACGACAGTTGCTGCTGTATCGGGCGTTGGGCCTGGAGGCTCCCGCATTCCTGCACTGTCCCTTGATTCTGGATGAGTCGGGCAAGCGTCTGGCCAAGCGTCATGATGCGCTGAGTCTGCGTGCGCTGCGAGGTGAGGGGAGGCTGCCGCTTTCGATTCGGGTTGGGTGGGGATGAGCGCACTTCCAGGCTTGATCCTGGAAGCAGGGTAGAGATGCTGGGTCCATGTCACTCTTTGCCTCAGTACGTCGCGGGGGTTCGCTTGGAATCCTGACGATGACGCTTTGCCTTTCAGGCCTCCATGGAACGGCGGTCCGTCTTCCGGCTGCCGCGACTCCTGCGACCACCTTTCCGACGCCCCACGCGCCGCACGACGAACCTCCCACCGCCTCGACAGCCCGCCCGCAGAAGGCGACGACCCCCTCGATGGGTGAGCGGATTGTCTTCGTTGGAAATGGCCTTGCCGAACGCGACGTCTATTTCAGTCGAATGGAGACGGAGTTGCATCTCCGCTATCCTGAGCTGAAGCTGATTGTGCGGAACATGGGGCGTCCCGGGGATACGCCTGGATTTCGCCCGCACCCGGCCCGCGTCTCCCAGTGGGCCTTCCCTGGGGCGGAGGTATTTCACCCAGAGTTGGCCTCCCATAACGGGCGTGGTTTCTACCCAACCCCGGACCAGTGGCTCACGCATCTGAAGGCCGACACTCTGGTTGGATTCTTCGGTTACAACGAATCCTTTGACGGCCCGGAGCGGGTGGGAAACTTCGAAGCGGAACTCGATGCCTGGGTGCGGCATACTCTGAGCAAGGCCTACAATGGTAAAGAGGCTCCGCGATTGGTGCTGGTCTCCCCGATTGCTTACGAGAATCTGTCGGCGAAAAGAGACCTTCCCTCCGGAGACAACGAGAACAAGAACCTTACCCTCTACGCCGCCGCAGTGCAGCGGGTTGCTGAGAAGCGCGGTCTGACCTTTGTCGACTTCTTCCGCTCCACGCTCCAGCACTACGCGGACGCCTCGCACCCTCCGCTGACCATCAACGGATTCGCTCCTACGGAAGCAGGCTACGAATTCCTAGGCTCCACGTTGGCGAACAGCATGTTCAGTTATCAGTCCCGGGTTGCCAAGGCGGATCCGGCCTTGGTTCTTGCGGCGGTGAAGGAGAAGGACTTTTTCTGGAACAACGATTACAATCTCGTGAATGGAGTCCATACCCACGGGCAGCGGTACAATCCATTTGGGCCTCAAAATTATCCCGACGAGATCAAAAAGACACGGGAGATGATGGGCCTGCGAGATCAGCAGATCCACGAAGTGGCCACGGGAGCGAAAAAAGCTCTGCAGGTGGATGATTCTCAGACCCACGTCCTTCCTCCTGTTCCCACCAACTTCAAACGCCCCATTGAGTATCTTGACGGAAAGCGGGCCATTGAAAGCTTCACCATGGCGCCGGGCTATAAGGTTGAGCTCTTTGCCTCCGAGAAGGAGTTCCCCAATATGAAGAACCCGGTCCAGATGTCCTTCGACAATAAGGGACGCCTCTGGGTGGCGGTCATGCCCAGCTATCCGCACTACAAGCCGGGTGGGGAGCGGCCTAACGACA
>CAMAVD010000371.1 GCA_945861575.1 Akkermansia muciniphila
ATGGAGTCGCACAGACTCGATCTCAAGACACGGCGTTCTGCGCATGCGAAGCTCGAAGGTAACCCGGTAGTTGATATGAGGCAAAAAGCGCTGTGCGCGAGGGTCTTGGCATTCGCGGCCATGTAACGCGTGTAGCCACTGATGTCCGCAATGATCAGTTGGCGCCCCAATGGGTATTCTTAAGGAAAGCAACCAAATCAGCCAATTCCTGACGGCTGAGCTGTTGATCAAGTCCAGCGGGCATCAGGGAGAGGGTGCCGGGCTTCAACTCGGCAATGTCGGCCCTGGAAAGACGCTGCTCGGCTCCGGGACCCGTGACGAGGGTAAGCTGGGTGTCACTCTCATCCCGCACGATGCCGCTGCGCACCTCCCCGTCTCGGGTTGTCACGGTGACAGGTTCATAGCTGCGAACGAAACTGGAACTAGGCGAGACGACCGCCTCCAGCAGATCCCTCTCCGTGCGAGCTTCCCCGATTCTGGTGAGGTCGGGTCCCACCCCACCCCCCGCGTAACCGATCCGATGGCACTGCACACAGGCCGCCTTGGCGTGGTTGAAGAGAGCCTGCCCTCGTCGGACATCGGGCTTGAGGGCCTTGATTTCCGCCAGAAGGCTGTCGACGCGGCCACCCTGCTGTGCGGCGTCTGGCAGGGCTTGGGCCAGCACGCGCTCTCCTTCCTTGCGGAGTTCAGGTGTCAGTTTGGCGAGCCAGGGTTTGATCACATCTGGCCGGACCGCGGGCAATGAGGTCGCCTCCCTCAGCGAAGCGATCAGACGACCTGCGAGTGTGGCCTCCTGAACCCCCTCGAAAGCGGCGAGAACAGGATTCAGCTCCAGCGGTCCGAGCTGACGCACGGCATCGGCTAACTCGCTGAACTGCTCCGTTGATGGGGTGGAACGGCCGAGGGCCCGAACCGCAGAGAATCGAAGTGTGGGAGCGGCTTGAGGTAACAGGCTCGTTTTCACGAGCTCAAACTGGGTAGGCGAAAGGGAGCTTCGGGGGGATCGAGCCGCTAGGCTCTGCAGTCGGAGTTCCTTAGAAAGCCGGACGTCATCCGCCAGTCGACGAAGAGCCTCTGCAGGTGGGTCCTTGAGCTGGCTGGCCGCACGGAAGGCCGCAACGACCATGGCTTGCAGCGGGGCGTTCGTCGCCAGTGAATCACTGGCCGCCACGGCTTGCAAAGTCCGCTCCACCGCTGCACTCCAGGCGGGAAGCGATTCCTTGAGTCCGGCCTGAGCCATGGACTCAAAGGCTGCCTGTCGAAGGGGAACCGGCCAATCCTCCACCCGCCCGGCATAGTCCGACAGCAACTCACGGCCCGCTGCGTCTCGGGTGAACAACGGGAGAACGGCCCTCACCTGGTCGAGTTTTCCTTCTTTCGCCCAGGCGGGGATCTGCGTCTTTGCCCAGGCGGTTATCTCAGCACTCCACTCCGGGCGACGACGGACAACCCACTCGGCCGTGCGCCTCAATTCGGCATCCAGGGCTGCAAGAAATGGGGCAGCCTCCAACGATTTAAGATCTGAACCCTCACGTTCAGCCAATGCCACCAGGGCGACGCGCTTCACGACCGCCGCTGGCCCGGTGAGGCCACGACGTAGTTCCTCCGGGGAGACCTCTCGGATCATCGCCTCGACAATGGCATGCAGATCGAAGGGCTTTCCCTCCACCTCAACCACCCGGCTCGCCCAACCTTTGGAGCTACCCTTCCTGACGGCGGGGACCGAAGGCAACGAGGTGGACTTCGTCGGCCCGCTCACCACCGCAGGGCTCCCAACGGCAAGGCGTCGAACCCGATACAAGGAACCCAGGACATCCGGTTTCCAAAGCTGGCTGGTGGGGCAACAGAGTTTGTACCAACCACCGGTATCCACCACCAGCAAGGATCCGTCCTGGTCCTCCAGCACGTCTGTGGGATGGAAATCCGAATCGTCGGTCGCAAGAAAGTCGACACTGTCTGCAGAGAAGGTGGCACCGGCCGGCCGCAGCTGATGCCGGGTCACCTTGTGCATATTGAAGAGCGTCGCGAAGAATGCGTTCTGACTGTCCTTGCCCAGACCCTCCCCCACAAAGCGACACAGCCCACTCGGCGCGCCAGCCCCATATTGTACGAAGGGATGAAGAACGTCAGGTGAGGTGCGCTGGACCGAACGTTCCTCGATGTTCGAATTCAGCTTGCCGTAGACACCCCCGTAAATGGCATGCGCAAGGCCGTCACGGAATCCCGGCTGGCTGAAGTCGATAAAGGTGCTGGTGAAAATACACTCACCCTCTGAGGTGAAGGCCACCTCGACCGGATTGTCCATACCTCCTGTCATGATGCTGTCCATCTGCGACCCGTCGGGTCGGGCACGAAAGATATGGGCGCCTCGATCCTGATGAATCCGCCCGGTGATCCCGTTGGTCCAGGTGATGGGCTCGAAGGCACCTTTAGTCCAATAGATGAAACCATCCGGCCCCGCGTAGGGGCCATGCACCTCATTGCCGCAGTGCGTCGATGGCCGTCCGACATTCCACCACTCCACCCGCTCGTCGGCACGCCCGTCTCCATCCTTGTCGATGAGCTTCCAAATCGCCGGAGTTCCTCCAACGTACAAAGTCCCCTGGTGCCAGAGGATGCCTTGAAGCATGGGCAACTGGTCTGCAAAAACTGTGGCTTTATCGTAGACGCCATCGTGGTCCGCGTCCTCCAGACGAACCACCCGCCATTGCGGGTTCTTCGCCTGCTCAGCGGGAGGTTGGCTCGAACCGCTCGAATCGGTGACGTAGAGACGCCCCCGATCATCGAAGCAGGCGTTGACCGGCCGAAGGATGTGCCGGGAGGAAGAAACCTTCTCAACCGTGAAGCCGTCGGGAACTGTGAACGCACGTCCGTCGAGGGTGACCGTGGCTGCGTCAGCAAAGAGCGGGAGGCAGATCAGGCAGGCCGACAGGAAGGCATGGCGAAACATGCACCCTTTGTGCCTGCGGGCCGGTGCAAGGTCAAGCGGCTGCTGCGAAACGGCAGCAGTTCTCATTTTAGCAGGGAACTGCTGTCCGCCATAAGGCTCATCGCTTGCCGAGCCCTGTGATCCCTTCGGGATCAGGAGCGGGATCGGAACGCGGAGAGTGGAGCTTCGAGCCGCAACGGCTTCTTCGGCCCCGAACCCAGAGGGTTCGAAGCGGGTAGCCCCGGGTTGACCGAAGGGACCTGTCCTCCGTCTTGTCCGCCATAGCTTTAGCGACGGCGGAAGCTT
>CAMAVD010000372.1 GCA_945861575.1 Akkermansia muciniphila
TGGCCCACAAGGAAAAAGAGATCATGACCGTTTGAGTCCCTCCCGATTTTCCTTCCTTTGATGCACCTGCTTTGTTATCGAGATTGGGTGAGCATTCGACCGATCCATTTGGCCCTTGTCTGCCTTCTTGCGATAGGCGGCCTAACCTCACTGCTTGCCCAGAGCTTTAAGCTACTGGACGGGCAGACGGTTGATGGCCAGCCGTTAAGTTTTACCAAGGACGGGGTCGCCTTCCGCGACGGGAGTGGAAGCCAAGGGGAACGCGTTGCCTATACCAATTTTACGCAGCAATCCCTTCGGGATCTCCTGAAACACCCCAAGGTCAAACGCCCCTTCATCGACCCCTTCCTTGAGTTAGTGGTCGAAGAGCCCACCAACCGAGTGGGTCGCCCCAAGTATGATCTGATTCCCCACGAACGTCTAAATCGGCCGGATCCGAAAGGAGGATTGAGCAAACTTGCAACCTCTTCCGTAGGACTCTTCTTCCTCATGCTGCTGTTTGCAGCCAACCTCTATTCCGCCTACGAAGTAGGAATCTTTCGCAACTACTCTCCGCTCCTCGTGCTAGGCATAGCGTTCGTGGCACCCGTCATTACCCAGATCATCTTCCTTTGTCTGCCCACCCATGTTCCAAAGATGGTGGCAGAAGAAGTGGATGCGACTGGCACACATGTGCCCATGTTCGCAACGTCCGGCGGAGCTCCGAGCACACAAACCTCCGGCCGCTCTGGGGAACACTCAGGGGGGGGAGGGCAGTCCTCAGCACCCGCAGGGCTACCCGTCTACAAGCGCGGCGAGTTCACCTTCAATAAACGGTTCTTCGAAACCAAGATGTCGGGTTTTTTTGGGATGCGGCCGTCCGATGCAGAGAAAGGCTTGGTTTTTCACATCAAGTCGAACAAAGGCCAACTGCTCTGCAACCGCGTTGTCCGGGTCACACCCGCGGAAGCCACCCTTCAGGTTTTACGGGGCGCAACGATAGAGGAGCTAGGCGTCCCTTTCACAGACATGGTTGAGATCGAGATCAGACAAAACAGCTAAAACTTATACACTCGGCCATCCACGATGACTGTGCGCTAAAGCACACTGTCTCATCTGCGAGCCCGACCTTGAAGCCATGACTTACAAGACTGTCCTACTCTTCGGTGCGCCCGGCTCCGGCAAAGGCACCCAAGGGAAAATCCTCGGCACCATTCCCGGATTCTTCCATTTCGCCTGCGGCGACGCCTTCCGCAACCTGCGCATCGACGACCCACTCGGAAAAATCTTCATCGAGTTCTCCAGCAAAGGAGCGCTGGTGCCTGACGAGTCCACCATTGAGCTCTGGAAGAAGAACATCCACGCCTCCACCTCCAACGGGAGCTTCCACCCAGAGCGTGACACCCTGGTCCTCGACGGCATTCCTCGCAACCCGCGCCAGGCGGAGATGCTGAAAACCATGCTGGATGTCCGCGCTGTCTTTCACCTAACCTGTCCTGATAAGCAAAAAATGGTCGAACGCCTCCAGCGGAGAGCCCTGCGTGAAAACCGCCTCGATGATGCGAACATGGAAGTCATCCACCGTCGGCTGGAAACCTACGAGCAGGAAACCAAGCCTGTGCTCGACTATTACGGCGTTAAGCTGGTTCACACCATTGACTCAACCGCGTCCCCGATGAACGTGCTCCGATCCATCCTGAACCACATCGCCACCCTGGATTCGGCAGCCGCCAAGGTCTAACCCTTCGGAACCCATCTGACAGGCTTCGGGGCGGTTTCCAATACGTAAAAGGACGCTATGTCGGACGCGTCCGTTTGATTCACCTCAAAATCCGGCAGCCGGATTTTGAATCCTAGCAGGCCAGCGGCCTGCTAGACGGTGACGACTTCATTCTCCAAGACCCCCACCTCTCCGATTTCGATCCGTACACGATCCCCAGGGTTCAGCGTAAAATCGTCCGCCGGCACAACTCCCGTGCCGGTCAACAACACGACACCTTTCGGAAATTCCTGGCTCCGGAAGAGATAGTCCGCCAACTCGGCGAAGCTTCGCTTGATCTGCCCCACCGACGTTTCTCCAGAAAAGATGGAGACCCCAGCTCGATGAATCGAGACAGCAATCTTCCATTGACGGACCTCCGCCTCTGAAACCCCCAACACCAGGGTCGGGCCCAGGGCACAGGCATGCTTGTAGGTTTTGGCCTGAGGTAGGTAGAGAAGATTCTCACCCTCGATATCCCGAGAGCTCATGTCGTTCCCTGCCGTAAATCCTATGATCTCGGCCCGGCTATTGAACACCAAGGCCAATTCAGGCTCTGGCACATTCCACGTGGCATCCCTACGAATACCCACCGGACCTCCATGCCCCGAAACCTTTTGGGGCATAGACTTAAAGAACAGCTCGGGCCGGGGGGCCTCATAGACACGGTCGTAGGCTGAAGCACTGAAGTCCGACTCCTCCATGCGCGCTTTCTTACTCCTAAGATAGGTCACACCGGCAGCCCAGACCTCCTGTTCATCGACAGGCGGGAGTAGCGTGGCCTCTGCGATGGGGATCCTTGGAAGATCTTGCTGAGACAAGGCCTGCAGCACCGCCAGCGGGGATGGGCCGTTTAGCAGGGGGGACAACCGCTCGATTCCTGCGGCGAGGAGATCCAGAATTTCTGTACCCATCAGCAGTCCCAGTCGGGGATGCGAGTGGCCTCTCTGATAGCGAACCAATTTAATCATAAGCCGTTTTCGATCAAGAATAGGTCAGGCGGAGTAATCGAGATAGACGGTTTTCAAACGCGAGTAAAATTCCACGGCTCCGGCTCCCTGCTCCTTAAAGCTGTCAGTGCTGGATTGTTTCACCCCTCCAAACGGGGCCTGGAGAGCCAGCCCCGTGCTGATCTGATTCACCTTCACCACACCGGCTTGGATACGCTCGGAATAGATCATCGCCTTCTTGAGATCGCGGGTCACGAGGCTCGCGCTCAGCCCAACGTCCACACCATTGGCCACGTGAAGCGCCTCTTCGAAATCGGCGACAGCTATCACGGACACTACGGGTCCAAAGACCTCCTCGTGCGCAATCCGCATACCAGGAGTTACCTCTCCAAGCACGGTAGGCTGCATGAAGAGCCCGTGCTGAAGCTCACCCTCGGTGAGACGCTGTCCGCCCGTGAGCAGCTTTGCACCTTCCTTCAGCGCCGCCCCGATGTGTTCAAAATTCCCAGCGAGTTCTGCTTCATTGACAGCAG
>CAMAVD010000373.1 GCA_945861575.1 Akkermansia muciniphila
AACACCACCGTCACCACCGTGGCCATCACCCCACGACTAATCGCATCAACCTCCACCCACCTCGACGCCACCACCACCAACAACACCAACCCCACCAACGCCGCCCCCCGCCGGTGCGTCCCCCCCCTGTATCTGCCGCAGGGAAAAGCTCCTTGATCACTGTCGCCAACTGCTTGGCATCCGCGAATCGTAGGGCAAACACTTTCACCTGCGACGCGCTGGCCAGCGAGGTATCGAGCGCTCGGATGATTTCAGCGAAGCGGCGAATGTTAACCTGCGAGTCGGTGATGACCAGCGCGTTGCCGCTTTCGTTGGCGGTCATGGTTGCTTTATCGGAGATCAACGGCTGGAGATCCTTGGTCAGCTGCGCCGCATTGATGAATCGCACCGGCAAGATCTGTGTGACCATGTCGTCGTTCTTCGGAATCTCGGCCGGGTTACTGCCCGTCCGGACTGGGAGATCCCGCTTCTTCGCCTCTTCCTTGGTCACAACGGTGAGGGTTCGCCCATTGCGGATGGCCGCGCAACCGCTCCGACCCAATGCGGCATTCAAGATGGTCAGCGCCTCCTCCTGGCTGACGGGCTGGCTGCTCCAGACGTCGATCTTGGTATCCAGCTTCCCCTTCGCCTCAGGCTCCACCACAATGATGTAGCCAGCAGCGGTGCTCAGCTCAGTGAGCACCATCTCGAGAGGGACGCCCCGGAAGTTCACACGCAGGGTCTTCTCTTCGGACGCCTCGGAGGGCACGCTGATCGTGACCCCCGGCGGCAGATCCGTCTTGGTGTCCTGCGCGGCTGCCGGAAGAACCAGGCTGGCCGCAACGGCCAAGGCTCGCAGCCCAGCCGGAAGGCTCGCGGAACCGAGTGCTCTTCTACAATTATGGTTTTTCATTCTTTTGCTCCTTCGCTCGCTTTTTCAACAATCTGGCCAATACATCATCCCCGCCCGCATCGCCTCCCTTGGACGCCGCCGAATCACTCCCGGATGGGGCCGACGGAGACGCTGAGGCAACCACCTTCTCCGATCCGCTCACCGCCCCCCAAGGGCCATCATCCGTTCGCTTCATCTGCCCACCGACAGGTAGACTGACATTCGTCCCCTGCCAGCTGAGCTTCACCTGGGAGGGCTGAACCTCTACCACGCGGTATCCGGCAATGAGCTCCTCCTTCACAACCGAGCGTCGGTAGTCGCCCGCAGA
The DNA here is from genome assembly GCA_945861575.1 of Akkermansia muciniphila. Taxonomy (GTDB): domain Bacteria; phylum Verrucomicrobiota; class Verrucomicrobiia; order Limisphaerales; family UBA11320; genus UBA11320. The sequence goes on from CAMAVD010000373.1 coordinate 1,200, forward strand.
TCCATCAAAGAATGCGAGTTGGCGATTCGAATAGGACAACGTCCCCACGAGGGTAAAAAAATCCACCTTGGGGACGTTAGGCTTTTCCGCATCTCCACCTCGAGCCGATCGGCTGGTTCTGCTCAGATTAAAGATATTGCGGTCACTGATCAGTTTGAACGAGGCCAGATCATTCGCCGGAGCCGCGTTGTTAGTGCGCGACGTGGTGAACGAAGGGGCGTTCGTCCCAGGCGGCAGCCGATCCGGCTCAGCCGCCATGCCTTCGACGGCCCAGCACACGAAACAGACCGTCAACCCGGCGAACGCGCGGCAGAAGTGACGCGTTGCGAATCGATTGGAGAGCAGAGTTCCAGGAGTCATGGTGCGGGGGTGGAAATAAGTTGAAGACCGCTCACCAGAAGGCCAAGGGTCACCTGTTTCCCCTGGTTGTCCCGAGAGCTCAACTCGAGCAGGTCTACTTTGAGCGCCAGGGGATCCTTCTCCACCTCGTAGAGAAAACGGGTGATCGTGCTCAGGCTACCAAAGGCGTCCACCCGGCACTCCAGCAACGCGTGATCGTCGGACCCACGCTTCCACTGAGGTTTGATGGACGTGAGGCTGATGCGGCTTTCCTGCGACCAGCGATCGAAGGCTTTCAGAACCCGGCTTTCTGCGATGGAGGCCTCCGACGGAAGCGTGTTCGTGCTCATGCTCTCCCAGCGGCCCCGGATGATGGAATCGCGCCCCACGAGCGTGCCCCCCTGCTCGACCTGCTTTCGCAGCTCACCGATCCGGGATGATCTATCCTTCCAGGACTGGAACAAGGGGGTGACGATCAACCGGTCACCAAGAAATAGCGTCCCGAGAGCCGCGACGGCGATCAGAAGAATTCTCTGACGGTTTTGTGGATTCATGGTTGGCCTTTCTCTCCCCAGTGGAAATTGAATGAGAACTGGCGGGAGGCGTCCCCCCGCAACTGATCCATCGTCACCTCGGAGATTCCCCGTGTGGCACGAAGCTGATCGAGCGTCTTATAAAGCACCTCGGCGTCCTTGGTGGTGCCGGTGCAGGTGACCAGGTAACCCTCCCGAATCTCCACATTCTTGGCAGTGAGGACGGACCCGTCCTCGGGAAACACTTCGGTGAGCCGCTTCAGGATATTCAAATGCCGCACGGAGTCATCGAACCAGGCGCGATACTGCTTGATGTCCTGCTGGATGGTCTCCAACTCGCGAACCCGGGGCGACAGCCCAGACCATTCCTTCCTGAGCTTCGACAGCTGGGTCTGCTGATAAGCAAACGATCCCGCGACACAGAGGACTCCGAACACGAGGAAGGAGATGGCGTATGCCACACCGCGGCTGGAGTATCTCGAAACGAATTGCTGCCAGGCGCTCACTCGCGGAGGCAGGAACTCCATTCGCCCAGGCCGGGCCGCCAGGTAATGCGCCGCGAGGCAGACTTCCGGAAGCGCCTTGGCAGCGGGGGACAATCCCATTCCCAACTTCGCCAGGGGCACGTGGAGAACTCTCTCCAAATGGAGCCCTAAGGCCAGGAGCGGCTGAGGCAGACTTGAAACCAGCGCCTCTGTCATCGGTCCATCGCCAAAGACACGCAATGTCCTCAAGGAAGCACGAAGCGGCGCTGGAAGCTGGGCAAGAGTCACCCTGAGCTCTCTCAGGAGAACCGCCAGGTTGATCTGTCGGTTTGAGCCCTCCCCCTCCACCACCGAATCTAAACAGCGAAGCGCGGCGATGCCGTCCCCCTTGCCCACTTCAAGGCTCAGGCTGGTTGCTCCGACCACGATCGAAGCCGACGCCTCGCCTTCTTGTTCGACGCTTTCATGCAATGCGGGCGCGGCCAGGACAAAACTGATCGGCTCGAGTCGTGCCGCGCGCAAGGCGGCCGCCAACCGCTCCAGATGGCCTGTTGGGATTCCCACCACCGTGGCGTGCTTCGACCCGTCCTCCAGCTGAAAGCGCGAGCTTCCGAGGGAAAT
>CAMAVD010000374.1 GCA_945861575.1 Akkermansia muciniphila
TGAAGATCCTGAGCGGGGCACATTCTCCAGACGCTGGGGTGATTTATCTGGATGGACGCCCTTTCTCGCCTTCCAGCCCTGCCGAATCCCGTCGCGCAGGCGTGGCGATGATCTATCAGGAGCTCAATCTGGCCCCTCACCTCAGCGTGGAGGAGAACATTCTTCTCGGACAGGAGCCCAGCGCTTGGGGCTGGGTGAACCGTCGCCAGAGGCGTCAGATGGCGCGTCAAGCGTTGGAGGAGTTGGATTACGCCCATCTACCGTTGGAGGCCCCCGTCTCCTCCCGTACGCTTGCGGAGCAGCAGATCGTGGAGATCGCTCGGGCGCTCCTGCTCTCGCCCCGGGTGTTGATCCTGGATGAACCGACCAGCAGTTTGACTCAGGTGGACACCCAGCGGCTTTTCGCTGTCTTGCGACGGCTCAAGGAACGCGGGGTGAGCGTGGTCTATATCAGCCATTTTCTTGAGGAGTGCCGGAGTCTTTGTGATCGATTCACCGTACTCCGTGATGGTCAGTCGGTGGGGGCGGGGGATCTGAAGGCGACCGCGATGTCCGCTCTCATCCAGCTGATGGTGGGGCGGGAGGTTTCCGAGATCTATCCACATCCCCCGCGTAACCTGGGCCCGGTAGCTCTCGAATTTCAAGCGCTCGCCGGGAGGGTGAAACCTCGAGCGGCCAGTCTCACGTTGCGGCGAGGAGAGGTGATGGGGGTGGCAGGATTGGTGGGGGCTGGGCGCAGTGAGATGGTGAGGGCGGCGTTTGGGCTCGACCGGCTGGCTGCGGGACGCGTGCTGGTGTGCTCACAGGATCGCACCCGCTCAAGCCCCGCTGGCCGGCTGCGTGACGGCGTCGGGCTGCTCACGGAGAATCGCAAAGAGGAGGGACTGCTCCTTCAACGCAGTGTTGCCGACAATCTGATGCTTTCCCGGTTCGGGCCGGTATCGAGCTGGGGCTTGGTTCGGAAGGGGCAGCAGCGGCGTGAAGGGAATCTTCTGATGCAAAGGCTGAAAGTGAAGGCGCGTGATTGTACTCAGGCGGTCGGGGAGCTTTCCGGGGGGAATCAGCAGAAAGTGTTTCTGGGCCGCCTCCTGCATCACGGAGCTGAGATTCTCTTGCTCGATGAGCCTACTCGCGGGATTGATGTTGGGAGCAAGACTGAGATTTACCGGCTGATCAACGAGCTTGCAGCGCAGGGGAAGGCGATTCTGTTTGTGAGCTCCTATCTACCGGAGCTCATGGGCATCTGCGACAGCTTGGCCGTCATGGCGCGGGGTGTTCTGGGGGAGAAGCGCCCGATCTCCGAGTGGACGGAGGCGGCGGTGATCGAGGCTGCAGTTGGAAAAGGAAATTCATGACAGACAAACGTCCACCAGGACTATCCCGCTGGACCGAGGTTCTCTCGGTGTTCGGCCCTTTTCTCGGGCTGCTCTTCGTGACAGCCCTGTTCAGTCTGAGCGATGAACTCCGCCCGGTTTTTTACACGGGGGGAAGTTGGAAAAATATCCTTACCCAGACCGTGATCGTGGCCATAGGTGCCCTGGGGATGACCCTGATCATTGTGAGCGGGGGCATCGACCTTAGCGTGGGATCGGTGGTGGCCCTGAGCGGTGTCGTGGGCGCGTGGATGCTGAAACATCAGGCGCCTGCTGGATGGACGATCCTTGCCACGCTCTCCGTTGGGGCCTTGGTGGGATTGATCAACGGGTCCATCATCGCAGGGTTTCGAATGCTGCCCTTTGTGGTTACCCTGGGCATGATGGGGATCGCGCGTGGGGTTGCCAAATGGCTGGCGGATAACCAGACGGTGAACGTGGAAGGAGACTCGATCATCCTGCGCCTGATGGAGCGGCATAGCACGGACACATTCCTGCCTCTCCCGTACGGGGTTTGGATCACAGTGATTCTCACGCTGATGTTGGCAGTGGTTTTGCGATCAAGCGTTTTTGGTCGCCATGTTTTCGCTATCGGATCCAATGAGGCCACCGCTCGTCTTTGCGGCATTCCAGTGCGGTGGCGCAAGGTCAGCATCTACGCTCTCGCCGGTGTGTTCTTCGGCCTCGCAGGCTTGATGCAGCTCTCTCGTTTAACTCAGGGAGACCCCAGCGTTGCGGTGGGGCTCGAGCTCGACATCATTGCAGCGGTGGTGATTGGAGGTGCGAGTCTCAATGGGGGCACTGGAAGCATGATGGGATCCGTGATCGGCGCTCTGATCATGGCAGTCCTGCGATCCGGATCGAGCCAGATGAACTGGCCCAATTACGTTCAGGAAATCATCATCGGCGTGGTCATCATCCTGGCGGTCGGGCTGGATCGCCTGCGTCAAAAGACCCGGGACTGAACCGCTCGAGCAGCGACCGCCGTCCACACAAGTGCCTTGGCGGGGGCGCGCGTCTCAGTAGTCTCAGAACCCCTGACCTAGAGTGGAATCAGGCTGAGTCCACTTCGCGTCCTTAGCGCCCTTAGCGGTTCAATCACTCCCCCTCCTTCTTGCTGGCGCCACCGTGAAACGTGGCAAGTCTTGGCGTCTTTCCCGCGCCACCGTAAAACGTAGCAGGCCTTTGATCTATTTCCCCCCAGCTTCAGACATTGACGCAAAGGCGCGGGACAGGGCGCAAAGGCGCAAGAAGGGCGAGCAACTTCAGTATCGTTAGGGGGATGGCGTCTCTGGTAGGCCGTTCACTACTCGGTGTATCCCGGATTTCACCCAGCGCTCCCCGAAGTTGATCACGAGCCCGAGTCGAAGATTTGTTAGACGGAGGTAGGTAAGCATCTGGGCCTCGAAGATTGGGTTCCATTGCACGACTGACTTGTTCTCCACCGCCAACAGACCCTCCACTCGCATGTCCAATCTCAACGGGTAGCGAAGTTTGCGACCTTTGTAGACAACTGGGATGACTTGCTGTCGTTCCACTCGAAGTCCGCGTATGCAGAGTTCGGCATGCAACGCTTCTTCATACAGGTCTTCTAGAAGACCTGGGCCACCTAAGGTCCGGTGCACTTCGATGGCGGCGTCCACAACTATCGAGGCAATAGCGTTCTCTTGATTCATTCAAAACCTCCTTCAGCAATCGAAGCCGCCTTTCCTGCTCGCTTCAAGCGTAAACAAGACAGCGTTTTGCTTGTTTAAACTTCACGGTGATTGGGATTGGTGAGGGCTTGGTGGTGGGTA
>CAMAVD010000375.1 GCA_945861575.1 Akkermansia muciniphila
CCGGCTGTGGGGGTGTCCAACCCTCCCAACTGATTGAGCAACGTCGTCTTACCGCTGCCAGAGGGGCCCAAAAGAACGATCAACTCCCCCTCATAGAGATCCAGATCGACACCAGCCAGGGCACGCACTTCGGCCGTGCCGCTTCCATACACCTTGGTGAGGCCGCGGGCCTGAAACAAAGGCGTGTCCGCGTGGAAAGGAGTTCCGTCGCGCCAGTAAACGTGCTCTGCCAATTCATTCATGAGTCGCCGCCAGGACAGCCCCTGAGCCCGCAGGCCCGCCCTGAACTCGGACAGTATTAACGAAAGAAGCGAAAGTGCCAAGAGCACCCAAGGCCTATTCGACCGGCAGGGGAGGTGTCCGACCAGAGTCTCAGCGGTCGGGAGGAAGCGCGACCCTAGCAGACCGGTGCGCGTAGGAAGGCTCCCTCTGCAAGGAAACCTTCAGCGGTTCGGCTTAGGAGCGGCTCATCCGTTTCTGTGCCGTCTCGAGAATCTTGCGCTCCTCAGGGGTCAAACTGTGAATCCCATGGGCGGAGATCTTTTCCAAGATCGGATCCACCTCACGCGAGATGAAATCCGTCGATCCAACCGGAGGGGGCGGCTCAGAGATGAGCCGCGGGCCTGGCGATGGACGCTTGGAGCGCCAGTCGAAAAGTCGAGGGAGGTTCAGATTCCCCAGCCATCCTGCGCCAGGAAGCCCATAGCGCATAAAGCCCATCCCGGCGAGCAAACCGCCTAGGTGAGCCCCATGCGCCACATGCGTCTCCCCCGGCACCAAAGTGAAGAAAATCGAAACCCCGACGGAGAAAATCAGAGCGTAGCGGGCCTTGACCGGGATGAAATAGACCAGAATGGTTCCGTCGGGCTCCATCAGGCAGAACGCAGCCAGCAAACCCATTGTACCCGCAGAAGCGCCCACCACGGGGCCGGCCCAAGCAGGCATAAAACTGCCGGCCAGCACATGCATCAAACCGCCAGCAACCCCAGACAGCAGAAAGAAAGCATAGAGCCCTCGCGCGCCGAATACTGTCTCCACAGATCGTCCGAAACAGAACAGAGCCAGTAGGTTAAACGTGATATGGAGCAGCCCCCCGTGCAGGAACTGATAGCTCACCAAGCGCCAAACCTGCCCATGGAAAACATCGCTTGCGGTGAGAACCAAATTGGGGAGCAGCGGGCTGTGAATATAAACAGCATCGATGTTCTGGAGCAGAAACGCGACCCCGAGAAGGATCATAAGTTTCACCGTTCCAGAGAGGCCTCCTTGATAGGACGGCTCCCGCATATAGGACCGATCTTCCAGCATTCGAAGTGCAAGCTACGAGCGGGGAAGCAAACCCGCAACGCCGATTTTAAGTGACATGGCCGCTCTGCCGAGAGCTTCACCAAGGAATGAATCGGCAACCGAGGCCAAGCCTGTAGTTTTGTCGCCTTTTGCCCCTCCTGCAGAATCCGCTCCAACCGCCAATAACTTTTTTCAAAAAAAATATTGCTATTTAACTCGGTTAGTCCAACTTGCCCGTGCCTGTAAGATAGCTTGTCTCTTCCAAGGTCTGGTAAATCCTCAGGTGGACTCAGTGTTCATGACGATTTGAAACCCGATAGTCGGGAACAGTTTGGTAAGGCTAGTGTTCGTCGGACGGCAATATATATCACATGAGCAATAAACTGTTTGTTGGAAATCTTTCCTTCAACACCACGGAAAACGACCTGCAGGACGCCTTCGCGGCGCACGGCACGGTTGTGGAAGCCAACTTGATGATGGATCGCATGAGCGGCCGTCCTCGTGGCTTTGGATTCGTGACCATGAGCAGCCCTGAAGAAGCGCAGCGCGCTATCGAGGCGATGAACGGCAAGTCTGTTGACGGCCGGGCCCTGACGGTCAATATCGCTCGCCCTCGTGAAGAGCGTGCAGGCGGCGGCGGCGGTGGCGGCGGCGGCGGCGGCGGACGCCGTGACTTCGGCGGCGGCGGTGGTGGTGGTGGCGGGCGCCGCGATCGCTACTAAGCGATTCGTTTACACTTTTTCACATAAGCGAGGTTCGGGTGAACCCGAGCCTCGCTTTTCTGTCGGTATCGGATTCAAAGACCGTGGCGGAAACGCGGGGTCGGAATAGAAGTTGGCAGTCTCAGTCATGAAAGAAGAACATATAGAGGTCCAGGGTCGTATACACACGGTGCTCCCGGGCACCATGTTTCGTGTCGAACTGGACAACAGCCATATCGTGCTAGCGACCATTTGCGGCAAGATGCGCAAGCGCTGGGTACGGCTGACGGTCGGCGATCGCGTGAAGATGGAGATGTCGCCCTACGACCTAAACAAAGCTCGCATCGTTTGGCGGATGGGCTAGCAGCCTGTCGGCTTTTTCTCCCCCCGGACATGAGTCCGGCAGCCGGATTTTGGTTCTAGCAGGCCGACGCCCAGAAAACACTGGAACCAAACAATAGCCATGGCGGGCACCCTGCGGAACGATTTTCTGAGGTAGACGGCCTGCGAGCGTCAAACCAGAAAGCCGACCGGCGGCACGGAGCCGCTCGTGCTAATAAAGTTCCCAATATTTGGCAGCACGGTGGTCAGACTTCCACGGCTTGCTCCCAGCCACAAGGCCAGCTCAGCGAAAAAGGTATCCCGACTTGTCGTCGGAATAAACCTGCCCCTTCCAGTATCCAGGGGATTCACCTCCGGCCCGCTTTCCGGATTGACCAAGAGCCAAGGATACTTCCCCATAGATTCGTCGTGCCTTGACCGCGCCGCCCACCACGAAATGGTGCCCGCCCCAGGCATGGTCTGACCCTCGCCCATTGCTCAATTTGATCCGAGTGGGATTACAGCCCTAAGGGCAATCTTCGTAGACTCTTCTCCACCTGATCGCGAGGCGAAGTCTTTCGCGATACCACTGCCAACCAGGAGGACGAATCCGCAGCATCGCCTCGCGAATGATTTGGAACTGCTCCGGAGCCAGAGTGCCGCCGGTGAGCGCCCAATCTACTCGACTCAAAAGAGGATCCGGATCCAATGGGGGATTTGAACGTTAACCGCGAATGAACGCCAATGAACGCCAATGAGACATGGCTGCTGAAGGATGAAGTATACTTGGTAGTTGGGTGTGCCTTGGAGGTGATCAACGGCATCGGCCATGGGTTGCATGAACT
>CAMAVD010000376.1 GCA_945861575.1 Akkermansia muciniphila
CCTGGGTGAAAGCATCTATCTCTTCTCGGCGGACGCTGCCGGGCAGTTGACCGGATACTCCCACGGATGGGATTTTGGAGGCTCACCGGACGGGCTTAGTATCGGTCGTTATGTGAACAGTGGGGGCGAGGAATCGTTCGCTCCTCAGAGCCGGAACTCGTTGGGGACCGCGAACACGGGACCGTTGTTGGGGGCCGTGGTGATTAGCGAGATCCACTACCATCCTCAAGCATCTCAGGACGAGTTTCTGGAGCTCTACAACCGTACGGATGAATCGGTGAGCCTCTTCGATGCGATTTCCCCAACCAATCGATGGAAGATCGCTGGCTTGGAATATACTTTCCCAGCGGGTCTGACGCTCGGGGCGCACCAACATTTCTTGCTCGTGAAGGACGATCCTCAGCAATTCCGCCTCCGTCACAGCGTGGCGGCGTCGACGACGATCCTAGGGCCCTACGCCGGGAGCTTGCAGAACAATGGTGAGTTGATCGAACTTCAGGCACCCGCCACGCCGACAGCCTCCGGGACCCCCTTTTTCGCGGTCGACCAAGTGAGATACCGTAGCGAGTATCCCTGGTCAGATTCCCCTGGGTCGAGCAGCGCTGATGGTGCCGGTGCCTCGCTTCAGCGCGCGGCTTTGGCGCATTATGGAAACGAGCCCAGAGCTTGGATTTCGGCCCTGCCGACCCCAGGCGCAGACTGGGTAGTTGGTAACCCACCTGCAATCATTGCCCATCCTAGGAGCACCCTTGTGGTCGCGGGAGAGGAAGCTCGCTTCGAGGTGACCACTGGATCTCCGCCGCCCGTGCGCTACCAATGGCGTTTCCAGGGTCGTCGGCTTTTGGACGCTACGAACGCCTCCTTTATCTTGCCCAACGCCCAACTGATCAACGATGGAGAATACGCTGTGGACGTTGTGAGCGCGTTTGGCGCTGTTAAGAGTCTGCCGGCACGTTTGGCGGTGTTGATGCCCCTGCAAATCGTAAACCCGCCGCAGAGTGTCTTCGCGCGCCCGGGAACGAATGTGAGTTTTACTGTGATGGCGGACAGCACCACGGCTTTGCATTACCAGTGGCAGCGGAATGGAATCGAGATTCCCGGGGCCACCGCGGACACGTTGGAACTGATAAACGTCGACCTCCCCCATGCGGGTGATTACCGCGTTCGGGTGACCGATAGCGTTGGGTCAGTCCTAAGTTCCAGCGCCTCCTTGGTCCTGCTCATTGATCCGATCATTGTTCAGGAGCCACTCAATGTCCAAGCTCCCTCTGGGGGGGCGGTCACCTTCAGTGTGCAGGTCACCAACACGGCGACGCTGCCGATCACCTATCGATGGAAGCGTGGTAGCGGCGACATTGCGGGGGCACTCGTCACGTCCAGCGAACGCACAGCCTTCCTTACGGTGAGTAATGTTTTGGGTGCTCAGACGAACTTCAGCGTGACCATTAGCAATGCGGCTCGGAAAACCGCTATCATCAGCCGCACTGCCAGCGTCACGCTGCAAACAGACACCGATAAGGATGGTTTGCCGGATGTCTGGGAGACTCAGTGGGGTTTGAACCCGGCGCTGGCGGGAGACGCAGTTTTGGATCGAGACGGGGATCGCATGAAAAACTTGGAGGAGTTCATGGCAGGAACAGACCCTGCCGACTCTGCCAGCGTTTTGAGCCTCCAGTGGGTGGGGGCATCCGAGTTGGGTGGCACCCTCGAGTTCACCGCCGTTGCAGGCCGCACCTACACGCTGGAGGTTACGGCAGATCTGGCCGCGTCCGTCTGGACACGGTTGGCTGACTACCCCGCAAAAGTCGACACCCGGCTGGAGCGGATCACCAATCCCCTGGTAGGGGGGGGACGATTTTATCGTGTTCAAACACCCCGGAGACGCTAAGCTCAACCACGTCAAAGGATCCCGTAGTGGCACTTAACCAGGGATTGTTTGGCAAAATCGACATGCTTAAAATTTTTGGCCCAAAGGATCCAGCGCGCCCGTTTTGCGATGGCGTTTCTCGGCGCAATTTTATCAAGATCGGCGGCCTGGGTGCTGCGGGGCTCTCTCTTCCGAATCTCCTGTCGATGGAGTCGCAGGCCGGCATTCGAAGTTCGCACAAATCGGTGATTCTGATCTATCTCGTAGGTGGCCCACCGCACCAGGACATGTTCGATCTCAAACCCAATGCGCCTCGCGAATACGCAGGGCCGCATCGGCCGATCGGAACCAACGTGCCCGGGATTGAGATTTGCGAGCTGTTTCCGCGCATGGCCAAGAGAATGGACAAGTTCGCCCTGATCCGATCGATGGTCGGTGCTCAGGATGATCATAGCGCTGCGCAGTGCTATACCGGGCGTGACAGCCGCACCGATCTGGCGCCTGCAGGCGGCTGGCCTCAGTTGGGTAGCGTGGTGAGCAAGTTGAAAGGGGCGGTGGATCCTGCGACCCCTCCCTTCGTGAGTGTCTGCTACGAGTGTACACACGGCCCGTACAACGAACCGGGTCCCGGCATGCTCGGTGTCGCCCAATCCTCTTTCAGGCCTCTGGGCCCCGGCCGCAAGGATCTGACCTTGCAAGGCATTACTTACGATCGGCTCTCTGATCGTCTGCGTTTGCGGGCCAGCCTGGATCGATTCCGTCGCGACGCGGACAGCAATGGGCAGATGCAGGGCTTGGATGCGTTCACGCAGCAAGCCATGGGGCTTTTAACCTCCTCCAAAGTGGCCGAGGCGTTGGATCTCTCAAAGGAGGACCCGCGCGTGGTTGCACGTTACGGGACAGGGGATGAGAAGCGTCACATTGATGAGAATGGCGCGCCCCGTGTGCCGCAAAGTTTTCTGGTCGCCCGTCGGCTTGTGGAGGCTGGCGCGCGCGTGGTCACCGTCAATTACAGCAAGTGGGATTGGCATGGCGGGGCGAAGAACGACATTTTCACCCGCGAGCGCGAAGACTTTCCCATCTTCGATCAGGCCATCACAGCCTTGGTCGATGATTTGCACGAGCGCGGCCTGGACAAGGACGTGACCGTGCTGGTGTGGGGTGAGTTTGGGCGAACGCCCCTTATCAATGCAGATGTGGGGCGTGACCACTGGCCGCGAGTGGCCATGGCCTTGTTGGCGGGAGGGG
>CAMAVD010000377.1 GCA_945861575.1 Akkermansia muciniphila
GTTTTTTGGAGTCTTCTATCGCTGTATCAGGCTCAGCTGCCCTCTATGACTACGAGGCTCAATGGGGGCCTCTTTCACAGAAACAGCAACGATCGGTCTTGGTCGCATCTCATGCCTGTCGTCGGGGTGGGCGATCCCGTCACAGCACACAAGGAACTCCGGTCAAGGTACCTTGCATCTATACTTTGTTGGATGAGTCGGAGCAAGCAGGGAAACGCCTCCCTCGCGGTGGGGGGGGGTGACTTTGGGTGTGGCGCGTTTGAAAGTCTGAGCCGGACTTGGCTGCGGAGGTCTCCGTCTGCGAGCGAGCTGTTTCAGTAAACGCAAGTGGAAATATGGTGTGGGGACCTGATTCTTTCCCCGAGTTCTCGCAACCATAGCTTGCCACGGGATCAAGGGCTTGATAGTAACATGCTGCTTGTCTCGCCGTGACTTTACTCCGGGAGCGGGGTCTCTTTACAAATACCCTGCGTCCAGGATCTGTCGTGGCTGAATACAGTGGATTTTGGTAGACCCTAAGAATCAGGTAGTTTGAGTTTTATGAGGAACCCGAACCGGTTAGTTGGCGTGGCATTGGTAGCGATGTTGTCCTTGGGAGGGCTTTGGTGGCTCATGCAGGAAAGTCGCACGCGTGAGAGCAGCGCCGTCTCTGCAGTTCCTGCCCAAGCGCCCCTCACTTCTCCGGTGACCCCGACGGCGCAGCCCGCCCGGGTTGCGGCGACCGACGCGACTTCTTCAGTCTCCAAGCCTGCGGGTGCCCTAGCGGCCTTCAAGTCTTGGTCGGAACGTTACGCGAAGGCTGGAGCTTCGGAACGTGCCACTCTTCTGGGGGAAGGTCTGAGGCTCGCGCAAGCGCGCCAAGCCGAATTCCAACAGATGATTCGCACCCACCCGAAGGCGGCTGTTCAGCAGGCGCTTCCTTACGCAGTGCGCCGGGAACTGCCCTCGGCGTTTGATACTTTGGTGGAACGAGTCGTGGGTGGTCAGGGAGATTTGGATGTGCTGGGGGCCGTGGCCAAGACTGCGGGCTCCGATCCTGCCGATCCGATTCAGCGCTTGGCTCACTTGAACGGTCAGAGCTACCGGGCTTACGTTTACGGCGCACGACAGCGGCAAGCGACTCAAAAGGGCACGCCAATTTGGGGAGTGGCTTTGGGAGGCGTGGTAGCGATCTCTGAGGATTCGGGCCGAGTCTTGAGTCAGGAAGAGGCCTCGGATTTGCAAGCCAATGGCGTCGAGCTTAACGACCCTGTTTGCGGAGTCTCCGGACTCAAGTCACAAGAGACCGGGAACGGCCGCTGGTTTGCACTCGGTTCGCGTTTGACGGGAATTTGCTCTGCCGCCCATGGGGCCGTGTTGAATGATCGCTATCGTTTGGCGAACAGCCAGCGCCTGCTGCCCAGTGACCTCGGCGGTTCCAACCCGACGAACCAGGAACCCGGGCGGGCTGTGTATGTGACCCAAGGTCGCCTGCGCGTCCTCTTCATGCGGGTGGCATTCCCTGATTATCCTACCGAGCCGATTTCCAAGGATGCCCTGACGGTCATGATGAATCAGGTCAATCAATACTACCGAACGGCCTCCTACAATTTGGTTCAGATGGACACCACCATCACGCCGCTGTTGATGCTGCCGAATACCATCGACTATTATTCACAGGCAGGACCATTCGCTCTCCTGGCAGATGCCCGGCGTGTGTCTGCGGAGGCTGGTTTCAACGTTGATGACTACAATTTGGATGTCGTTGGGCACAGAGATGTCCCCCGCTTTGATTGGGGCGGTCTTGGTTTTGTTGGTGCTCGCGGCTCTTGGATCCAGTCCTTTACTCCCAAGGTGATAGCTCATGAGTTGGGCCATAATTTGGGGCTGTGGCATGCAAACGCCTCAGATACATCCAAGGTTGCGGGGCCGGACCAGCCAAACCCGCCTCTGCCGATCGATCCTGATAGCGAGTTTGGCCATCACGCCGTGAACGCGCATGGACGTTTCGTCGATGACGCTTCCAGCCTTCTCTATGATGTCGAGTATGGCGATCCCTACGACTGGATGGGGCGGGGTGACGCTCTCGCAGAACAGTTCAACTCGCTTCACAAAGTCCGTCTGAAATGGCTCCCGCTCGCCAACGTGGCGCACGTCACGCGCAGTGAGACCAACCGTTTGTATGCCTTCGATGGACCTTCCGTTGAAAATGGCCGAGTTTATGCCATTAATGTCGACAAAGAAATCGGTCGGAAAGGAAAAAATCGCTCCTACTGGGTCGATCATCGCCAACTGCTCACAGGTAATTCCTGGATGTCGAGTGGTGTGCAGGTCTACTGGACCCCATGGGAAGGCACCAAAGGCACTTCCCAGCTCTTGGACACCACTCCGGGGAGCCCGAACGGTCTTCAGGATGCACCCTTGGTGATGGGTCGCACATTTTCCGATCGGGAGTCGGATATTCATATCACCCCGACACGCAAAGGACGCGATCAGGGGAACGAGTGGATCGATGTTGTGGTCCAGGTGGGTCCTTTTCCGGGTAATCGCCCTCCCAGCTTCGAATTGGAGGCTTCTTCTCTTTTCGTGTCGCCCGGCCAGCGCGTTGATTTTGTAGCTGCGGACGTGGTGGATGCGGACGGCGATCCTGTCGTTTACGCCTGGAGCTACAGCGACGGCGGGTTTGGCCCGAACGCCGCCTCGGTCGGTCGGAGCTTTGAGCAAGTAGGGCACTACGTGGTTCGTTGCGAGATCTCAGACATGAAAGGGGGCAAACTGAGTCGGCATGTGTTGGTTACTGTGGGATCTCCCAGCACGGTTACCGTGGGTGGTGTGGTCCGCGACGAGGCGAGTGAGCCGGTCGCCGATGCACGGGTCGCGGTGGTGAACGACACGCCAGCCGTGACGTGGACAGATACCGACGGGAGTTTCACCGTGGTGGGAGTCGATAGCGGGTTCCGGGACAATATTGCTTTCCGATATGGATACGAGACAGCGCCCAAGAACTTTCAGAACCCCACGCCTATTTTTGAAGGGGGCGGTCT